>NZ_JBQKHJ010000028.1:0-46700 GCF_052118345.1 Prevotella sp. LCP21S3_D2 | reverse complement strand
GCATTTGTCCGTATCAACATCTGCGTGCTGTACGTCGTAGTCATAAACAATCTCAACCTTGATATTATGTCTATTAGGGAGCATACGCACCTGATTAAACTTGACAATGCGACTGCTGTATTTCTCCCATTGAGGAATATCTACGAACAAGTCCTTTGCAAGTTTTAAGCGTCCATCCTTGATACTGCATGACTGATTGGTATAGTACAAGTTGAACATACCACCGCGCTTGCGATAATGCGGCATCTGTGGCATGGCTTTATACTTCTCTGGGTGTTTCTTCCAATCCTTGATGCTCTTGCAGTATGCCTTCATATTCTTATCCAGAACACGGAGTATCTGCTGTGAACACTGAGACTTCAACAACTTGTAATTACATTCGCCTTCGAGGTTGGTGACACCCTTAATGAGTTTATCCATGTCGTTATACCACGTCCAAACACCGTCAGCATCGAGACGCTGACGGAACAGATAGAGAGCCTGGTTATACAGGTTGTTCGATATGCGGAACAATCTGTCTAACTCATCTGTGTGGCGTATGTAGAATTTATAGACTAATCTCATTTTTTAAGTCTTCTTGTACTATTTCTAACTTGCGTTTTCTTCTCTTGCTGTACATCTTCATGGCGAAGCAGTGCAGCAAAGAAATTATCTCTTCAAAGATTTCGGCTTCGTCGGATTTGTCATCCGAATCATTAATCACAACTATCTCGCATCCAAACTCAGCAAACAGTCTCTGAAACATATCGAAAGATATTCTCGAAAGTCTATCTTTATATGTTATGTAGAGCTTTGCAACTTTGTAACTAAGAATGTCATCAAGTAGTAATTTGAATTGCTTGCGGTCGAAGTTCATACCACTTGCTACATCCTTGTATGACTTGTTGACCTTTATTCCGTTCTTGTTACAATAACTAATCAGCGTCTGCTCTTGATTTACGAGGTCTGCTTTCTGCTTGGCTGTTGAGACTCTTGCGTAAGTGACATTCAGTCTCTCATTGGCAAGACCAGCCTTGCGGTAAACATCGTCATCATTGTAATCATAGAAACCGTTTGGCAACTCGACTACCCTAATCTCTTTATTCTGTACATATTTTACCAAAGTTTGGCGTGATATGTGTAATATCTTCAACACTTTTGCACTTTTCATGTTGCAAAGTTAAGAAGAATAATTCAATTATCAAAATATTATTTCATAATTTTCATATTATTTGTTATTATATCCTATTTATTTTCCAGTGATGAATTGTCTTTGGATAAAATGACACATGTATGGCGATTGGCCGTGTATGGCTTATATATATCAATTCCTCCATGGCTCACACCTTGTAGCTTTTCCTTTTGTACACCAGCATCAATCAGCAGCTTGGCTATATACTTAGCTCTTTTGATACTCAACTTTCTGTTATACTCTTTACTGCCTGTGCGGCTATCTGCTGCACCAATGACTTTTACTTTGAGATTATATTCCTTCACTGCAGCTGCTATCTCAGATAGTTCTATTTTCTGTTGGTTATCAACGAAATCAATGCTGTTGATTTTGAAAAAGAACAAGATAGGAACGTCGATATTCTTATCATGTATGACATCACCCGAACCCATTACGCTTCTTATTCTTTCTCTCAGTTCATTGAGGCCTCGATAGTTGTTCTTAGGATAGAAAGATACTTCTCTTGGCACATTGCAATGATAGTAAGGGACCGTTTTTAATGATTTTTTCTTCCATCCTTGCTTTCCTATATCTATTGTAAGTCCCAAGTTGGCATGAAACAGGTTATCTCTGAGTGAACTTCCTGTTCCCAGGCCATCGAATTTCTGAGCAGTGGCAATAGCACCAACTTCTGCGGACAAACTTAATCTGTCAGCGATTCTATAGCTGCATAGCATACCATAGTTGAGGGCAAACTCTGTCTTGTGGAGGTGTGAATTGTGGATGACACCAGCTCCCATGTAAGGAACAAAGTTCCATTTTGGCATTTTCTCATAATCCTTATGATAAAAGGATGATATATTGACCATCAGATCCAAGTGATAGTTTTCATATCTTTCCTTGTTGAGATTAGCTGTCTTGAACTTGAATCCATCAAAGGCAATACGGGTACCAAAGTATGGAGTATGCCATTTGCCCAAGGTGATTTCCAAGTTGGGAGTTACTCTGTCAAAGAGATCACCGCATCCCGATGGAGAACCGCCAAAAGCGGCAGCTCCAGTTCGTGCAGAGACAAACCAGTTGTCCAGAATGCCAGATGGCTTGAATTTTAGACATGATGCATCATGATTGGTAGTACACGTGGTCGCTGCATCCTGTATTGGTGTAGTCACTTGTGATACCACAAAGTTCTTCTCGTCCTCCGAGAAGACGACTTGGGCCTGTGCAGAAATCACTGCCAGGCAAAGTCCGAGGAATAATAGTTTCAATCTTTTCATGCTCTTATTTTAATCTTTTATGTTATATATATTATAATGTGTAGTTGAGCAGAGTCACAACTTTTCAGCAAGATGATCGAAGAGGAAAAGCTTGTATCGGCTGATAATCCTCTCACAGCATCTGACATAATGAATATTTGTGGCATATCCGGCAGCCTTAATCCCTTTGAGCCAATTATGATGGTCAGTGGAATCATATTTATGGCATTTCTGATAGCGTTCACCCATTAAAAGCCTGGAATGATATTCCATGCTTTCTTCTGCAGAAGAGAAGTTACAGAATTTCTCACTTGGCTTATCATCATTATGCAGACTATAGGGTAGTCCTTTATCCAACCAGTTCTTGCTAGCCTTGATACCAAAGAAGTTGTTTCCTTCCTTGGCTAATTTGCTTGTTCCCCAACCACTTTCAAAGGCCATCTGGGCTAAGATAACCGATGATGGAATACCATATTTACGTTGCTGGCTCATGGCTAGTGGGGCATATCGCTTCAAGAAATCCGCCGGACTTAATTTATCTTTTTTGTCCAGGTCTAAAGCTTCTACAGCTCTTTGTTGGGTGTCCCTTACAAAAGTCAGAAGCAGGTAGGGATTCTCTATTTTCCCCAGGAGGCGGCATGTAAGATGCAAATGAGGGCCGGTAGCCCTTCCGGAAGCACCTGTTTTTCCCAAAGCATCACCAGCATATACCATTTCCTGATTCTTTACCCAGATTTCTGAGAGATGACAATAACTCAATGTATAGTTGCCTGCCTGCAAGGTGATGTAATGTCCTGCGATAGGATCATAACCCACTGTTTTGATAAAACCATCAAACATGGCATATACCTCTTCATATTTAGCAACTAGGTCAATGCCTTGATGATTCCTTTTTTTCCCAGTGAATGGGTCAGACCTTATTCCGTATGTTGAGCAGATTTGAATGCTCTTTAAGGGATAGCAGACACTTTGGTACTTGTCTATCCAATAGTTCGCGGCTTCAGCAGATCCTTGTGCCAGAACATTTATGGGCAGCCAGAGCAAGCTTGTAATCATCCATTTCAATCTTTTCATCATTTCTACCTTATTTATATAATACAGGGTGCAAAGGTAAATGGAAAGATTGAATTTATAGGTAGAAAATGAATTGAAGTTATTTTTTAACACAAAAGCAGTTCTATTGTTAATATATTGTCATAGATATGTTAAAAATAAAGTTTAATTATGCAGAGGAGGAAAAATTCATTTTTTAGCATTACCTTTGCCGAAAAATTTAGATAAGGTATGACTAAGGTAGAAAGATTTCAGGATAATGAGATTCCTTATGAGCTTCTAGCTTCATTTGGACTCTCGCAAGAAATGGTAGATGACCTTCCACAGAAGGTATTGGAGCAGTTGCTCTCTGGGCAACGAACTCCACTTCTGCCTATTTGCAATGTAGATGAGAATGGAAATTGTAATAACTCTCTCGCAAGACTTTCTCTAGTGAGGACAGAAGATGGCATTGATGTCATCTTCATGTCCTGCTGGAAAAGCAAATTGCTGGAAGAGTTTGAATTACAGCAGCAACAGGCTCTCAAAAACGGTAAAGCCCTATATTCAGCTGAAAAAAATGCGTATTATCAGTTGGATTATGCTACCCAGCAGATTGTTTCCATGCCGGCCTATGTAATACAGCATAACATGCGTGTACTAGGCAGACAATTGGATATGGAAGTCTCAGATTTTGAGCAACTTAAAGAAGGGGATGTTCTTTGTCTGATACAGGAAGACAAACCAATTTCGTTGGGAATTGACCTGATGCAGGATATAGGTATTCGTGTAGTGAACGGAGATAAAGAACAGTGGCAGAGAGAATTCACTGGAGACGAATTTCCTCTTTACAGTTTTGGCATCAGCGGTTGTTGGGTGAATGATGGGCATTTTTCCTATGTGAAGGAAGAAGACTATACTCAGGACATGTTAGATGCATTGGCTGAGAGAGTGAACCAGGTAAAGAGAGCTGCATTCCATCGCTAGTATTCATTTTTAAAGGATAACAGGTATGATACTAAGTGGATTTCAAGAGGAGCATCAGCTTCTCGATTGGTATGAGCAGGATTCAATCTCTGCTCTGCAATATATTGAACATCATTCAATAGGTATGATCAACCGCTTCAAGAAGTGGTGTCAGGAGAGTGGAAGCAGTGAAGATGAAGAATCTGCCAAGGATTTTTTAGATGAATATAATGGACTATTCTTGGACACTGTAGTCAGTAAGAATGAGAATTCAACTGCAGCAGATACTTCTATGTTTCATCAATGGTGTGAGAACAGCGAGTTTTTGGATGAGCTATATTCATCTAAGCCCGCCCTTCATGTGACTCTCTGGCGATATCAGAATCCATATTCCACAGATAAGCAGAAATGTGCCCATGACTTGGATGTTTCCACAGGGGAAATTGAGAAATGGTGGTCTGTAGTGGATTTCTTGAATTTTGAACATGGAGGAAATTATCAGCCAATAAGGTTGGACGAAGAATCCATATCAATGGCGATTTTGTATGTTTGCCAACTACATATATAGATAAGCTTTTAAATTATTATCCAATTGTTAGTACTATTGTGTCATTCGTGAGAATAGCATAAGTAACAGATGTTTTTAAAAAGTTTGAACCGACTCATAGCGTATTATGAATAATTCTATTCTCAAATCGCATCGCTTGTGATGAGTAGTGCGATTTGAATTGTTCTGTAAAAGACAACAGCGGTTTTTCCTTAATGGAAAACCGCTGTTATTTTATATTGTTAACTTTTTTTCTTAAAACGATCAACTTTTTTATAGCCTCTTCCATATCGTTTTCCTTTGACACCAATTAAGCCACCTTCGAAGAAGTTGATAACATCGTCCTTATGAAGTTTTGAAAGCATGGTATTGAAGGTATCTTCTCTTGTAGAAGGTCTTAATTCCTGAATTTCTAAGAGGAGTTGGTCTCTTTCAAGAGGGAGAGAGCATCTGTTGAGTACAATTTCCACTGCTTTAGCAACACTCAACTTTTGGGTAGATAGCTCCTTTTCTGTAAGAGTTACCTCTTTTGGAGTGGCAGCAATCAGTTCAACCTGCTTTGCCTGTTTTGAAAAAGACTCCATATCAACATTGAGCGTGAGTCCCAGGATATCGGACATGATACTTTTGAGAACATTGATAAACAGTTCGCTATCTTTACCTTTTAAAGAGGTTCCCTGTTTCCAATAGCGTCCCTTGAATGCAAGGCCGGTAAGTTCTTCTATGTCCTGTGGGGTGACTTCCTCTTTATTGAAGAGACGATTATTGGCTACATTGAGGAATGATGCGTATGAAAATGTTGAGAATTGGCTTGGAACAAGATAGGTATATGTTTTAGCAGTTTCGTCAGTTGAAGACGGATTTTTAAGATTAATCATACTCATTCCCTTCACTAATGCGATGAGAAATACCATACTTGGGTAGGATAGGGAAGTTTGCTCATCCATGCAGATTCCTTGATAGTCCAGATTCATTTCTGAGATAAAACTCATTGAGAAAAGTCCATAACCCGTCCATTGGGTTGAATGGAGAAGAGACATGAGAGTCGCATCCTCTGGCAAGCCCAGTCCTCTGTTAACGCTATCCACATAACGGCGCATGGTTTCCACCTTATCCCAATTGGCAGGTGCGTCCTCTGTGGATGATGATTTTCTTATTCCAGCTATAATGCCTAATCTGATTACATCCGGTGAGACAGACTCATTCAAGTAGGATACAAGCTTGGCAAATAAATTAGGACTCCAGTTGTATTCTTCAACTGGGGAATAATTCATATCATCCTGATAGTTGTCATTATCGTAATACTCTTGATACATATTTATTTCGAAGATTCAAGTTAATTAAAATATTTGCGCAAAAATACTAAAAATAAATGAAAGCGCCAAATTTTAAGATAACTATTTGTGGCTTAAACCATTATCTTTCCGTTCATTGTGTTTTGTTTGTACTTTTTTTGCACCCGTTATGTTGCTGTTTGGTGAAATTTGAGAGTATGTCATAGATCTATGACACACTCTCCGTATTATCTGGAACACTTGCTTTTGGATGCATGTGGCAGCATGGTATCTTCTTTATGATTATGATCATGAGCTTGCTCATTCTCACCTTGCTTGGTATCGGCAGCCATGTTTTCCTGGCTTTCAATAATGCCATTGCCATCTACATCCATGTCGATGGGGGTTGAGGTTCTTAAATCAATACTCTTATCTGGGGATTCTGCTTGATTGGCTTTTTCTACATACTGGAAGATGATATTCACAGCATGTTCTGCAGATGTCAAGGCATGTTTTGTGAATCCTGGATCTTGTTTGAGAAGGTCTTTCCAGTATTTGTTATAGTCCAGGCCTTTCACGTCAAACTTACATCTTTGGCCAATCATGGCTCCGCCCATATGTGCTAGAAGTTCTTCCTTTACCAAATGTTCATATCTGGTAAGTTTAGCAGCTTCCTTGCGAGTACTACGCACTAGGCCTATTGAAAGGTCTCTCATATAGTCATCCTCTGATTCAAATAACTGATGAGGTGCAAGGTGAATGGCATCTTCCTTAGCACTATAGCTGACCAGACCTTTTCTGCCATCAAAAATTACCTGTGCAGGATATTTGCCTTTTTCGGTAAGCATGCCTATCACGGAAGTTTGTTTCGATGCAGGAACCTTACATGATTTTCTAAGTTGCTCCCATTTCTGAGGATGTTCCATAGAAAAATTGGTTTGCTCAATATTATATACTGTTTGCAAAGTCTTCCCATCTGACAGACAGAAACCTTCTTTGCTGATATCAACCTTGAGATTTTCTCTCTTAATATCATCAAGCGTCATGTAGATAGGAACCTCGTATCCCTCCTTTTCCGTCAGGATGGAAAGAAGCAAGGATGTTTTGCTGTCAAACTTGTCTCCATTAATACCCTGAGGAAGAGCAGCATTGCTTTTAATCCATGGAAGTTCCGGATAGGTAACCTGCAAACTCAATCGATCAGCAATAAGCTTTCCATACTGTGAGTACGCCTGCGTATGAAGGTGTTCCTCAGTATGCCACCTACCTTTAATGGGCTCGAAAAAACCATCCTCTGAAGACATATAAACCTTTTCTTCATTCTCTGGAGCATTTTTCTTCTGTTGAAGCTTCTCCTGTGAGAAATAATCACCAATCAGGGAAGATAGCTTTTTCTCGTAATGATCCACACTTTTCTGAATTTGAACTTCCATCTGATTTCTTGCCTTTAGATCCATGGAAGAGACGTTTCTTTCATAATCATCTTCCAACATCTCTTGCTCTTGAAACAGAGTCTTGATCTCGGTCTCGTCTGGAAGAAGCATCATATCTCCAGAAAAAGGATTATTGGCATCTTTCATCGATTGAACATAGTCTTTCATGAGCGCAACTTCTTGCCGGTCATTTACATGATCTTCTTTAGAGGCTTCTTTGAACTCTTTTTGAGATGGTTCTGGAGAACTGAGCACATGGCTAAGATGCTGATTGAAAGCCTGCTTGCTACCTAAAATCATGGTCAATTCCTTGGTGAGCTGAGCAAGTTGCTCAGTTTCCTCAGGTGATTTGGATTGCAGCAAGGCAATTTTAGTCACACCTTCCTTGATTAATCCCTCCTTGATGAGTTTGAGATCATCCGTATTGAGAGGTATTTCAACATTCTTTGGCTTCTTGAAAGCAGACAATTTGCCACTGTTGGATAAAAGTACCCCATCGGCATGGTCATCGGTGGTTTGAATGCCACCAGGAGAATTTGGGGTGAACAAGATGCTATCACCTATCTTATTTCCCAAACAGGACATGAGCTTCTCCAAGTGGGCATTCAAATTATCACTTTCCAGTTGCGTTTTGACAGCTCTCAAAAGTTCCATGTGCTGGTGGGCATTCAATGGGGTAATATCAAGTTGCTGCACTTTTTCCCATCTATCATTGACATAGAAGTTCACCTTCATATCATCTTTTGCATTCAAACTCCATGACAATGGAGTGATGTTCTTTTGCAGGAATTGAGAGAATATTTGCTTACGCGAGACTGCGGGAAAGTCTCCTCCGAAATTCAAAGGGTAAGTTTTGCCTATATCTTTTTGCAAAGCCATAAAATCCTTACGAGCGGCCTCCACCTGTTCTCTTCCCTTTACCCAACTTTTTGTCTCTTCTGGTGTCAATTGCACCAGTTCCTTGGATTGAATGAGTTGCTGAAACCTCGCTAGAGGAATTTCATGAAGCTCTGGTTGTGTTGAAGGAGAAAGGAAAGTGGAATATGCTATATGTGATTCTCTTGCAGAATTACCGCCAATATAGGTATCCACTGTACAGATTCGTTCCTTGTTACCATGTCCCTGCTTGAAAAACATTCCTACCAAATCCTTACCCAGTTTATCTTCTATCATGGATTCATAGGCAGAAGGAAGAACGTAACCATCTGCCTTTAACTGGCGAAAGCGCTCTATCTGTTTATTCTTGGAATCCATTTCCTCGATGTTATCTACCCAGGTTGAAAATCTTCCTGCTTGCCATTTCACTTGGGGGAATTTGGACGTTTCTGACTTATCCCGGGCCCACTTACCAAGCTGTAAAGCCCATTTCTCCAGCAATGAGAGTTCGCTTTGAGTTGTATCCAAGAACTCCAATTCCTCTGGAGAGAAAAAACGGTCCTTAGGAAACGGCTTCTTGCCTGCTTGCTGACTTTTAGAGAAAAGGGTTTGCCATCCCTTCATGAAACGGTCTCCTTTGCTCTGACTTGTTTGATAATTCATTAATTCTTTTTTCTATTATGAATGATTAGATAGGAAAACATTGCTAGATACAAGGTTATTGCCCAGCATATATGGCAATGTTTTCCTATCTGTTCTTTTATTTCCTTCTCAGTACATGACATTTGGACTACGTATTGGCTTTCAAATCCCAATGTGATACCGAGGTGGTACGACATCCGATCTGAAGCTTATTCTTATAGACATCCAGTTGCATGTCACCATGTACTTCCACATACTCACCGGCATTAACATTGATGTCCAAGGGCTTGCCTACAATGAACTTTACCCATGTAAAGGCTCTGTTCTCACCATCCTTATCAGAAGAAAAGGCCGAGAATACCTTGAACGAAGTGCCCTTTTTACTGGTCATGGTTTCAATACCCTTGTTTCCGATCTTGCCTTTAAACTCCATAACTCCTTCCAGACGGTCTGGGAGAGAGGAGTCGTTCTGCTCAATGGCTCCTTCCGAACGGAGATTGAAATAAAGATTCTCTTCCACCTTCTTGATAAAGAGATTTCCATGAACAGTGACACGGCGTCCTGCCTGATAGTTGGCAGCTGTAGTCTGGTCACCTTCAGCCGTTACTCCAATATGAAGTTCCTTGACACTCTTGTCCTTTCCCTCAATAGGAACGATGATGGTAAAAGCAAGGAATTTTCCACCTTCCTTATTCTGCTTTTCAACTGCGCTGCTGACAATGATGCCGCACGCGGTAACATTACATTTGATCATATTTTCTTGTTTTAATGATGATACAATTCTTAAATTTATGCTTGTTTGAGACCGAAAGTCTGCTTGTTTTCTGGGCATTCGATCTCAAAAATAGTACTTGCGAGGACGTGCAGCTTTGATGCATCCACTTTCTCCCTCTCTCTCTTTACCAGTTGGCATTCCGTCTTTTCCTCGTCATTCTCAGTCAATCTGGCCTCCCTATTAACTACAGCCTGCATCTCATTGGCCTTTATCTTAGCTGCCATGACAAGAGCTGCTGAAAAGAGAGTGGAGATCAGCTCAGAAAAGGCATCTTTGTTATTATCCATACCAGTTTCACTATTTTGACTCATCAAATATCCGAGCCATTTGGTTGGATCATTGGACTGAGTAATGTTGGCAAGAAGATTTTGCGCCTTATCTTCCTGGGATATAGGATGAGCGACGGGTGAATATTTGCTTCTTTCCTCTGCCAGAAGGTCTTGCCCATTTCTCAAAAGAGGTGTATCGTTACTGGTTCTACCTTCTATTGCTGCGAGATAATGAATCGGATTGAATGCCTCTATTTTGCCGGAAGCATCCTTGATTTTTGTCTCAAAATGCAAATGTGGACCTGTGGATCGACCTGTATTGCCCGATATTCCAATCTGTTGACCAGCCTGAACGACCTGACCTTCCTTGACATTTATTTGGCTCAGGTGCATATAGATACACTGGAGCTGAGTTCCATCGTCCTTGTCATATGCGATCTTAATCATATTACCGGTAGCCTTTCCATAGCAGGCAGAAATGACCTTGCCCTGATTTTCTGTTGCATACACTGGCAGATTCTTGCCTCCAGTTGCGATGTCTATGCCTCCATGCAGATGATTTCCTCTATCTTCATGGAACATACCTGTTACTTTGAGATTTCTGAAATCAATGGGGAGGGATAGGGTGGTGGGCATTCTAGGAAGAGACTGTTCACCCTTCCTTGCATACCCGATATTGACACCTTGTTTCTGGGATTGCAGAACTGCCATCTGATCATATCGGTCAAGATGGTAACGTTGAATTTCATCAAGCAGGTCTTCCTTATAGGTAGGACTGCTCGCATATCCACCTTTCACAATGCCATTAATCCAGCCTCTATAGTCTTGGGAACTTTTTGAGGCACAATATTTCTGGTATCTGTCCAACAGAAGAACCTTGGAATGATCCTCCACACTGGCATTTACCCCGGAATACACTCTGAATGCTTCCGGATAACCATGATCATCCACATGGTAGCTGACAGGCCCCTTCCATGACCCACCCTGCTTCACTCCAAAGAAATTGGAACTTTCACGTGCAAGACGCGATGTACCAAAAGTACTCTCAAATCCCATTTGAGCAAGGGTGATGGATGCCGGGATGCCATATTTGATTTGTTGTTCAATGGCCACCTGGGCATATTTTGCATAAAATGCATTTTTATCTATTGCCATATCATTTGGGTTGGTGATAGCCATGGGTATTCCCCATGGCTAGTTATTATCGATGAAATCCTCTATGTGAACTTGCTTCCTGATGGGAGCCCTCCTTTTCTCCAGGCTCTTTTTCGGCCACATTTCTTCCCTCATTTTCAAGAACCTGCTGCTGATTATTTCCAACAGTTTGTTGTATCTGAGGAATAAATGTAACGGCAGCTACAGCCTTTTTATATTCAGCCATGTCATCAGCGAGCCAGAGATTGTACCACTGTTGCTTGGCTATTGGCTTCTGCATTCTTTCTCCATCCACTGTGGCAATGACTACCTTCACCTTCGGGTCATCCTTGTCGGCACAGATTCTAACCTTCTCAATGCGGCTCATATCAATACCCTCGGTATTTGGCACAATGAGTTGCTGCTTGGATTCTGGATACCTGTAACCTATATCATAATATTTCTGAGCCAGAGCCTGATGCATTTCCTGCTTGTTGTCCTTGCCCATGACATTGAAATAGGCATTGAGATGTTCCTTCATCGGATAGATAGAGAATGATTTTTCATTCTCTGGCTTGATGAAGAAGGCATACTTTCCCTCAGAGTCCTGGATAGCCTGAAATTTCTCAATCTTGGTTGCCTGCTTTTCTGTAAGCTGGCTTGATACATCGATGGTTTGATGAATTTCTAGCGTAAACTGCTTGAGCTTGCTGACAGTCACCTCCTTGTCCTTATAATAACTGTTTGGTTCCTTTAGTGCAAGACTACCACCTGCATTATAGAAGCTTACCTCTTTTACGTCTTCTTTCTTCAGAGCTATACCAATTCTCTTCTTACTCATACCTTGCACCTCGTTATTCACAAGCAAGGAGGCACCCGATGGCAGGATGACATCTGCAGTTTGCTGCTTTCTGTCAAGTACTACGACCATTTCCTTTGCCTCCATGGAAGGAAGTTTGTTGAGGTCTGCCGAGATGGAATAATCTTTACCTGTTAAGAGAACATCTTTTGTTGGCAACTGACCTCGGATAGCATCATAGTTCACTTCTCTTTTTTCTACAAGGTTGTCAATCGTCTCGATGGCATTGTTCACGTCACGCTCAATCATACCCATTAAGTTCCCATTTTCTCTCAACTCTCGTTCCCAGTAGGGGATAAGTTGCTGGCTTTCCTTTGACAATGTAGCAGGGAGTCCCTGTCTTGCCATCAGCACACCGGCGGAAAGTTCTCTAATGAGTAATTCATGCTTGGCATCATCCGCTGGTAAAAGGCTGTTTCGCCCTGAGCGGTCCAGACGCTTTGCATCACCAGTGGTTGCTACTACGGAACGGAATATGTCATTTGCCTTCATAATGGCATTTACTTGCTCATTTCCTTCCGTTTTGCTCATGCCACTTATGAAAAGCGTATTCTCCTTGCTATCGAATTTGGCATCTTGTAGTACATGAACTCGCTCATTCTTAATACCGGAAGCCTTACAAACAGCATCAGCTATCTGGTAGGCATGGGAGAGAATCTTGGTGGCAGGTACTACATCCTTACTGATTTTCGTCTCCAGTGGATTGTCACAGATAGCGACTCGGTTTCCAGCCCTGATTACTTTAGGGAGCACCGTATCAAGCGCATAGCTTGGAAACGATAAGTAGGATGTTTTCTTACCATCAATTTCCTTATCCTTATCCTGGATACCAATTACGGGAGCAATCGTCTTAGCCTTATCTCCATAGATTTCATAGGAGCTGCCTTTCTTGATAAAGACAACAACCTCAGGATGCTTTTGTTCCTGATCCTTGATAAACTGGAGAGCAGACTGGGGACTAGATGCATTCTTAGCTGTCTCCACGAATTTCTCAATCTTTTGCCCATTGGCCTTGAGTAATGCCGAATATTGCTCAGAATCACTGGCAGAAAGAATCGTTTGGTCTATGTTATAAACATGATGACGCTGGCGATGGGCATGTACTGCATAATTGGACTTTTCCATATCTGGGAGAGCATTATACTGCTCCTTTGAAATGGTGTCATTATGGTTCGTGACATTCTGGTATTCCCATTTGGTCCAGTTGAATGGAAGCGAGCTTTGACCTCTCTTGACTGACATGCCATTTTCCTTTGCCTGGTTATAGGTGGAATAAAGATTGGTCTTATAGCCTTGCTGATCACTATGCAGGTTCATCATGATGTTATTGAATGCTGTGATTGGCTTCTTGGAGGTCAAAAACTCAGCATTGCTCTTACCCTTTTCATTCATCCAGACGCCTTCATGTGATTTTGCCATCTCCAATGCTGCAAGAAGAAGGGCTGCATGTGAAGCTGCCTTGCTCTCACTTTTCTTCTCTTCCTTATCTTCATGGTCGCTCTCTACAGAAGCTTTGTCTTCCTTTTTGACTTCCTCATTGTCTTCCTGGTGCTTTTGCGTATCCTGTTCCTGAGCCTTTTCTTCATGATATTTCACATGTTGCTCATCATCCACGATCGTCTTTGCTTCTTTCTCTGCTTCATGCATAGGAACACCGGTGGCTTCGATTTGCTCAGCAACGCCTACAACATCTGTTTGGATGTTGCTGTCTTCATGTGGAGTTTCATTCTGTAGAGGAAGCTTATATTCATCTTTTTCTGCCAATACCTTATAAATTTGCGTCATATTTTCTGCCATGGACAGATTGACGTTATAAGTCTGGCTATAAACTTCCTTGAAAGCTTCTTCTTCCTTTTTGCCAACCTGAACAAGGTTGGTGACAGGATCATATTGGAAATCAAGAATCTCACCATTAGGCATATGATATGCCGGATTAATCTGCTCAGAAAATTTCTTAGCAATGGAAGCATACTCATTTTGCTGTTGAGTATCAACAACCGAGTCTTCTACCTCCTCATTTTCCTCCTGTATTTGATATTCAGGCATTTCCGAGAGTTGCTCTTCAACATGCTGCAAATTCTTATCTAAACCTGCCGAATGGTCGTACGGGAAACTATAATGAACAGACAAGCCAATGTTGGTAAGGGTTCCCACGTTTAGCGAATCCTTCTCCTTATTATATTCAAAATAGAGAACGTCTCCGTTAGCCATGGAAAAGGCAGGAATACTGGCCTTTATCGTATCCAACTCCTTTTGTACCATGTCCTGGGCTATGGCCTTCACATCCTGACTGGCATCATTCTCCAAACCATATTGCTCTATAGACAGTTTAATATCTTCCTCACTAACTCTGCGTAGGAGTTCATAGGTTCCACCCAATGAATTGTTATAAACCAGGGCATAATGGTCGTTTTCAACAAGCAGGTCATCACCACTTTGACTGGTGGCATTTTTTCTGATGCTATGCTGTGAGAGACTATCACCTTGATCATATTGCTGGGTCAAAGTGAGGAGTTCATCCCATTTTTCCTTATTGGAGAGATCATCAAACTCTTGTGTATTATCCACGCTCTGCAGGTACAGATAAGAGAAATAATACTCATTCTTTGGCATTGTCACACTATCCTGGCTTGTCTTGCCTTCTTCGTTAGAATCCTTCATGTTATTATCTGTATTTTGTGAACTATCCACTGTTTCTTGCGCTTTTATATTGGGCAGAAGGGAAGCACCTAAAGAGAGAAGTTTCTCATCACTCACCTCTTCAATCCAACTGCCTAGTACCTCATTGTCCTGGAAATACGCTCTGAGTTCAGGAAGACTTTCCAATGCAAGGACTGTATGCTCGCTATCTTTATCAGACGTAATCTGGGTCATGAGGGATGAAAAGTAAGCTTCTGGAGAGGAGAGTGGCTTCGTGATGGAATCAGATACATTTTCCTCCTTCATCACGTTCTGCTGCTTGATCTTCTCCAGCTGTTCCTCATTCTTGATTTGCTCTTCAATGCCATCGAGGTTGCCCTCCATGAGCGGCTTTTCACCCAATGCTACTTTTTGCTTGTCAATCTCTTCCAAAATCATGCGCGATGCCTTATTCACGTCCGACATAAGCGTTGTAATGAACTTTGGCTTTTCACGCAGCGTTTGAATCCAGCTGTCTATATAGGCGGCATTGTTATCAGAAATTCTGCTAGAGAAGCCTAGTGCATTGCCTATCACAAATGCAGTAGTCTCTGCAACAAGTTCCTCCTTGGCGTATTCCTCAGAACCAAACTTGCTTTTTGGCAGACGGTCAAGTCGCGAGGGATGACCGGTAGAGTGGGCCATTTCATGCAGGGCAGACGAATAGTATTCCTGACCATCCTTGAAGATCTCATCCTCTCCCTCATGAATCTTGAACTGTGCTTTCATCGGTACCTTAATGAAGTCTCGGGTCTTATTATAGCTTGCACCAGGCACTTCCTCATTAACATGAATAGGGCACACCCACTCCTGCTTCTCAAACATTCTGTCAAGTGGTTCATTCTTATACATCCCCACATCGTCACTCAATGTGGTAGGATTGAAACGGGAAATAATGGCATCATACTTTTTCTTATTCACTTCTTCCAAAGTGGTTTGGTCAAGATTCCACTCGTTATAGACCATCAGATAGGGACGAACCTGGCATTTAGCCTGGTCCTCCTTATCCATGGCAAGGTATTTGTCTTCACTGATGCGCTTTCCGTTTTCGTCTTTCACACTCAGTCCCCATTTAAACACCGGCACAGAAGCCTCTCCCTTTTTAATCAAGGCTCCATTGTCTCGTGCTTGCTTGGAGGTCATGTAAACAGGAACATGGTAACCCTTTATCATGGTATGCATCTGCAGAAGGAATGCATTTCCTCCTACATAAGGTCTTCCATTGATGTTCTGAGGAAGTCCTACCAGTCTATCACCAGAAGTCCATCCTTGTTCCCAGTTCTTTGTTTTACAGGCTTCCAAGCGCTCAATCATCATATTGGCAAATTTGTCCAATGCTCTGTCAATACGTGTAGGTCCGTCCTCTTGTGAGGCAGCCTTATTCAATTCTTCGAAATCCATAAATGATATATATGATCGTTATTAATCTATGTCATGTTCAGCTGTCCCATAACGCTGAATCTGATGGCAAAATAAAAGAAAAGTTTTGGATTGAACACCCTAAACTAAATTGATTTTTATTTTTAACTTAAATCCTCTTCAATTCAAAGTTTTTGCCTTGAAATGTGTTAAATTTAGCACCTCTATCTGACATGACTTTTTCTGATATTATGTTCATATTCCTTCTATTAACCATTAAGACTTTGTGGAATTGGGGCTCTATCAGGCGATAATTTCCATCAAGAAATACCATCAATTACCTTCTTAGAAGTGTTGGCAAGATTCATGCATAGTTTCCTTTTCATTGTCTTCTCATCTTCTTTCAGTCTATTTGATGCCTAAGGAATACTGCTGTTGAAGTTCCTGATGAATACCTCTTTCATATTCTCGTTCTGCGAAGGCATTATTCTCATCGTATTTCTTCAAAACGGCATTGGCCAATGTGGATAAGGGGAGGCTTCCTCTCTCGTAAGCATCGATTGCATGATCAGAGATTTCTATGACACATGGCTTTCCGTCAATGTCTGCAATCATACTTGTTCCGCTGATGGCCGGATTTGAGATTCTCGGATTCAGCTTTTCTTCCTCATATTGCCTGTAAGAAACCCGCTGTGGTGAAGCCGGTTTGACCAGTCCCAATGCTGCATGACCGGCATTGTTGAGCAAATTGGCACCTCCAAAACCAAGCAGAAGGAGTTTGAGAAGGGGACTTTTGACAAACATGCCACCAAAGATGGCAGCAAGTGGCAGCAAATTGTCATTCACCTGTAAGTTAGGATTTTTGCCCGTGAACAGGCCTATCATCATGTCTGGCAGCATGGCCAAAACGTAGCCCATGTTCTTGGTGACATCACTGAAACCGGAAAGTCCCATCTTATCCAAGGCATCAGCCCAACCGGCATTTAAATCTTGAAAAGAGGCCTTATTACTTGTCATCTCATACCTAGAGGAATCTTGTCTTTGAGTTTCTTCCACAGGACTATAAGAATGGTAAGCTGATGATGGAGAAGAATCTGTGGATGATGGATTTGCTTGATTGATAAAGCTATTAAGCTTATCCATATTAGAATCCCAGGTATCTTTCTTGGGAGCTTTCGCCTGACCAGACGCCCGTTTCTTTTCACAAGCTACAGCAGCCGTAGCATAATCCATGGCTCTTTGACTAACCTCTTTAAGGGTCATGCGTTTACCCCCAATACTCATCCATGTTTTTTCCTCCCTCGACATCTCCATGGCAATGGCATAAAACCCGGAGGCACATTGTTCACAGCGTTTCTTCCCCAGTTTAATCATCCATTCCGGCGGATGGTTATTGGCACGAAATGGAACGGTTTGCTTCGAAAAGTTTTCCCTTATCTGAGCCAGCAATTTACCTGCCTGATTTTTGTTTGCGGCATAGAAGGAGTCCATTTCTTTCTTGCTTCGTGTTGTGAATGAAGGACTATATGTTTTTATCTTTCGCTCCAACTGCCCATTCAACTGATAAATCAGCTCAGAATTTCCCCTTTTGATGGAATCACTGGCTGTTTGAATCTTCTTGATGGCATCCTCATCCTGAAGTGCAAGCTTACTGTCTTCCTTGGCATATTTCTCATTTTCCCAGTTTCTGGCATGGTTCAGCGCGAAGCCTGTTCTCAGCCCGCCATCAATGGCTACACCACTCCAGGCAGAATTCAAGAAAGCAGCGGCTTTTGGGACCACTTTGATTCCAGCCTTAGTTGCACCTTTTACTATGAGGGAACTACCGGAGCCGTAACCTCCTGTCACCGCAGCATCAATGACCATGGAACCTCCCATGGCTGCACCCTGTTCCCAGATATTGGGATTATACAGGTCATCTGCTTTTTGAGCGATGAGAGAATCATGCTCACCTTCTTTGGGACCGATTTTTGGAAGCAGTCCCAATAAACTGTCATCAAATGCCTTTCTTGCAATGTAGGTAGCACTGTTCTTGGGAACTTTCTCTCTGGCCAGCTGCTCAATGATAAGTCCCTGAAATCGATGTGCCACATAGTTTTCTGCAAAGGCTGCAAGTTTCTCTGAAGATTTACCCCCATTTTGTCTGATGAGTTCCTTATAGAAGGAATCAAGAAATGTCTGATAATCCTTGGCAAATTTGGCATCTTTTCCCCATCTGTGCTTACATTGCCTGATCATGTCATCTGATGATTTCTTGTACCATTTTCCGCACACTTTCAGCTGATTGTCAGCATTTTGAAGCTGTACATCCACTGGCACGAATGGAGACTCGTTTTTCTCCAAACGATTGATAAATTCCTCGGTTTGCTTTTCTCGGAGATTTCTTACCTCCTTTACCAGCGTTGGTGCCATATATTTGCTGAAATATTGGCGGATACAGTAGTCAACTTGCGCCAAATTCTGATAATTGTTCTCTTTAGCCATTATAAAAATGATATTAAAAGCCCAGTAGCTGCTGTCGTGCCTGCTCAATGGCCTTATGATAAACTGTCATTTGCTTGGGATAGAACCTTGTTAGCCAATCATCATGAGAGATCTCATCATTGATGAACTTGATGGCTTGCTGACGAGTTACCTCAATGGCGTTTTCTCCCCTGTCTCTTCCATTGAACCAAGCCTTGGTCCAGGATCTTCTTCCTGAGGCATCGAAATAAACATAGGCTTCATGTTTGACATCATAACTCTCAACGTGTATGCTCAAATCTGACAGAGGATCCACCACTAGGCCGTCTTGGGCAACTTGATGAGAAAGTTTTTTTTTTGAGTCTCGTTCCAGGAAGCAGGACACGCATCATGGCGAAGCCAGGCATAGCTCAGGAAATCTTCAATGAGAAGATTCTGGATTTTCTCAGCCACAGGCAGGCTTCTACCGGTGAGACCTAGAGGATTAGCCATATCAGGAAGCTTTTCGAAGAAATAATTGCGTTCTGCAGCCTCGGATATGACATGTTTGAGGGTGGTCTGCATTCTATCTGAGGGAGTATAGCTGCCCAATCTCAGTTCATTCATGTAGGCTGGGAGCCAACGCATCATCATCATCAGAATTTCATCCTGCTCCTTATCATAGTGAGTCTTCGGCTTTCTGCTACCCAATTGCTCTGTAGTAGGAGCATTGTTGATACCCATTGCAGCCAGCTGCTGGATATTAGCCCAAATCATGGCCAGGAATTCCATGGGATCAATGGTGACACCATCAAATCTGACTTCCAAATGAAGAAATTGACCACTCTTGCCGATTTCCTGTCCGGCCCTGATACTGGTTCCGTAAGGACAATATGCTTCGGTGATATGGCCGTACTTCACCTCGTATTTGCCATATTTGGCTATGATGTAATCTTCATGAATACTGTCATGACCTGCACCGATGACTGTACCGGTGGCAATAGAGTAGAGAGGTTTTCCACTGGTTAGAAGATCCACACCATGGTGCTCAAATTTCTGTCCACCAGTTGGATGTTGCTGCAACCCAAATCCCAACGTGGTCTGCAGTTCCTCATCATCCCTGAGGGGAAATGGCATCATGAAGCCACTTCCCGACTCAAGGAGCATATCTTTATAGTTCTTTTTCATTCAATTTTACTATTATTTTTTGTGGATTACAATTTCATACTTCTTGGACGGTTTACCACTTCTCCGTCCTCTGCAGCAATTGGATATTCCAAACTCTTATACCTATTCTCTGGCTCCATGGAAGCATTTGGCTGCTTAACTTGCGGCACATATTGCTGAGAAGGATTTTGCTGTTGTTGTTGAACCTGCTGATATGGGAGCTGACGATTGTTGATATTCTTCAAGGTCATACCTCCCAGAAGCAGACTGGCAGCTCTTCCAAGCCACCCAAAACGTCCGAACATCATATAGGCAGACAATGCCAAAGAAAGAATATTCATCTTTGTTACAGCACCGCCTGAAACCTGATTCACAAGATGGTTCATACCTCCCATCACATTGTTCAACATGCCATCCTGGTTTCCCATGTCGGGATTGCTGGCCTGGTAAAGATTAGGAGTTTGCTCTGTCGTGGGATCATAGTAGCCTCCACTTCCATTGCTGACCATACCATTACCCACGTAATTCTTACCCATTTGGTAAAGGTCAGTACCTTCACCCACCACGTTGCCTAGAGTATTCTTACTGAATTGGTAAAGGTCAACTCCTTCATTTACTACTGAATCAGCTGCATTTGTAACCGAATCATAAATATCCGGCGCTTTTTCACCAGCTACTGCTTGTCCAACCATACCACCAAGGCCGTTTTCTGTAGCATTCTTACCTCCAATGAAGTAGAGTAGAGGGTTGATGACACCTTCTCCGGAAACTAAACTGTATCCACCCAGACCAAGAGCTGCATGCCAACCAAGAACTTTTGGATTCTTAGCGTAGAACTTCGCTGCTTTTTTGAAGGAATTTTCCCCATTTGCTGCTTCTTTTGTTGCTTTTCCTGCTTGCTCTGCAGATTCTTTTGCTTTTTCGTTCACCTTTTCTGCAGCTTGTTCTGTACTATGAGCTGTTTCTTTCGGTGTTTCCTTGCCTGTTTTAGTTTCACCTTTTACGGTTTCAACTGTTTTCTTTTCTTTCTTGATAACCTGCTCTACAGTTTCCTTGCTGGTTTTAATAGATTCCTTTTCCTTGGAAATCACATTAAACCTTGGCTTAAAGGACGGAGTTGGCAGAGATTTTTCCCATGCCAGGTAGCCGCTATCCTTGAAAACCGGAGGTCTTACTGGTCTTGCCGGTATAACAGGACTATCTGGGACAACAGGCTTTCCTAGTATAGTCGGGTTTACTGAAGGCGAGGTTGTTTGTCTGGAGAAGTGACGGGAAAACCAATTCTTGACTCGTTCTGTAAAAGAAGGCCCAGACGTGGAATTTGCCACTGCAGGCTTAGCCTCTTTTGGTGATTGCTTCCACAGACCTCCCCAAAAATCCTTCATCTGAGTTTTCCATCCTGTCTTGCTCTGATGAAAGGCAGGGGTAAAACCAGGTGGTGAAAGGGATTTCTCCCAAGCACGATAGCTGGTTGGCTTTGTCGTAGCAGGAATGGAAACCTTGGCATCCTTAACTATGCCTTCAACATGTTTTGCTCCTTCTACAGCTTGTTTTCCTCCACGAAAGAGATTCTTTCCTTTTTCCAGGGCTGTTACGCCCAATTCTTTCCAAAATCCCATATCATATTGCTTTTATCAGTTAATCTGGATAATTTAAATTCACGATGGCTCTCACCTTATGGCGCATGGTCTTGGGCGTTTCTATGATACCTCCATTCACGGAAGAGCAAAGCCAAGCCTGATAGCCGGGGTTTTCCTTCACCTCTGTGGATGTCCAGTACCAGGTATCCTCAGATAAGTCGATAGGTTGCCCTCCCAGCCGCATGATCAAAGGATTGATAGAAGGGGCATTTCTTATCAGGACTCTCTGTTCTGCTACGCTAGGAATGAAATCACTTTGCCCTTTAGAATGAAAATGGAACATTTCCTGAGCAATAGGTGAGCCTTTTCCTGTATCTTGGTCGGTACTATTGAACATGGCGATGGTATTGGTGAATCCGTCGTAGGACTCAATATCCATGCTCGTTCCTTGGCTCACTCCCAAAGAATCAGAGAAGGCCTCCTGGAATTCATTCAACATCACTGCCATGGCAGGATGTTCTTCTGTAGCCTCTGTAAACACTACACCCACTGCCTTTTTGGAAGTTTGGGAGAAGTAGGTGGTCGTATCCATACAACTGTGGTCATCACAAAGGACATACCCAACATGAATACCATAGTCCATTGGTTCATGCTCGTCACATGAAACCAACAGACCTTGGAATAAGATGGCCAACAGTCCACAAAAAATAGAAATATATGTTTTCTTCATTGTCTTGCTGCTTAAAATGTTACAATGGAATTTTTGCGCCCAGATTAATTCCGGTTTTGAACCGGTCCTTACCCCTGATGGATATATCTTCCTTGATGGCAAAGAACACACTCCATCCGTCATAGAGATTATAGGTATGTTCATAGCCTACATGGACAGTTCCTATGGCCTTATGGAAATCGCTACCAGCACTGGCGCCAATTCTGAGACTGCCGTGGTGATTTCTTCCTCTTCCAACGCAGGGCTTATAGACGGCTCCTACACCCCAGGTGTTATGGTTATGCCAAAACGACTTTCTGGTAATATGCTTTGCCTCAGGATCCTCATCATACTGGACAGAGTAGGTGGCAAAGTATTCCCAAGCGTTATGATACAGCATTTCCTTTTCATAGGAAATGGTTGACTCCAGTGTTCTTGGGTAGGAACCGCCCACGGCTATCATGAGATGGCTACCCTGGTTCTGTGCCACCATGGATGATGGGATGCCCCATGCCAATGCCAGCATACCGATACTCTTCTTTAATATTGTCATATTGTACTTCATCTTTTATCTCTTATTGTTCACGCAGAAGAAGAGAGTCAAAAGAGTCAGCAGAGAGAACGTCTTCATAATCTAACTGCATGGAGATGGTTCTGCCACTGATCTGCTTCTCACTGAGTTCTATGGAGAGGACCTTATCATTTGGGAAAGTCATCTTTTTCAAGACTGCGACATTTCTGTAACCTTTCTTAAATGACAAGCTTCTATCCAGAAGAAGCGCTGGCTTCAGCTCCACGGTTTGCTGATTGGTGGCTTTCTGAAGTTTCTTATCCTGCAGTTTAAAGCGGAGTTCATCTATGTCAAACTGCAAGTTGGTATAGTTGTCCACCGAGAAATCAATGAAAACATATTCACCCACCACGTAGATATTATTGAGACGCATCTTCATCTTATGATGATTCGTGATAATGCCTCTATACTTGGCTGGAGAGTTCCAGACCTTCATGGCATAGGCCACCATATCGGTGGTGGACATGCTTACTTCCGGATTATGGAAGGCATTTCTCTCCACGAGTTCCACCTCCTTGTCTGTTACTGCCTCTTCCAGTTTACTGGTATAGACCAGGGCATACTGGACTCTGTAGCGTTCAGTGATGATAGTGACAATACCCATCACCTCGCCATCTTGATGATGAGAGGAGATAGGTTTGAGACGAATGACGTTATCCAGCGGCTTGTCACCCACAATGGAATCCGTAGAAATATCCACCATACGGATAGGTTCCGATGCAGTGATAATGGAGGATACGTTTTCATTCACCGTGAGACGTTCCATATCATAAAACGTTTTCTGAGCGTTGGCTCCTATACTGGCAAGGCACATCATCATGAGTGCCACCACCTTCTTTTTAAGTCTTTTCATATCAATTATTTTACTGATTTCTAAATGATTTATAATTTATGATTTTGTCTTACCATGAGCAGAAGATGAATCGATGAGATAAACCTTCGTGCCGTATTTCAGCTTGACCTTATTCTTCTTGACATTCTTACCCAAAGCACTCATTGCCTTTTGGGTGGCATTGCTCATGGCTTGTGAAGCCCAGCTTTTAATGCCAGTACCTCCAGTAGAGTTCTCTGTGAGATTGTTTCCTCCTTGTGTGGCTGAGGAAGCGATGTCCTGTGTGGTTTCTCTGAAACTGCTCATAGGAACATAAAGACCTTCCAAGCCATCCGTATCATAGAGCGAGAGATTGACCTTGAAGATTTCCTCACCAAAGAAGATACTTTCCACCTTACCCTTCACTCTCTGTTTTCCAAAGCCGCTCATCGACGCATAGAGATAGGTACCTTTACCTACTGTTATGCCATTGATTTCAATGTCATCCAAGAGGCGAAGACGAACCCTGCTGCCATCCACGGCCTTGACTTCCTCATCAATGATGGCGGAAATAAGATGACTCTTATTCTTTTCCAATCCCAACGTGTTGAAATAGGAAGAAACCTCTTTTGTCTTTTTGGTGACTTTCCCAGGAGTTTCACTGTCGGGTGGTGTTGGAGACTGGCCACTTTTGAGGCTTCCGCCTTCCGTAGTTTCCCGTCTCTCACTCACTCGATTCGTATCTGATAAGCGATAGCGGTCAGGCTTATCCTGCTCATCCTCCATTTCATCTGGTGAGGCGAATCCTGCAAGGTTCCGATTCATCTCCTCCCAGGTTTGATTTCTGCGTTTTCTTTGAAGGCGCGCTATCTCGGAATCACTCACTGGTGCCACAAAGGCATTGGAAGCGGAAGTTTGTCGCTGGGAGTTCTCTCTTACACGGCTTTGCATAGCGCGCAACTTCTTGAGTTCCTCCTGTTCAGCCTCCTGCTGTCTGATAAGTGCTGCCTCTTTCTTATTGTATTGAGACTCATATTCTTCCTTTTTGTTCACTGAGTCACGGTCACTTTCCACACTGGCCAATCCGGAAAGGTCTGTAATCTTACCATACTTTCTTTCCGTATTATCCATCTTGCTTCCCAAGAGGCTATCCGTCTTGGCATCCGGCAAGGCACTGGACAGATAATCTGTGGTTTTGAGATGACCGTTTCCTGCTTCACCCAGCTCGATATTAAATGTATCAATGGCGATGTAACCAAGAAACAAGGATATCAGATAGAATGCCGGAGGCATGTAATACTTGGGCTGTTTGAAATTAATCTTATTTGTCTTCATCTTATGGGCGTTCTATAATTTGTTGACGTTTCAGAAGGACAGAATCCACCATCTCCGCTGCGGTAGTTCTGGTTGAACCGTGTTTCTTATATGATCTTATCATATTCACCACATTGATGCCAAGGCAACCTATCACAATGGTAAAGACCAGGCCGATGAAGGCAATTCTATGATTGTTGGCAAAAGCCTGAATCCTGGCCACCAGGAAATTGATGCCCGACTTCTCTGCAAACTTCATTCCTACCTCTTTTTCTCTGAGGTAACGTTCCTTATACTTAGGATCATCCTTGCTTGGCATTTCCTCACCCATGATCATTTTCTTCAAACTCATATATATAATAATGTATAGTGTTAATACTCTGACTTCTTTTTCTCCTCCAGGTCCTTATTCAGAAGGGTACGCCAATTGGTAATCAGGATACCATGCGGATTGTTTTCCGTCCTTGGTACTTTCTTCAGGTTACCTGCTGTCACAATCTGGCGCATGAGGATGTTGGTTCTTCTCTCTATTCTCTGCCTGCCATAATAGGTAAAGGTCAGCGAATCCTTATTCAGCCTGATACTGTCACAGAAAATACTGCAGATAGTGGAGGTTCCAATCAGATTATTATAGAATCCCTTCTCCTTCAATGCGTTATACTGAGCCAGACCGGTCTCATCAATGAGATACATGGCCTTTTCCATGGTATAACGGATATACTTGTCATCCGGGGCCAGTGTGAAGAAGAAATGGTGAAACATCTCTATGTCACTCTTGGCTTCCACATCGAAGGTCTCTTCCATCGTGGTCTGCTTCACGAGTATAGGGACGTTACCATCCAGTACATATACCTTTTTATGGGCATCACTCACCATGCCTCTGGCTATGAAGATGCTGCCCAGGCTGATAACCACGCAGCCCACCAAAAAGAGGCTGCTGATGATCATCACCATTTTGATCTTGTTTTCCAAATTCTGTAAAACTGCCATATTCTTATTATTTGATAGTGTTGTTAAGACTATTTCGGCATCAGACTCATGGCACTTTGCTTGGCAGAAGCTGCCACACCTTCACCGAAGTTTCTGGTACTGAAAGCCGTATCACCCTCAGGAATCATCCATGCTGCCAGGTCCGGCACCAAATTCAGGCACTTCAGCGACACAATGGAAGCCACCAGCAGGTAACCGCAGGTCATGAAGGCATTTTGGATATATCCTGTAATTTCTCCTTTTCCTGCCGTGATAACAGTGAGGTTCTCCACCTGTACACTGATAACAATATCAAAGAGAAGGAGGACGTAAAAGCCCACGAAGTAAAGCATGGCTCCATAGAAATGCACCGTGAGGTAACGGGTAATCCACTTAGCCCATGCACCTTCCCACTTGGGCAGCACGGAGAAAGCCCATTGGATAGGACCAAAGATTGTGAGCATACCCAGGAGAATCTGCTGGCAGAATATGGTGCTCCACCATCCGATTCTATAGATGACCAGTGCCAGGAACATAACGATTTTGTCCAAACCAATAATCAGGCCTGCAAAAATAGACCTGTCTGCTGCTTCCTGTGCCAGCTGCTCACCTTCCTGCTTCTGCTCGATATCTTCTATCTGCATGGAAGCATCCTGGACGATTTCACTCAGGATGATTTCCTTGGCAACCTTCTGTGTAGGGGCAATCTTGTGATACATGGAGTCTCGCTTCTGTATCAGGGGCATGAGTTCATTATACTTCTCGCTCACTTGAACCGCCTCTGCCTCATAGAGGTCATGGGTATAGGAACCGATACAATTGGGAATGAAGGCCAGTGCATCCAAAATACTTCCATTATTGTTGGTGGATGATGGATACCAGAAGCACATGACCAGAGATATACCCAGTACCTTCATGATCTTGACCACATCGATGGGTTCGCCCTTGACGAGCATCTTGTAGGACATGGAACCGGCCACAATGATGGAAAACAAGGCTCCAAGTGCCATGCTCATCTGGAGAATGTACCAGAAGGGACCATCCGAACCGATAAAATCGGCACTGCATAGAAACTCGTTGGTTCTAAACACAACATTGTCTATGTCTTCCTCAAACAGGTCCACTCCGATGGTTTTTGAGAGGTCAGAGATATAACTTCCCATACCACTTGTGACACTGACTGTGGAGGTGTCTAAAAATAAAGATGTAAATGCCATTATATTTCTTTTTCTATTTTTTGTTTCTTGCTTTTATCAGGGTTTTGCACCAGAAAAGCCATCCACAGCCATGGCAGCCTGCCATCTTCTGTAGGCATCCGAGGCAATAACCGTGTTGGAAGTATTTCTTTCAACCCTTGTGTTATTTTCAGAGAATCTCTTTCCTTTTTTCAATGAGTTCCAATACAGGAGTTGTTTGACCAATGTCACATTTCTCTTCACGATGTCTTGATAGATAGCCAGATACTCTCTTTTCCTCATACCCAAATCCTGGTAGGATTCATGAGTGATCTTGATGGCTGTTTCAAAACAGTTGTAGATGTTGCGCCAATTCCGGTAATCGCTGGAACTTCCGCCACAGGAAACGATATGGTTGATGTTCTTATCGAAGAGCAGCATCTTGGAGTCCAGTTTCTTCTTCTCCAGAACCCACGACAAATCAGATGCAGAGGAACGGGAAACGATATTCAACGCCTCCACCTTGGCTCGTTCCACATAATCGGAATCCACCTTCTCTGCCTCATTGACTTCCTTGGACGTATTGGCCATGACATCCGTTCGATAGGCAAGCTTGTTTCTTAGATTGGCATCTCTCTGGTAATTCTTATGCAGTGAATTGTAATACCAGGCAGGAGAGAGGACACCAGCACCCGTTTCCATGGTGGTGAACTGGTTCATGATATCCCTTTCGTGGATATAAGTAACCTCCTGTGCCTGACCATACAGGCTCACCAAGCTCAGAAGCATGGACAAGAGACCTTTCAGATGATTTCGTTTCATACTTTATTCTATTAGTTGAACATGTTCATTTCTTCCTCCAATAAGGCTGCCACCTCCCAAGGGCTTATGGGTGAATGACTTTTTCGCCTGAAGATGGTTGAAGACCCGGTGACCGGATTTCAGCCATCTGGTATAGGAATCCTTCACGATTTCCTTGATGGTTCTAGCCATGAAGATTTCCTTTTTCCAATACCCAAGTCGGATGGTCATATAAGTATGTATATCCAAATAGGCATGGTATATACTGCTATCGATGTGGTCCATACTTTCATTGATGTGCTTTAGAATCATCATCAGGTTGGCAGTGGTGCATTCCGTTGCTCCTGTTACGATAAGCGATAATTCTCCATAGGACTTATAGAGTTCACCCACCTCGTCTCTGATATCTTCCACCGCCCTGTTGGTGGTATTCAGAATCAAAGTATCCGATGACCACACTGCGCCATGGGAGAGGATCTTGTCATGATAGGTATCGATGAGTTTCCAATATCTGGTGATATTTCTCTTGATACTCGTATAGGTGTTGACACCATGGAAGGCTGTTGCCGTTCCCTGAAGCACCAAGTCCATGATATCGAAACAGCGCTTGTACTTGTCAAGCTGTTCTGCCACCTTGCGATGGTCAGTGATTTTCTTACTGCTTTGCTTATGATACTCATAAACACCCAGTTCTGCGATAGCTCTCACCTCCAGCAGGGTTCTCACCTTCTTATGGTTGGCAATCATGGCCTCCAGGGAAGCCGGATCATTCAGTGCCCGGATAGAGGAGGGTAGGATACATATCACCAAGAGTAAAATATACCTTTTAAAAAGGCATTCCATGAAGAATCTATTCATACACTACAATTTTATTGATCATTAGAACTGCCATTATCCTGCTGCACAGTCTTATGGGCAAGAGAGGATTTTTTCATTGCCTCCAAACCAGCTCCTTCCCAACGTCTGAGGGCATATTCTGCAATGCCGTTTCTGCCGCTTCTGCTGACCACGTCAAAGATCTGTCTTTTGAGAAAGTCCAAGATGCATTCCCTCTGTGTCATCACTTTTTCGATAAGAACCAGCTGGGCAAAGATCTTGGTCAGTTCCTGTTCTACATATCTTGCAACCTGTAGGCGATCACCTGCAAGGAGAAGGTGGATACCGTCTTCATCATCATCCTCTTCTGTCGGATTGGAAGCATAATTGTATCTCACTGAGACAGCACAGTTTGGAAGGTCTTCCATCCATTGCTTAAGTCGCATGTTGACCTCCTCTGCCCTTAATTTCTCACTCTGGTTCATATTGAGTTTCATGACTTCGATGACATTCTCAGAACTACTGCTTGAGGTAAGCTTGAAATCCACTGACAGAACTGCGCGGTGTATGCGTACACCAAGCACATAGGTAGGCTTGCGACTTAACTTCAAGGAAGCAGTATATGTGACATTGGTTTTGGCATCTGCACAATAGCCATGTCTTACAAAGACATAGGCAGCACTCCCTTGCACCCATTCTCCCTCATCCAGCCATTGGATTTGGTACATGGAGGCCAGGCTAGCCATATTGTGGGGTATCCGATAAGGACCATCCAAATTGTCACTCATATCCTTGTAGTATTCATCCAGCGCACGAGTGGCTTGGGAGAGTTTCCCCTCGGCTTCTTTGAGTTGTTCCTTGAGAAGTGCCGTTTCATCGGACAGGGTATCATACTCGCCTTGAAGTTTTTTTGCAAGGGGCAAATTCCTGTTCATCTTGGTCTGATTGATTCTCTTGACCAGATTTCTCATCTTGGTATCATTGCCCTTGATTTCTGATTTCAGGGCATTGACCTCATCTGAGAATTCCTTTTGCTTTTGAAGCAATGCCTTGGATCCATCATCTGCCGTTGGAGAATTGGACATGGCAAAGTCCTTGGACTTCGGCCATTCCAGCTTATTTCCCTGGCTGCCATTTTCCTTCCAGTTGAACGAGCCTTCTCCAAGGGTGGCTCCATCATCACATTGGGCGATAAAACTCACAGAATTACAGCCTTCCATTTTCTTCTCATCAGCCATGGTATAATATCTTGGATGATCACTACCCATCTCTATTGAAATGGTTGGATGCTCTTTCAAGAATTTCTCATTTTCATCAATCAAGCCATTGAGACGAGCCTTCATCTTTTGGATGAAAGTTTTTTTGTCCATTGTCTGAGAATCAAAGGTTTCCTCATAAATCTCCTCTCTGATGTCCCAAGTGTCTGTCACCTTTACCTTGTAGGAGTTAAAACAGAAGCGTTCGTCATAGGAATGTTTCAAAAGTCCGCCTCCATAATGGCGCTTTCTATCCTCATGCTTCCTAGTATAGAGTATCGTACACTGGTGACCAGGATGCGCCTGGTTATATTCCTGACATTTATCTGCATTCCAGCCAGTAAGTTGGAAAAGCTTATCTTTCACTTCCTTGTCCTCATCCTGAGAAAGGGATTTATAACATGGAATCTTCTCATAGGCTTCACGTTTTTTACCACTGGTATGAATGTGCCATGCTTCTTTCCATCTGGCATCACCATATCCCTCATAGCTAGATGGACTATATTCACATTTAACTTCCGACCCGGAATCATGCTTGTAGATATACCATCTCTCAGTGTAATACTGTCCCTGTAGTTCCTTGATGTAGGAAGAGATATATCCCGTAAGGTTATAGCCACTTGTCTGAAAGAGTTTTTCCACTGCATCTTCATTGCCTTCTCCCACCACGGCAAACAACAATTCCTTGATGTTACCGGCATCCTTAAAGGATTTATAGTGGTTTTTGAAGGACTTATACAGCTTGGTAATCTCCTTGGGCTTAGCCTTGAATATAACACCAATCTTGCTGACACTTTCCAGGTTGCTGTCATAGGCGGCTTTTCCTGCCTGCGCAATGATACTTCCCAGATTTTTGTAATCCTCAGCGATTTCCTCTTGGGTGATGCCTGTTCCAAATTCCCCCAATTTTCCCAGAAGCGACTTCCAGTCCACTTCTCCGAGCTTCGTCAAATCGAATATCCGCTGGAGATCTTCATTGAGAACCAAGAACCTGATGTCCTTGAAGGAAAGCTTACCATGAGTAACCACCACCTCAAATTGCTTGCAAAGATTCTCCACATTCGTTGTGGTCTTTAATAGGTAAGGACCCCAATGGATGGCATTATCCGGCTGCTTTAGCATCTTTCCTGCCACAGTAATGAACTTCGGCATGATACCGTCCTTCACCAAACGGAAGATTCTTTGGTAATAATAATTCTCCTCTGAGGCAAAGAGTCCCGGGTTACGTCTAGCGTCCCTCAACTTCTTCATGCTCTGGAAGATACCGGCAGATGCCAAGCCTGCAGACTGATAATGATCAAAGATTTTATTGATGTTACTGGCCGTATTCCCTTCCACCAATGTTTCCGTTTCATAGGCAGCAGACATAGCCGCGGCCGTCACCTTGTCTATATTCACACTGCTCCAGCTCAGTGACCAAAGAGGAGAGCAAATAAGAAAGGATAAGATGATCGATGCTAAGATTCTTTGCATGGTTCTTTTATGATGACTGTTTATAATTGAATACTTTTCTTTCCTTGAGAACCTTCTGGGAGAATTCCAGAGATTTCTGGATACCACTCAAATGCCAATCACTCACAAAGGTCTCGATGGCGGTTCTATAGTCGGAACCCAAGCGTCTCTTATAGAACTTCAGTGCTTCTTTCTCCTGCTTCTCCGTCGTGTAGGCCATATAGCACTCAGGAGGTTCCTCCACTCCAAAGACATCGCCCACCAGACCTCTCTTGATAAAGACCTCCTTGAACGGAGATCTGCCTTCCTTGTTGTCAAGGCCATTGATTGTGAAAATCTTCTGGCAGTCATTCTCTGTAAGAGCCAGGGTTGCCTTTATTTCCGAGAACTTATCCTTGAATTTGCTCTGGTCCAGCAACATGAACACATCTGAATTGTTGACAATGGCTTCCTTGACAATGGGAGAGGAGGTGATATCCTGGATTTCCTGGGTGACCACACCCACCATTGCCCAATGTTTGCGGGCCGTCTTATAGAGATACTTGATATAGTTGGCCATCACGGGTGTGGCGATAGCTTTCCATGCCTCTTCTATGACCAGGCATTTTCTGCCTTTCTTGATTCTCATTTTCTGAGTGAAGACATCCATGATAATGAGAACGATAAGAGGAAAAAGGATAGGATCATCCTTCACCTTGTCGATCTCAAAGACGATGAATTTCTCGTCAAATAGGGATGCATCCAAGTCATTGTTAAGGATGTGCGCATGCTCACCACCTCTATAGAAAGGCTTCAGAATAGCCGCAAAATCATGGATTGCAAACTCAATGTTCTGCTGGACAATCAACTGCGGGATTCTTTCAAGGGCAAACTCATAATAGGAATTGAACGAAAGTTCCTGCACTCTGAGATTCTTTCTCTGTCTCTCCATCTTATCAATCTTACGCTCAATGCGAAGGAGATAATTTTTCTCTATCAACTCTGGAGTAAGGCGCTGAAGCTGATGAAGGGCAGCTTTCTTCTCTCCTTCAGTGGCAGCAGTATCGTCCAAAACAGCCTGGAGCTTATCAATGAGTCGTGCATTTCTGGAAGAAGTCTCCTTTTCCTCCATGACACGATCATAGCGTTCCTCCATTTCCTGCTCATACTGATCATACTTACCATTCTTCTTATCCTCAAGTAGCAGCATCTCTTTCAGCTGGCTTCTTTCCTTGGTACTGAACTTTTCAAAGGGATGAAAATAGGCCTCATAATATTCCGTAATGGTTTGATTGATAATGGTATCTTCAATCTTTGTGGGATAATCTGTTCCCTTGAAAAGCTGAAAGACAAGACTTTTCAGGAAGTTCTTCTTCTCGCCAAAATTCTCCTCATACTCCAGCTCTGTTATCTTGAAGGGATTCATTGAGATGGGCTTTTCCTTGCTGTAGGAAATGTAGGTTCCCTCAAAATAGTTGCAGATTCCCTCATAGCTGTCGCCCGTATCCACGATGACCACATCTGTATCCTGCTCATAATACTGTCGCATCACGGAATTCATGAAAAAGCTCTTGCCGCTTCCACTTGGTCCCAGTACAAAGAAATTGGAGTTATTGGTATATTTCACCTTACCTTCCTTTCCAGTAATGTCAATGGGAAGAGGCAGTCCCTGTCGGTCTGTATAATAGCACTTCAGAGGCGAATTGTCACCCTGCTGCTGATGTTCCTTATACATCAGGCAAAGAGCCGGCTCCGAAAGCGTGAGGAATCTGTCATAGTCCGCATTGAGTTTGAAACAGTTGCCAGGGAAACTGGCTACAAAGAGTTCCAACTGGTTATAGGCTCTCTTCGATATATGAATACTGTGCCTAGAGAACATATTCTCCAGGGAATTAGTAATCTTCTGGAAGTCTTTATCACCAGCTATCTTGATCACCATATTATAATGGGCATAAACAAGCATCTTGCCGTTTCGGGCGATTTCCGATTGAACCTTTTCTATGTCCTCAACGGCAATCTGGTTGTTAGGATTGGGAATGGAAGCATGACGGTTCTTTTTCTTGTCAAGCTTCATGACTTCCTTCTTTTGATTTGGCAAAAAGATAACCTGATTATAAACCAAGGTATCTACATCCGGGAGAGAATCCAAAGCTGAGAGCAAATCCTCGGAAAGAATGCTGTTACCCACCTGATTCTCGGAATAGGGACGAATCATGCCAGGCAGGCCTACCTGATCCACATCCAGGAGACTGTAAACCTTAAGATGGTTGTTTCCCATGCCAATCTCCTCACTGGTAACCCTGAAGTTACTCATGGATACACGAGAATGCTTGAAATCCATGGCAAAGAAACGGTCTGCTAAGATTCTGCAATCCTCAGCTCCAAGGAATGAGCTTTCCACGTCACAGCCATTCAAACGGTCATGAACCTTTTGGAGCTTCACTAGAAAATCCTTCCACTTGGCAGTGTCATAACTATGTATTGTTCCACTTTTACCCTTCTGTGTAATAATCAGATAGGTTTCATGTGCCACATATGTGCGGCCATTGAAAAAACGGAAGTAGGAATCGGACAGAAAACGTTTGGCTGCAGTTTTATCCTCATGAGCTGCAATCTTGTTCATGTCAAACTGCTTGCGTACGAAAACATCCTGTTTATGCAAGGCATATCCTTCACCCAACAATTGCAGTAGAGAAGTGAAGAGATCCGTGAATTCATAATAGCTGGCCTTGGAAGCAGAATACTTTCTGATAGGGTTCTTGATTTTGAGGACAGCAGAATAATCACCACTTTTTGTATAAACTATTCCCATACCATTTACCTCTTCCACACTGAAATAAATGTCTTCGAAGACCTTGGGTCTCTTTCCTCCAGTGCCAAAGGCACAAACGGATATGCCCATGCCTGCCAGTATGGCGACAAAGAGCGTTACCACTGCGATTGCTACCATGTTGTTGAATCAATTTATTTTGTTATTATACCTAATAGCTTTTAGAACGGGCATAAATAAAGATGCCCTTGGGAGACTTCTTACTATGCAGGCCCTTATGCTGCTTGATGAAAATCATCCCTCCACCTACACACAAGAAAGTGGTAAGCAGGATGAGTCCAACAATGAATCCGAATATGATATAGCCAATGAGAAAACCCAGAAGGCCCCCTCCTACAGCACCTGCGGCCCAATAGATGTATCTTCCCTTCAAACCCATGAATTCAAGGGGCTTTTGAAGCCCCTTGAAAACTGGATAATCCTGGAATCTTTCCTGGTCTATGTTACTCATATCCAAGGATTAGAGACCAAAGAACAAAGGCAGACACTGAGCTGCTGCGATGAGGAAGATACAAGCACCTACAATCATCATGATGCTCTTCTTGACATCCTGCTCCTCGTTGTTCATCTTCACATACACACTGATGGCACCAATCATGGCCACGATACCGGCAATGGCGTAGCACAAGTTGGTCACAACAGGTACATATCGTTTCAAGCTCTCAGTGGAGGTTTCGATAGCAGCGAGACCTGCATCCACATCCTGAGCAAAAGTTGACACGCTCACAAAGAGGAGCATCATTGAAAGCATACCCATACGAGGGTTCACTACGAAAGCCTTGGCTTTCTTAACTGTGGCTGCGGCACCCTTGCTTGCGCCACTAACCAAATTACTGATTACTTTGTTCATTGTTTGTCTTAGAATAATTAAATGAATATATATTATATTTTTTTCTACCATAAATGGTCTGTTACTCCATATCGGAAACCGAAAAACGCAGGGAATACAAATGTTGCCGAAGCCAGGAATATCAGGCTTCCGATGAGTATCAGAACACTCTTGGCAAATCCATCCTCACCTGTCTGCAGCTTGATGTAGATGTTGATAGCGCAGTAGAAGCTCAAAAGAGTGGCTATGACATACGTAAGCTGTGCCACGTAGGAACACATGGTGAGTACATAAGTCACCATATCGTAAAGCCTGCCGGTGCTTCCGCTATAATCGGTTGTTCCACAATTGGCCATCGCCAGTTGGGAAATGGACAGCAACAGGAGAAACATGGCTAGAATCTTGACTTTATCCTTCATACGAAATGATATTTATAACGACATGTTGGCAAGACTCTCTGACATTTGATCCAACAGCATTTCACCCTCTATCATGTGTTGACGGAAATCCTCGGATGCCAATTCATGCTCGGCATCGGCACGATAGGTGATCATCTCATTCTTGGCATTGCGAATTCTCTCATACACCTCACTCGTCTTCATGTTCTTGATATCTTCAACAGTCATATAGGTGCCTTCATTATGAGGTTGGCCAGATGCCGGTTGAGAGTCACCAACTTCATGTGATAAAGGATGAAGGATATTGTCCTCGTCCACATCCACAGGTTGTTCCTCTTCTTCATGCTGAGTTTCTTGCTCCTCAGCAGTTTTGATAAACTCTACATCATCCTTCCTGAGCCCTGGATTGATTTTCCTCAGATCCATGAAAATGACCACAGCATAATAAAACACCAGAATGAAGGTCAATACTAAAGCAAATATGCTAAATGTTCCCATTTTTATTTTATTGTTAAATTCCTGAATCGGCTGCAAAGGAACAGAGTTTTTTTGAGATAGAGGGGATAAAAAAAATTAAACTTATTTTTTAACTAAAATATGGGCATTTATGTAAAAAAACGGGCTATGAAGTGTTAAAATTAAGGTGTTTATTTAGCAGCTATTTTGGCATAAGGATGGAATTTTCGACAACCGGATTGGTTGATTTGAGATTTTTCTATTTAACTACTTCGTTTTTGTCATGCGGGAAAACCTCAATTTTTCAATACCATCTCCAGGCAGTCCTTCACCACAGGCTTTTTTCTTTGCAAAGGTATGGTTGTCCTGGCAGACTCCAAGCACCACCTAAAGGTTTAGAAGCATAAAACTTATTTCGGCAGCCTTCCGCAATCAGAGATTGGGTATTCCGAAAAAGTTTGATGTTTCTTGCTTGGCTTTCTGCCTTTGGTGGACAAGCCATCTTTTATGCACGAAAAAAGGCATAGTGGTAAAGGTTACGCTGGAATGTAATTTTAAAAAAAATCTCGGATTCTCCCAAAACAAAAGTCCTAAAAAGGCTGGGTTTCAGGAAATCTAGAATATATTTTTAATGTTGAACTTTTAAATAGCAGAAATCATGGGAAAAGTAATTTCACCAAATGACAAGGAGTTTGCAGACGTGTTCTCACGTTTCGTTAATGGCAAGATGGGTAGTGCTCAGCTCACTGGAGAAGAGTTGGCTAATGACCATCGGTACTTAGTGAATGAGAAATTCAAGGTGGCAATGGCATTCATTGACAAGCTCGCACAATGCCACGAGCACGGATGGTATGACCCACGTGATGAGTGGGCGTGTACATTGGCGGCATCCATCATGGCACATCTGAAGGAGAAGCAGCTTTATTATTCACAAATAGAAAATCAGTAGGACGATGGCGAATTGGGCAACTGTCGGATACCGAATTGAAGGTAAGCAAAAGGACCTCCAGGAGATATATGAGCTTTTCGGAGAGTTTGACAAGGGTGAAAGAAAGCCATTTGATGAGCTTTCTGCCAAGAATTGGGAAGGTAACATCGCATGGGCTTTGGGAGAAGACACCAAGGATTACTATCTCAGAGGTTTCATCCAAAGTTGTGAAATAGCGAAAGGGTTACTCACCATTGAGGCAGAGGAGGCATGGGGAACTTCGGATTTCCGTCATATTCTTGAAAAGCACTATGAGGACATGAAGGTTTATTTCATGGTGGAAGAGGAAGGAAACGAAGTTTATGCCACGAATGACTCCGAAGGCAAGTATTTCAGTTGCCGTTTCGTGGTGAACTCATGTCTCGATGGTTCATATGAGTGGGAGTATTTCAATACGGAACAGGAAGCACTCCAGTACATCGCAGAACGCTTGGAACTTGATTCCATCACCACCGAGCAGCTGGCAACATGGCAGGAATGCCACGTGAATGGGGATGATTACATGAATTTCAATAAATACCAGATTGTAGCATAAAAAAGGTAACGGAGAGGTTAACCACCTCTCCACATATAATAAGGTATGGAATACATCGATTTTACGAAAAAGAAGATAGAACTTCACAAAGAAATTGAAAATGCCATCAAGAACATGATGACAGAAAAGGGTGTAACGGAAATTGACCTCACACAGGATGAGGAGCACTATGATGCGGGATGGGTGATTAGAAGAGTTGAAAACGCCAGTGAACTTGAAGAAGTACAGGTGGCATACATCAAACTCTATGGCAATAGCCTTTTCTATAAAGGCGAGAGTGCTTGGGAGATAGATGAAGAATGGATACCATTCGATGTCACGGACAATATATTAGCTGGTTGCATTGACTCGGTTTATGATGCTATCTATCAGAGAATCTGATGTTCAGATATAGGGGCAGGGGTGAGAAGCGCCTGCCCCTTTTTATGGGCGGTGCTGCCTATATACTTTCAAGTGGTATATAGGCAGCACGGTTTTTGTATCTACGACGAATAGAAAAGGCATGGTAGCTTAGGTGAACCTTATGCGAGTCTTTCCAATTTTAATCCTGCTTTCTATCAGGGACAAAGTCCAGTTGATAAAAATGAAGATATGTGGTAAAGTCCTAAGCTGAAGGAAAACCAATCATCTGAAAAAATAATTATCAATCCATACTTTGCGGTTGTTCCAAGGGTCTATACACCTCGACAAAAGGGTGTATAGACCCTTTTCCCTATTGCATGATGTCTTCAGGTAGAAGTATCTTAGCTTCTTCGTTCATATAAGTAGGGGCTTCTTTCATAAACAAGACAAGATGTACCTGCTGTCCTTTCTTGATAAAAGGAAGATATTTCGCCTTTTGCTCAAGAGTTTCCATCAGGCGGTCAGCACTATCATTGTGTGTCCATTTACATTCGCCAATCAATATATGTTTCTTATCTATTGATTCTGCTACAACGTCCAATTCTACCATTTTACCATCCTTTTCTTCTGGCGGAAAAATTTTACCCCACCATCGGGAAGCCACATTGTAGGCAATGCCATCTATGATATTGCCACTTACGTAATCACGGCATAGTAACTCCCAACATTGGCCAATAAACTGCGGTAGCTGGATTTCCACAACCTGCATCACCGTATCAATCTTTCCCAACTCAAGGATAGAACGATAAGGCACGATAAATTGATAATGAAATCTGAGAAGTGAGTCGTTGATGTGGTAAAGTCCCTTTTTGCTTTTTTTCGGATTGTCGCCAAAAGGTACCTCTCTTCTTATGTACCCTAAATCTCTTAATTTGCCCAGAGGCTCTGACAAGGAGTTGGCTTCCTTACCAGCCCTGGATGCTATTTCTGAAAGTTTGTTGGCGCCATTACCGATAATAGTGAGTAAGGTTGATGCCTGAACGGTATCTCGCATATCATCACGAAGCAGTCGCTGAGGTTCTTCCATCAAGGGGCCTTGTGGATCAAGCAACACCTTGCGAATCGCCGTTTTTGTATCAGGATAGTCACGACGCAATTCCCAATAGCGAGGCACACCGCCCCATATTGCAAATTCTTCTACCGCTTGCACGGCATCACACTCCATTGCCTCCCTCATATATTGAGCCGCAATCGGTTGCATCTTGATAATCTCATTGGCAAGTCCATAAAGTGGTGACTGGCGATTGAGTACATAGCCATGCATCAATTGTTGTGAAGAACCGCAAAGAACAAAATCAAACTTTAAGATTTTCTCGTTCAGGAGCTTTTGAATGATGGAAGGAAGTGCCTCACAGCTTTTTACGAGATAAGGAAATTCATCCAGACATACCATGATTCTCTGAGATAGTTGATTGTTCATACTGCGGAAAAGTGATTCCCAGTCGGGATAGATAACCTTGTCGAACCCATCAATGACTGTTGCCACAGATTTGGCAAAAGCAGATCGCTGTACTGCCTCTGTAGAAGTATCACTCAAGAAGTAAATAGCCTGTTCTTGACTATTCACAAGATATTTGATGAGCGTAGATTTTCCTATTCTGCGACGACCATATATAACGATAAATTGGGTGTTCTCTCGTTTCAGAGCTTCTGTTATTCGGTCTGTCTCCGCCTTTCTATCTATTAATCTATTATATTCCATAATGTTATGCTTTATTATTATCGTTCACAAAGATAATCTTTCTGAACGATAATTCCAAATATTTGAGCAACAATTAGTTGCTTGTTATTGTTATTTAACTATTAATCGAAATCATTAAGTAGTATTTGCATGTTCTTTACTGAGCCCACTTTAAAAAGTAAGGCCTGTTTAAGATGTTTATATTTCACGAAAATAATCTCTGCTTTATGCTGTTATCTGGAATATTTTTCGTATCTTTACACCATCAATTAAAAGAATGACTATGTTTAAAAAGACAGATCCGAATCCTCAGTTAGATATATTCACGGCTCCCTCAATGCAGTCAGGAAGTCTTTTACCAAGGAATACGGAATTGTCTTCTGACCTACTGTAAAATTCTTGGTGATGAAATCAAATTCACCGGCAGCACTTGCCACTTCAGTTTGTGCTCCTGCAACCATGGCAATAGCTGAGAATGCTGATACTAGTAGAGTTTTCTTCATGACTCTTCATTTTTTTGATATGAGATGCCCCTCTCATACCGGTTATTTTGATGTTTAATCTGCACTGCATTGCGAGTCGTAGGGGGCAAACGAATCTTATGATGAAGACAGAGATGACAACACCTCACAAAGACACTGCAAAAATACATATTTTTGTCCTAACAACCAAATTTTTCTCATCGTTTTACATCAAATAACCTTTAAGTTATGCTTGACGTTGATGATTTAGGGAAGCACTGACTGTGGGGGTAAGTCAAATACCATCTAATGAGAGCATCATGGTTCAGATGATATGGAGGAAATTAAATTTAATTTAAATCTTACCCTATTTTACTCTTTTCTATCTGATATTTTGTATCTTTGCAAGTAGGTGGCATCTTGCCATCTGAATCATCATCTTGAGTTATGAGAAAAATCATATTCATCGTATTAATAACAGTAAGTATTATGATGGAAGCTAAGATTCGCAAACCTGCTGTAGCAGGAAGTTTTTATGCTGGCGATGCCAAAGAACTCCGCCAGGATGTTCAGAATTGTTTCTCTAGGTGCAAGAACCCTTTAATGGAGAATGTACAGGCAGTAATCGTACCTCATGCCGGCTACGTGTTCTCTGGGGTGACTGCAGCATCGGCATTTGCTGCCATCAATCCGGATGCAGAATATGAGCACATCTTTCTCCTGGGACCTAGCCATCATGTGTATTTGGGGAAGGCATCAGTAAATATAGGTGCTTCTGCCTATGCCACTCCTCTGGGAAATGTTCCTGTAGATACCGCTCTCTGTAAAGACCTTATGGAAAAGAGTGATGCTATTACTTATGCTCAAGAAGCACATGAGAGCGAACATTGCCTGGAGGTGGAACTGCCATTCCTGCAATATCACATGAAAAAGTTACCATCCATTGTTCCTATCATCATTGCCACGCAGGAATTGACGACCTTGAAGAAGATTGCTGATACCCTGAAGCCCTACCTGAATGAGAAGAATCTTTTTGTTATCAGCAGCGACTTCTCGCACTATCCCGCATACAAGGATGCAGAGATTGTAGATGGACTTACCAAAGATAGCATCATGACAGGAAAGGTAGAAGCATTTGTGAACGCCACCCTTCACAACCAGGAGCTTGGCATTGACCATCTGGCAACGAGTGCATGTGGCATGGCTCCTATTGCCACATTGTTGATGATGACAGAAAATGATGCAAAGATCAAGCCACATCATGTTATGTACTGCAACTCCGGTGATTCCCCATATGGAGGAAAAGACAAGGTTGTAGGGTATCATTCTTTTGTTTTTACTACAGAAACCTGTGGTTTTGATTTAACTTCTGAAGACCGAAAGATGCTCAAGTCTATCGCTTATCATACCATCAAGGCTACTCTTGAAGGTAAGAAGTATGAGCCAGGCAAGTTATCTGATGTTCTTCTTACAAAGTGTGGAGCCTTCGTCTCTCTGCACAAAAAGGGAAGACTCAGAGGTTGCATCGGACATTTTGGTGAAGACATGCCACTATATCAGGTAGTTGAGCACATGGCAAAGGCGGCAGCCTTTGAGGATCCACGCTTTTATGGGGTGACCATGGAGGAACTGGATGATATTGATATCGAAATCTCAGTACTCACACCGATGAAACGCATCCAAAGTATAGATGAGTTTGAACTGGGCAAGCAGGGTATTTTCATACGCAAGGGCTATCATACGGGTACTTTCCTTCCACAGGTGGCTGATGAAGTATCATGGACCAAAGAAGAATTCCTGGGGCATTGCTCTCAGGATAAGGCTGGAATAGGTTGGGATGGCTGGAAGACAGCTGAGCTTTATACTTATGAGGCTATTGTATTCTAGTAGCCGATATTCAGATGATTGTGTTATCATGAAATGGTTTGGGTATGAAAGAATGTTGTTTTTATCAGAAAGTTGATGGGGGAGGTGAGTATACTTCTGATACAGTAAGGTGCGAATTATGTCCCCACTGTTGTGTTATCTTGGAAGGCAAGCATGGAAAATGTGGCAGCAGATGGAATTTTAACGGAATGCTTTACTCTGTTGTTTACGGTAAACCGTGTGCTTTGGCAGATGATCCTGTAGAGAAGAAACCGCTGAATGAATTCCATCCCGGAACCCGTTGTCTGTCTCTATCCTGTACAGGTTGCAACTTCCGCTGTCTCAACTGTCAGAACCATGACATCTCGCAGGTACTTCCGTCTGCTGTAGATTTCTACGAGTTGTCTCCATCTGATATTGTAGATATTGCAGCCAAGCATCATTTGCCGGGCATTGCCTATACCTACACGGAGCCGCTTACCTATTATGAGTACATCTATGACATCGCCAAGGAAGCTCATTCCAGGGGGCTTTGGAATATCCTGGTATCTGCAGGTTATATCAACCCGGAGCCTCTTAGGGAGATAGTTTCACTCATTGATGCTGCCAATATCGACCTCAAGGCATTCTCTGATGATGTGTATCAGAAGCAATGTGGCGGTCATTTACAGCCTGTTCTGGATACGCTTCTCACAATGAAGGAAACTGGTGTGCATCTGGAGATAACAAACCTGCTGATTCCTGGGGTTAACGACGGCGAGGGCATGATAAGAGATATGTGCAGTTGGCTCAGAGACAATGGTTTGGCCGATTGTCCTCTTCATTTTAGCAGGTTTTTCCCACAGTACAAGATGCAGGATTCTGTACCTACACCTACTGAAACTCTGTTTACTGCCCGAAGGATTGCACAAGAAGAAGGGATTAGAAAAATATATTTAGGAAATATTTAACACAAAAAATATAGATTGAAATGAACAAAACAGCATTAATTACAGGAGCCAATAAAGGTATTGGCTTGGGAATCAGTAAGTATTTAGGGTTAAGTGGCTGGGATATCATTATCGGTGCCCGCAATGAAGCAAGAGCCTTGGAGACTATGAACAAGTTGAAAGATGCAGGATGTACAGTGCTTGGTTGGGTGAAAATTGAACTCTGTGATCTCGACGGCATCAGTTTGGCGGCAAAGGAGATCAATGAAAAATATCCTTCGCTCAATCTTCTAGTGAACAATGCCGGTATTCCTGGTGATATGTCGAAGACCAGCTGGGAGACAGACATGAAGGATATCAAGGAGACTGCTGACGTAAACTACTTTGGCACCTTGGCCGTGACTCAGGCCCTTCTTCCACTCATCAAAGCCAACAAGGGTAGAATCGTCAACATCACCGTTCCTAGTGAAATCAGTCCGTATTGGCATCCTCTGGCTTACGTGGCAAGCAAGGCTGCCCAGAATGCCATGATGGGTGTGATGGCAATGGAGTTTGAGCAGAACGACATACCTGTTGAGATTTTCAGCGTACACCCTGGTCCAACTACCACTGATCTGAATGGCAACATGGCTTTGTCTGGTTTCCATACAATTGATACAGTAGGCGAGAAGTTTGCAAAGCTCATCAATGATGGACAGTCCCATAATGGCGAATTCATAGAATTGTATCCTATCGTGAAGGAAGATTAAGGAAGGATTATCATTTCCTTGAACTATTAGCGATGTGAGAAATTTACAGACAAAGCTAACATTTGAAAGTGAATTAATGTATGGGATGGATAGATAATAGAATAGCAGAATACTACCAATGGCAGAAAGATAACACAGCTATTAGAGAGGATAAAGGTACAGGATGGTTTTCTGTATCTACACCTTTTGTGGGGGTATTAAATGACAATATAGAAATTTTTGTCAAGAAAGAATCCGAGACAAAAATTTTACTTTCGGATGATGGTGAGACCATTGAAAAATTATTTCTCTCAGGAGTAGATGTGTTACGTTCACAAAAGCGTAAAGATTACATGCAAAAGGTTGCCAATAACTTTGGCATAAAGATAACACCAGAAGGAGAAATTGTCACAGAATCCAATGGTGCTGATTTTGCAAGGAAAATGCACAATTTTATGTCTGCTATATCATTAATATCTGATATGTCAAGGCTCTCGAATAATAAATAATAGAGGAGCGGTGCATAGCATTGCTCCTTTCTTTTTCTCTGAGGTATGTGCTCATATTGCTTTTTAATCCATTGAGCTTAGTTATGAAGAGATTCTTTTGGCTTCTCTGGAAGGGCAGTAGGCGGTATTGAGTTCCTTCGACCTATCTACTGAGGAAATGACGGATGCCTTGCCTTTGCCTTATCAGAATGGTTATCTGACCATCAAGAAATTTGAACCGATGTTTCGAGAATATACGTTGGGAATTCCAAATAAGGGGTATGCGATGGACTGCTCAATTCATTTGAGTACCATCGGCAGAGCTGATGCCGTGATACACATGCTCTGCAAAGCCTTCATGATGACTTCTGTCTCTTTCTTGCGGTCGCAGAAGTATTCTGCTCCCTTATATCCGTAGATAACAAATGGGTTATTCAGCTGTTCCATAACGTTTAACATCTATTTTATGTTTTATGTTACATGTTTTATGGAATGCAAAGGTACGACTTTTTATGTAACTATCGCCACTTCTTTTCCTAATAATTTTTAAAACTTAAATTTTGCCTATTTTTACTCCTTTATCTCTTTATTATTTCTTTCTAATAACTAAAGATATTTAAATATTTAACCCGATATTTGGCGATAAATAAAGAAATAACTATATTTGCATCATGATTACGGAATATGGTATAGAGGCAAAGTCTAATTCTGAGATTATATCAGAATTGGGAGGACGATTCAAGCAATATCGTCTGTTCAGCAATCTCACTCAGAAAGAGGTGGCTGTAAAGGCTGGTGTGAGCATTTTCACCATTAGCCAGTTTGAAAATGGCGAAGCTAAGAACATAGGCTTTGGCACTATTCTTTCTCTGTTGAGGAGTATCGGATTCCTGGAGGAAGCAGAGAAACTCTTGCCGCCACTGCCAATGCTGCCTAGCCAAGTGAAGAAAATGAATGAAAAGAAGGAAAGGGTAAGACATGAAAGATAATGTTGTGCTGGTAAATTTGTGGGATAAGAATGTGGGCTTGTTGTCTTGGGATGACAAGCGCAGCTGCTCTGTCTTCCAATTCGACCAGGATTTTATTCAATATGGTTGGAATATTGCACCATTGGTAGCACCGCTAGATTCTGTTTATGTTCAAAGAACTTTCCCTATGTCTGGAAACAGAGAAAAACTTTATGCAGGTTTGCCTGAGTTCATAGCAGATTCTTTGCCTGACCATTGGGGAAATGTGGTCTTTCAGAAATGGATGGAAGCCAATCATCTGCAATCAAAAATGGTAAATGCAGTGGATAGACTGTCTTTCATCGGTAAGAGAGCAATGGGTGCCTTGGAATTTCAGCCTGCTCATATCCAGGAGGATGCATCTGTAAATATAGAATTGGCTTCGCTTTATGAACTTGCCACTAAGATATTTCTGGACAGGCAGGATGTAAGCATTGATATGAGCAACAGCCTTATCATGGAAGATCTGTACAAGGTGGGAACTTCCGCTGGTGGTCAGCGTCCTAAGGCGATTATTGGCATGGATGAAACTACGGGTATTATTCGTTCTGGTCAAGCCGATTTGCCAGCCAACTTTAAACATTATATATTGAAGTTTGATACAAGCAGGAAGAATGAACTTCCTTTTACCAGGGTAGAAATGGCTTATTATCTGATGGCCAAGGATGCCGGTATTAACATGATGCCTTCACGTTTGATAGAGATTGAAGGAACCCAGAATTTCCTGACCCAACGCTTTGATAGAGTGGAGGGCAGAAAAATATATACCCAGACTTTAGCTGCCATGAGTTCCTTGGCTGATGCTTACGAAGATTTGTTTGTTGTGGGTAGAAAACTGAATTTGTCTGCAGAAGAGCAGAGTCAGCAATATAGGAGAATGGTGTTTAATGTTCTTGCAGAGAATGTTGATGACCATACCAAGAACTTCTCATTTGTGATGTATCCCAACGGAGAATGGCATATATCACCAGCTTACGACATCGTGTTTTCTGCTGATCCAGATTCACATTTCTATCGTTACCATGAACTTACGGTTCTTGGCAAGCGAAAGAATATAACGAAGCAGGATTTGATGCTTTTTGCACAAAGACAGGATATCAGAAATGCTTCTAGTATCATAGAAGAAGTGGAAGACGTGGTGATGAACTTCAAGTCTTATGCCGAGAAAGTGGAAATCGATGAGCGTTGGATACGCAAGATAGAACGGATTTTGAACGAATAAGAAGATAGAGGAGAATTAAAAAAGATAATCAGAAACAGAAGCTTAGGATGCAATCTGTTTCTGATTATCTTTTGTTTTGAGTCTTTGAGGTTATTATCTAGCCATTTCGTATATCTTGACGAGTTCTGCTACCTGTGTTTCTGTGTTACGACCGAACACCACCTGAGTGGGTGCATAAAAATTGAAATTCTTCACGTTATTAAAAGTATTAAATGTGTTAAACTTTATTCTACTTTTTACATAAGTTACACAATCCGAACAAACGGATTGCTGTACCTTACAGGACATAACGAGTGCCCACTATTGACTATCCTACTGACATAGGAATCGCCAACTACTTTCCGCATGATGTTCAATGCCCCATTCTGGTCGGCATTAATAAGTTTACCTATGGAAGAACAAAAGAGTCCTCTCTTAGTTCTTCTTCCAAGGTATTCTTCATGTTTTCCTATTGGTTCGAGAGCCAGTGCATCACATTTACTTGTGTAGTTTTCTTCATGTTCCACGAAGTCAATGCCAACCATTTCGCACTTGTATCTTAGATAGGAGGTTAATCTCGCAAAAGGCATCTGAACAAACTTCTGGTT
>NZ_JBQKHJ010000027.1:0-47049 GCF_052118345.1 Prevotella sp. LCP21S3_D2 | reverse complement strand
TATCGAACATCTTTTGTGGAACGTTGTGATGTGCGGAACGCCAGATGCACTCTATCGGGTAGTGAACAATTATACGGATGGTTTCCAAAGCCGTATTGTCGTGGCGCGAACACCGGACAACACGTTCACTCCGCTTACAGACAATCTCTTCGTGCTGACCGAAACTCAACGTGAGCACATACGGCAGATAGCTCATCTCTTGCCCCTGATGGAGGGCGAGGTGGTTCTGCCTAAGTTGGAGAATAAGGGCAGGGAGTGGCTGGAACAGATACGATTGGAGACCATGAAAAATGACGACAAGGTGAAAGCCCGCCAGCGTTTCCGTATCTGTCCTACCACGATGAGAATGATGACCTGCATCATGCTCTGTAAGGTAGCTGAGACACTGATTCAGAAACATGGTTTCCAGGGTGCCGAGAAGCAGCTGAAACAGAATCCGCTGTTATGGAAGGAAATGATCGTAAAGACGCAGACACCAACCATGCTCGAAGCCTTCAATATCCTGGCAGATTATCAGTTGGACAATGCACTCTACTTCTTCCGTAGTCGCATAGAGGATGCATTCTCATCCAAGAGTTATTGCGGTCAGACGACTTATGATCGTTCCCGACGCGGCAAAAATGATTCTATCTTCGAGCGGCTTGACGTTACTTTTTCCTTTGAACAGGCATTACAGCAAAGTATAGCTGTAAAGGGGGCTAACGTAACTCGTGAGGTTGTTAGACAGATGTTGAAAAACTGGAAGCGGCAGGGATTGATAGGTGTGCTGCCCGATATGCGTTACCAGAAGGTTCAACCTTCAGTATAATAGTGGTTTAAAGTAAGTGACCATTAATACATCCGGTCATTAACGGTCACGGTCATTTTCGGTCATTAAGGATTTTCAGTAAGGAAATCCTTAATGGCCCTATCAATAAATCAATTTTATTTTTCGATATTTATGGAAATAATCATTTATCGCCGTCGCTTTACCCGATGGGGAGTAGACGGCACATTAGTAATAAAGGGTACGACAGTTTGTAATACCATAGAACATCCTGAGCGTTTTTTGCCTGCAGGAGACTATGAGATAGCTTTTGTTTCTATAGCTAATAAGAGTAGAAAAATGCCTGTTATCCTGAGGAAGGGACAGGCTGTTTGGGAAGTGGGTATTAATACTCCTTGTCTCAAACCCGGTAATGGACCGATGACGCTGGAAAACGGCTGCATCATTCTGGGTAAGGCTGCAGCCACAGGGCTGGTGATTCATTCTCAGGAATACTTCGACCGACTTTGTGAACGATTAAGGAAGGCTTCTAAAAAGAAGGAGTGTATCAAGTTACGTATCATAGATTGGGGTAGTGATGAAATCTCGATAGCATTTTAGGATTTCCGCCCTAACATTCATTCATTTAAAATAGTAATTTCATGCGTAAGATTAAGGAAATCATCATTCATTGCAGTGCGACCCGAGAAGGTCGCAACTTTACCGTTGCCGACATCGACCGCTGGCATCGTGAGCGTGGCTTTTTCTGCATCGGTTATCATTTCGTGATTTATCGTGATGGCAGCATCCACATGGGCAGATCAGTGGAGGAAGTTGGCGCCCACTGTAAGGGACACAACACCGTGAGCATCGGAGTATGCTACATCGGCGGGCTTTCCAAGGATGGCAAGCCGAAGGATACCCGAACCTCCGAGCAGAAGGCGGCGCTGAAAGCGCTCATAGAACAGCTGAAGGAGGAATATCCCGAGGCGATAGTTCATGGCCACAACGAGTTCGCCGCCAAGGATTGTCCTTGCTTTGATGTGAAGGAGGAGTTTGGGGAGTAATGTATAAAACAAGGAGGGTGTGTCATAAGTCCATAATAAAGCTCGCAAATCCGCTAGGCGTTCTATTAGAAACGCAAGCCCGCTAGGCGTTTCGGCGGATTTGCAATCCGCCGTTTAAAAAGGTTCGACCTATTTCCTTGCGGATTTGCAATCCGCCTCAAGCGAGAATGCTGCATCACGATTTTGGCGATATGAAAAGCCTACGGCTTCGGATTTCAAATCCGCATTAAAGTGGTCGAACCTTTTTTGTCTGCGGATTGCAAATCCGCAGGAACGCCTAACGGACCCCAACGCCTAGCGGACTTGCGAGCATGTATTATGGACTTATGACACACCCTATTTATACTTATTTTCCGATGCAGAAGTGCTTGAAGATATTGTTCAATGTCTCCTGGCTACTTATCTGTCCGCCAGTGATTTCGCCCAATTCTTCCAAAACCATCTTCAAATCTTCGGCGATGATGTCGCCGCTCATTCCCATTTCCATCGACTCCAATACTCGGGAGAGGGAATCATGGGCACGGATGAGGGCTTCGTAGTGGCGGGCACTCGTTATGATGACGTCGTTCTCGGTAATCTCAGGAATATCAGCAGCTTTTACTAATGCCTGCTCCAGGGATGAAACGTTCTCGCCTGTACGGGCACTGATGAAGAGTGGGGATTCTGCTTCGCTGGAATCTGAACCGCAGGAATGAGTGAACTTATCGAATTCAAGCTTTTCATCCTCCAGCTTATCCATCTTATTGAATACTACCAGCAGCTTCTTGCCCTGGTTCTTCAGCTTCATCTCCTCGATTTCTGAGACTGACGGCTGCTCATCTAATAGCCAGATTACTATCTTCGCCTCTTCCATCTTCTGGAAAGTGCGCTCTATTCCGATGTTTTCTACAACATCATCCGTCTTGCGGATTCCTGCCGTATCTATGAAGCGGAAGGTGATTCCGTCGATGAGGGTAGTGTCTTCGATTACGTCTCGGGTGGTTCCGTGAATGTCGCTCACGATTGCCTTCTCCTCGTGGAGCAGACGGTTGAGCAGGGTGCTCTTGCCCACATTCGTCTTGCCTACGATGGCTACGGCTACTCCCTGCTTCAGGGCGTTGCCGGTCTCGAAGGAGTGGGCGAGGGTGGTAATCTTGTGATTGATTTCTTCGGCTAGTGCCTGGAGTTCGCTGCGGTCGGCAAACTCCAGTTCTTCGTGGTCGCTGAAGTCGAGCTCCAACTCCAGGAGCGAAGTCATCTTTAATAATTTTTCGCGCAGCAGGGAGAGTTCGTTGCTGAAATGACCCTTCAGTTGGCTGAGCGCCATCTTGTGGGTTGCCTTGTTGGTAGAGGCGATGAGATCAGCTACGGCTTCTGCCTGGGAGAGGTCCATCTTGCCGTTGAGATAGGCACGACGGGTGTATTCGCCCGGTTCTGCCTGGCGACATCCTACCTCCGTAAAACGATGGAGAACCTGCTGAAGAATGTATCGGCTGCCATGACAGGAAATCTCGGTGGAGTTCTCGCCTGTATAACTGTGGGGTGCACGGAACACGCTCACCAGTACATCATCGATGGTGTTGCCATCCTTATCCTTGATTTCGCCATAATGCAGAGTGTAGGGCTTGGCTTCTTCCAGGGATTTGCCGTTGGCAGACTGGAAGATTTTGTCGGTGAGGGTAATGGCGTCGGAGCCACTGAGTCGGATGATTCCGATGGCGCCGCCAGCTGGGGTTGCCAGGGCGCAGATACATTCTTCTTGATTCTTCATTCTTTCTTGTTTATTTTAAAGCTTTTGCCCTTTCAGGGCGACAGAGTTGTTTGCTGTTTTAACACAGGGCGTTGCCCTGGGCTAGGAGCTTCTGCCCCTTCAGGGCGTATTGCTGCAATGAGTTTTAGCCTTTCAGGGCATTAGCGTCCCGCCGGATTTGCTATCCGGCGTTTAAAAATATCCTAACCTATTTAGGTTCTGCGGATTTGTAATCCGCAGCAAAGGAGTATGCTTTCCTTTTGTTGGGGGATTACAAATCCCCAGGGTTTTAATAGGTCGAACCTTTTTTTACGGCGGATTTCAAATCCGCCGGGACGCCTAGCGGGGGTTCGAATTTTAAAGCTTTTGCCCTTTCAGGGCGACAGAGTTGTTTGCTGTTTCAACCCAGGCGTTGCCCTGGGCTAGGAGCTTCTGCCCCTTCAGGGCGTATTGCTGCAATGAACTAGATTCTATCGAGCACAACCTTGATGAGATTGTCGATGGTGCTCTTATAGCCTGTGTTGGCACTGAGGGCTCGACGGTTGGCGATGACCATGCAGCAGGTTAATGCCTTGTGGCCGAGGAGGAGAGAAAGACCGGCAAGGGCTGAACTCTCCATCTCGAAGTTGTTGACGCGCAAGCCTTTATACTCGAATTCCTCAATCTTTGCGTTAAGCTCCGGGTCGGCAAGAGGGGCACGGAGCTCTCTGCCCTGAGGACCGTAGAAACCGCCGCAGGCGATGGTGATTCCGCGAACCATGTCGTCGCCGGCAATCTGATTGAGCAGCTCCGGGTCGTTGTCTACACAGTATGGATTTCCTATCTGGTCGTTCCACTTCACCTGGCGCTTGAACTCAGCCTCGGTCTCGAGGTCGCAGATTTCATTGCGGCGGGCATAGAAGTTGATGAGTCCGTCGAAACCGATGCTCTTCTGTGAAGCGACAAAGGTTCCGGCAGGACAGTTGAGCTGCAGGCCGCCGCAGGTTCCGATGCGTACGAGGGTGAGGGTGGTGTGCTCAGGTTTTTCGGTGCGGGTAGCGAAGTCGATGTTTTTCAGGGCATCGAGCTCGTTGACCACGATATCGATATTGTCGCATCCGATTCCGGTGCTCTGCACGGTGATTCTCTTGCCTTTATATGTTCCGGTGATGGCGTGGAATTCGCGGCTTGAAACCTCGCATTCCTTCTCCTCGAAATGGGATGCTACGAGAGCTACGCGACCTGGGTCGCCTACGAGAATTACTTTATCCGCCACCTGTTCCGGGCGTAAATGGAGGTGGAAGCAACTTCCATCTTCATTGATGATCAATTCTGATTCTGCAAAATATTTGCTCATAATTTAAATTGTTTTGATTGTTAGTAACTGTTTCTTTCCTTTATGTAAAATGCAAAGATAGTATTATTTTCTGGAATGTGCAAAGGTTTTTACGGTTTTTAAACTATTATTTTTGAGAAATATTAAGAAGAGTTAAAATAAAGAAGAGAGATGCAAGGATTTCCCGACTGCTGCATTTTACTAGCAGACGAAATTTAAAAGAAGAGATTATGAAAAAGAATAACATGATGAAGTCTGCCGTGCTGATGATGCTGGCAGCTATGGCTATCAACTCTTGCTCTACAAGCAAAAACGTGAATAAGGAAATCAAGGACGGGAACCAGGTGGCTCGCCCTAGCGAAGATATGGATATGGACGAACAATATCTGACTCTCTCGGATGCTCAGCTCGACATTCTGCAGAAGAACAACAAGTTTGCCTTCAACCTCTTCCAGAAGGTTTCGGGAATGGACTCGAAGGTGGTTTCGCCTATGAGCGTTTCCTATCTCATGGGTATGTTGGCAAACGGCGCTGACGGTGAAACCCAGCAGGAAATCATGAAGGCGATTGGCTGCGAAGGGGTGAGCCTGAAGGAACTGAACGAACTGTATAAGGCGCTGATCATGAGTGCTGGTAAGTTGGACAAGCAGACCGAAGTGAACATCGCTAACTACGTGGCTGTCAACAAGAAATATCAGTTGGATAAAGATTTTGTGAAGGCTGTTTCTGACAATTATCAGGCTGGAATAGAGAGCCTCGACTTCAATTCACAGAAGTCAGCTGACCGCATCAACTCCTGGTGCGAGAAGCAGACAAAGGGAATGATTCCGAAGTTTATCGACCGCATGGAGCCTAGTGCAGTTTCCTATCTGCTGAACGCCATTTACTTCAAGGGCACCTGGATGAAGGAGTTTGACAAGAATGACACGAAGCTGGAGTATTTCCGTGGTTATACGCGCGATATCCAGAAGGTGGAGATGATGCATCAGAAAGAGAAATTCGACTATTATGAGAATGAAACCTTCAAGGCGGTGCAGCTGCTCTACGGCAACGGAACCTACTGCATGACCGTCATGCTGCCTAAAGAGGGCAAGAGCATCGACGAGATGATGAAGGGTATGGATGCAGGAAAATTCAGGACAATGATGGGAAATATGGAGGAGTGCAAGGTAGACTTGAAATTGCCTAAGTTTACCACAGAAATAGAATTGCCGCTCAACGACATCATCAGTCAGCTGGGTGCGCCATCTATCTTCAACCCGTCGAAGGCAGATTTCAGCCGTTTCGCCAAGGGCGATTTCTTCGTGAGTCAGATGCTGCAGAAGGCAAAGATAGAGGTGAGCGAAACAGGAACCAAGGCTGCTGCCGTTACCGGAGCCATCATGCTTACAGCCCTGGCGCCAAGAGAAGAGCGCCATGTGGTTTTCCATGCTGACTGTCCGTTCGTCTATACGATTACTGACAGACAGAGCGGTAGCATCCTCTTCATGGGACAGTTTACGGGAAAATAAAATAAGAAAATTACACGAGAAATAAATATAGTTGAAGGGGGAAAAGCTCATCTCTAAATCCAGAGCTTTTCCCCCATTTTCTTATTCTTTTCGTAAAAACTTGCTTGCTATTTTATCTTTTCCAGATATCCGGCAGCTCGCTTATCGCCCAGCTCTTCTGCCCTTTTCAGATTCTTGATGGCTTCTGCCTTCATGTTCTTCTCCTTATAGAGCAGACCGAGGAGGAGGTAGCCGTCAGCATATTCAGGGGCTAACTCAATGCAGCGGGATGCGGCACTGATTCCCTCATCATAACGCTTTACTCGCAAATCCAGACTTGCCCACTCGGCAAAGAAGGTTGGCTCCTTTGGCGCAAGATAGCAGGTTCGGGCAATGTCTAACAGCGCTGGCTGCCACATTCTCAGCTTGGTTTCGCACTGATAGCGGGCATAGAAGAAGGCTGGATCTACCGGGCGCGCAATGCTGTCGTACATGTTGAAGTCCTGAACGGCACGGCGATACTGCCCCTTGCCTGCCAGATATTGACCACGAGCCAGATAGTATGGCCCCGCCATGTTGGTGCGGGCTCCCACGCTGACGGCACTGTCGAGCAGCATTTCAATCTCAGAATCAGGAGCTTTCAGCCTTGTCTTTGCCTGCGCAGCCTCCAGATAGAGCTCACCGCTATTGATAGGAGTCTTGGTCAGATCGAGGAAGATATTGGCTGCATCTGCATAATCGCCCTTAGTGAAGAGGATTCGGGCTTCCTGATGCTTGTAGACCGGCTGAGCCTTGATGGCGTAAGCCTGGCGAGCCTCGTCAAGCGCCTTGTCCAGTGTCCAGGCTGTATAAACGGAATCGCCCTTATAGATTATCTTCTGATAGATGATGTCAGAATAATCCGAATGAGCCTCATCCTTGGCAGCAGACTTCTTAATGCCGGTTTCCATCATTCGGGCAGCCTCTTCATACTTGCTGTCGTTCACCAGGTCGAGCGCCTTTTCCTTATATCCGAAGGCAGATGTAGGGAATTTCTCGATGAATTCGTCAGCATACTTGTCATAATCCTGCATGTTCAGCTGACCCTTCTTCAGGGTCATCATGGTCATGGCTTCCTCCTCTGTATCAGGCAGGGCTGTGCGGATGGAAGTCTCTCTCAGGGCGGCATCGAGCGATGAAAGACCGGAAACTTTCAGCTGACTGGCGTAGTTGGCGTCAATCGCCGTGGTCTGACCGTTGCTGTGCATCAGTCCTATCACCTGTCCGTTCTTGTTGACGAAAGGACAGCCTACCGCATTCTCAGGAACTCCCGTAGAGAAGATGTAGTAGTTGTAGGATGTAAGGAATTTCTCTACACTCGTAATGCTTTCCTGCTGGAATGGCGACTTCTTGATAGAGTAGGGAACGAGCCACACTTTCTGTCCGGCTTCCGTCTCCTTTGCAGCGATGGTAGCCGCAGCCGTATTCGCCTTGATTCTGAATTTGGCAACATCATAAAGCTCATCAGCTCCCATGATGGCGTCAACTTCATACGATTTTCCCGTGGCATCGACCACGCTGGCCTTGGTGGCTCCTACGAAAGGCTTGAAAGTACTGATGGCAGTACCCTTGTTATCAATAAACACTCCCTGTGTAGATGATATGATGGCGCCGTCCTTATTGAATGTAGTCAAGGTGAAGACGCTTTTGGCAACCTTCTGTACAGAGCCAGGTTGCGCAAGGACACTCGATGCTCCCAGCATCAGAGTCAAAATTATTATATTGATTCTTTTCATATCTATTATTTGGCATGTTTGTTTATCAACTCCCTGGCATTAGCCAGTGCCGCCTGGCTGATGTCGCTTCCGCTGAGCATCTGGGCGATTTCTTCCACCCTCTGTTCAGGAGTCAGTTCCCGCATCTGCGAGATGGTTGCGGTCTGGGTTTCCTCCTTCATCACCTTATAATGATGGCTGCCCATGGCTGCTATCTGAGGCAGGTGGGTGATGGAGATGACCTGACGGTTCAGGTTGCCCATCTCGGTCATGATTTCTGCCATCTTCTCGGCAATCTTTCCGCTGACTCCCGTATCGATTTCGTCGAAGATGATGGTTGGCAGTTTGACAGCGCCGCTGATCATCGCCTTGAGCGAGAGCATCACGCGGGCTATTTCGCCACCGGACGCTACCTGGCTGATAGGCTGGAGAGGGGTGCTGCGGTTGGCGCTGAAGAGGAAACTTACCTTGTCAGCACCGTCCCTGCTGAGCGGTTTCTCGGCAAATTCTATCTCGAACCGGACGTTAGGAATACCGAGCGGGATGAGACGGTTCTTCATCTCCGTCTCGATTGCCTTGGCGGCTTTCTTGCGCAGATTCGTCAGTGCATAGGCTGCCGACAATGCCTTGAGCTGCTTGTCGGTTACTTCCTTCTGCATGAGCCTGATGTCCTCATCGCCATTGTCGATATGGTCAAGCTGCTGAGTCAGACGTTCGCGGGTTTCGATGAGTTCCTCTACGGTCTCTACATGGAATTTCTGCAGCAATGCGTTGAGCTTATCCAGTCGGGAATTGAGCTGTTCCAGGCGGGCTGGGTCGAAATCTATCCGGTCCAGGCTTCGGCTGATTTCCTGCGCAATGTCCTTCAGTTCGATGTAGCTGGAATCCAGGCGGTCGGAAAGTTCAGCCACTTCGGGGTAGACCTCCCTGATGTCGCTGATGCTGTTGCTGGCATTGCGCAGCAGCTGCAGGATGCTTCCCTCATCGCCCGAAAGCGAATGGTCGGCTTCGTAGAGAGCTGATTTGATTTCTTCCGAATGGTTCAGGGTCGCTGATTCCTGCTCCAGTTGCTCAAGTTCACCTGCTTCCAGATGCGCCTCGTCGAGTTCCTTATACTGGAATCGCATGAACTCCTCGTTCTCACGGTTTCTGTTGAGTTCCTGCTCCAGCCGTTCCAGCTCAGCCTGGGCTGAGCGATATTGCTGATAGGCAGCCTGGTAGGTCTTGATCTGAGCTGCGTCCTTAGCCAGGATGTCTACCACGTTGAGCTGGAAATCTTCCTTCTGCAGCAGCAGGTTCTGATGCTGCGAATGAATGTCCACCAGCTGTTCGCCCAGTTCTCTCATCTTGGTCAGGGGAACCGGAGTGTCATTGATGAAAGCCCTGCTCTTGCCGGCACTGGTCAGTTCACGGCGGATGATGGTGTCTTCTGCATCAAAATCGATGTCGTTGTCGTCGAAGAAACCCTTCATGTCGTATCTGGAGAGGTCGAAATGAGCCTCAATCACGCAACGGTCCTTGCCCGACTTGATGGCCTTGCTGTCGGCACGGTTGCCCAGCAGCAGGCCGATGGCTCCGAGGATGATGCTTTTGCCTGCACCCGTTTCGCCAGTGATGACAGAGAAGCCTGGATGTAGTCTTATATCCAGTTCGTCTATAAGCGTAAAGTTTCTAATATACAGTTGCTTGAGCATAATTCATTAAATCTTTTTTCTAACCCTGGCAGAAAGCCGGGGGCTTTATTCTTTTATCTTGTCCCAGAAAGCGCTTTGAGACGGGTTGATGCTGAAGAGAAGTTCGTAGATGGCTTCCTTCTCCTTCTGGGTTCCATGACCCTTGTAGATGTTGGCAAGCTCATCCTTCTTGTAATCAGTCCATATCTGCGGCAGCAGACTGAGCGGACGGTTTTCCCTCGCCTTCCGGAGAAGGGTGGTAAGAGCCGTAGTAATCTCGCCCCGGCCTCGTTCCACGTTGCTTGCCATTTCGTCCAGCCCCTTGCGGTAATAATCATACTGCAGCTGGCGGTAGGGTTCCATGGCGCCGTCCAGATAATCGGAGATGATGGCAAAGCGGTTCTTGGAATCGGCAAATGCCTTCCATCCCGGATAATCGAGGTTCTGGGCGTTGTTGGCAAGGTTCATGCATCTTTGAAGCACATCTTCGCCACCCTTGGGCGCAAACGTGTCGAGGTCAAGACCTATGATGAGATAGGCATAATAGGCGCAGAGAGCCGTCAGCTGATTGTCTATCTGCTGCTCGTTGAACTCCAGCTGGTCGAACTCGGCAAACTTGAACGTGAAGTTCTGGTCCACATTATTATATATGGTGGTGGTGTAGGCCGAATTATAGACCGGTCGGTTAGCCTGGATAAGCGCCTTGCATGTAAACATGTTTGCATCTTTATCATATTTGCTTACCGTAATGTTGAAATTACAGACGATGCGCTCTTTCCTGGCAAACTGCAGATGGGTCCATTGGCGGTCGTTGAGAAACTGCTCCAGGGTCTGCTGCAGGCTTTCGAAGACGCTCTTGTCCGTGCCCGAAATCTGGGCGTGGTTGATCGTGACCTTGGCCTGGAGCTCCTGCGCAGAAACTGTCTGTACGGTACAGAACAGAATCCATACCGTACAGACAGCTTTCATCCACCTACAGGATTTTTGCCAATTCGTTGATGATGTCTTTAGCCACCTCAGTCTTTGGTTTCTTCTCATATTCTTTCTTGCCCTTTTCTGAGATAATCGTTATCTGATTGTCGTCCGTGCGGAATGTGGTTCCCGGATTGCGGGTGGAGTTGAGCACGATGAAGTCGGCATTCTTCTTCTGTCTCTTCTTCTGTGCGTTGGCTTCCTCGTCGTTGGTTTCCAGGGCGAAAGCCACGATTCGCTGGTTCTTCTGCTTCATCTGTCCCAGGGCAGCAGCAATATCGTGCGTAGGCACGAGGCGCAATTCCAGGTCGTCCTTCTCACGCTTGATTTTCCTGTCGGCAACGGCATTCGGCTTGAAGTCGGCAACGGCAGCACAGAGGATGGCTGCATCTGCCTGCTGGAAAGCCAGGGTAGAGGCCTGATACATCTCTTCGCAGCTCTCCACATCGATGCGGTTGATTCCGGGACTGCACGAGAGCGCTACGGGACCGGAGATGAGGGTTACGTTGGCGCCACGGCGCAGGCATTCCTCAGCCAGGGCGAATCCCATCTTGCCGGAAGAATAATTGCCGATGAAGCGCACCGGGTCTATCTTCTCATAGGTGGGTCCGGCAGTAATCATCACGTTCTTGCCCTTCAGGTCTTCCTGCTCGCTGAAGAATCGTTCCAGATACTCCACGATGATGTCGGGTTCTTCCATGCGTCCCTTGCCTTCCAGTCCGCTGGCAAGGAATCCCACTTCCGGTTCTATGATATGATTGCCATAGCCCAGGAGGGTCTTCATGTTAGCCTGGGTGGATGGATGCTTGTACATGTCCAGGTCCATGGCTGGTGCAATGAAGACCGGCGCTTTCATGGAGAGGTAGGTGGTGATGAGCATGTTGTCGGCAATGCCGTGAGCCATCTTACCCATCGTAGAGGCGGTGCAGGGAGCAATGAGCATGGCGTCTGCCCAGAGTCCGAGGTCAACATGAGAGTTCCATGTTCCGTCGCGCTGCGAGAAGAACTCGCTCACCACGGGCTTATGGGTGAGGGCAGAGAGGGTGATGGGAGTGATGAACTCCTTGCCGGCTGGCGTGATGACCACCTGCACCTCAGCGCCTTTCTTGATGAGCCCGCGGATGATGAGACAGGACTTATAGGCTGCAATGGAGCCCGTAATGCCCAGTACTATTTTCTTTCCTTTCAACATTCTCCTATTTCCCCATACGCTTATTGTATTCACGGAGGCGAATACGGGTAAGTACCTGCTTGGTATTGTTGGTAAAGTCGCTGCCCAGAACCCATGTGAAGTAGCCTGGGTCGCGGGTCAGGATTTCGCCAACGTCCCAGCCTTTGTATTTGCCGAAGTTGAAGACCTCATGCTTCAGAGGCTCGCCCTTCTCATCGGTCATTACATTGCCGTCAGCATCCTTCACTTCCTGCCATACGATGCGGCCAGCAAAGTCTACATTGTCGTTCTGCTTGGAGAAGGCAGCCAGCTCGTCCATGTCGTTGTTGAGCACGCGCTCCGGTTCGTCCTGAACGCCGGGAGCATATTTGTCGAGCTCAGCCATCAGCACGCGGTAGGTGGCTTCTGTATCCTGGTCAGCTCTATGAGCCTCGAAATCTTCTTCCATCTTTCTTCCGCAGAAGAACTTGTAGGCTGCAGCCAGGTTTCTGCGCTCCATCTTCATGAAGATGGTCTGAGCGTCGATGAGGCGGCACTTGCTGAAGTCGAAGTCGATTCCGGCACGGAGGAATTCCTCTGCGAGCATCGGAATATCGAAATGGTTGGAATTGTAGCCGGCAAAGTCGCAGCCGGCAAACTCCTTGTCGAGTGTGGCTGCCAGCTGCTTGAAGGTAGGAGCGTCCTTGACGTCTTCGTTGCTGATGCCTGTGAGGGCTACGACCTCTGCAGGAATCTCCTTCTCCGGATTGACAAAGAGGTTCTTTCTTGTCTCTGTTCCGTCCGGACTTACCTTGATGTATGATATCTGAATGATTCTGTCCTTCACCATGTCCAGACCTGTTGTTTCAAGGTCGAACACGATTAAAGGCTTCTTTAAGTTGAGTTTCATTTTTCTATTAAAAATATTTGTCTGACGATTCAGTTAAGCCTGCTGCTCCTTAGTCATTCAGGAGCATAGGCATGATGAGCATGAGGACATCCTCGTTTTCAGTCTGCTCTGCAGGAACGATGATTCCGGCACGGCTAGGGTCAGCGAGCTGGAGGATGATGTTGTCGCTATTGATATTGCTGAGCACTTCGTTCAGGCTGCTGCCCTTGAAACCGATGTTGATTGGCGAACCCACATACTCGCATGACATCTGCTCGCGGGCTGATGTAGAGAAGTCCATATCCTCAGAAGAAACCTCCATTCTGCCTGATTCGATGCTGAAACGAACCAGCTGGCTGCTCTCGCTGGCGAAAGGCATTACGCGGCGCAAGGCGCTGATGAGAGCCCTGCGGTCTACGGTTACCTCGTTAGGATTGTTAGGAATCACGGAGTTGTAGTTAGGATAGCGACCGTCAATGAGTCTGCATCTCATCTCGCCGTCAGCGAAAAGGATTTCGGCACTGCGGTCATCAAACTTGATTTCCACGTCATCGCTGTCTCTTGTCAGGATAGCCTTGAGCAGGGAAGCTGGCTTCTTAGGAAGGATGAAAGAAGCTGGAGTCTCGCTCTTGATGGTGTAGTTTCTGTTGCGCACCAGCTTATGGCCGTCGCTGGCAACGATGGCGAGAGCATCGGCAGTGAGGTCGAAATAAATACCGTTCATTACAGGGCGCAATTCATCGTTTGCCGTAGCGAAGAGAGAACGTGAGATGTTGTCAATCAGCACGTTTGTAGGAAGGGCGATGAAATGAGAAGCCTCGTTCATGCTCTGTGTGCGAGGGTAATCTTCCGCATTCTGACCGGTGAAGTTGTAAAGACCGTTCTGGTAAACGATTTTGATAGCAAAGGTCTCCGTGTCAACATCAAAGTTGAGAGGCTGCTCAGGCAATTCCTTGAGCGCATCGAGGATAACTCTGTTAGGTACGCAGAATTCGCCTTCGCCGTCATTGTCTGCCAGTTCGATGGTGCTCTTGATGATATTGTCACTATCGCTGGCAGTAACTGTCATTTCACCATTTGCTACCTGGAAAAGGAAACAATCAAGGATAGGCAAGGAATTCTTGCTGCTGATTACCTTGGCTAACATGTTGAGCTTGTTGCTCAATGCAGAACTTGAAACTGTAAATCTCATGAGTATTTATTTTAAATTAATTTTTTATTTTTCTTATTCACCTATTTAATTTAGCATAATCGCTTAATTGAGCACAAAAATACAAAAAATATTGTTCATACACAAAAATAATTGGATAAAAGTTTGAGTTTTAGAACTATTTTTAGTAATTTCGCAGTCAGAATCGTTTGAATCTATAAAAACTTTAAAATATTAATATGGAATTACAAGGAAAGGTTATTGCCGTTTTACCAGAAAGAAGCGGCGTTTCTCAGAGAGGCGAGTGGAAGGCTCAGTCTTATGTTATCGAAACTCACGAAGCATATCCAAAGAAGTTGTGCTTTGATGTTTTTGGCGCAGACCGTATGGCTCAGTTCAATATTCAGAGTGGTGAAGAGATTTTGGTTTCCTTCGATATTGATGCTCACGAGTATCAGGGTCGTTGGTTCAACAGTATCCGCGCATGGAACGTGCAGCGCGTAGATCCTAACGCTGTTGGCGCAATGGGTGGAATGCAGCCTGGTGCTTCAGCATTCCCTCCTATGGGTGCAGCTCCTGCTCAGCCAGCTCCTGCAGCTGCTCCTGCAGCAGGTGCTACTGCTCCATTCCCTCCAGCTCAGCCAGCAGCTCCTGCAGCAGGTGGAAGCGCTGACGATCTTCCATTCTAAGCTGAAATACAGCATTGGAAAACAGTTGAGAGTGTGTCACCATCTTGTTGATGGCACACCCTCATTTTTTGTTTCTTTTTCCGTTTTCTCACGGAACATTTTTTCTGAAAATTCTATTCTACTCTTCTCCGCTTCTCGAAAAAGCTTTTAGAGGCGGCAAAGAACAGAACGACGGCTGCGGCATTTTCGATGGCTACCATCCAGAAGGTTCCGTTGTAGCTGAAATGCTCTGCCACAACACCACCGAGCAGACAGCCGATTCCGAATCCCAAATCCCAACCCGTAAGAATACTGCTGTTGGCTGTGCCTCGCTGGTCGTGGCGCGCCACATTGATAAACATATTCAGGAAGGCAGGATAGAGATGACCGTTGCCCAAACCGATGAGTGCGGCTGAGAGGTAATAGGCTACTGGATGCTTGATGGCGACGAAGATGATGAAGCCCACCAGCGAAATCAGCATTCCTTCGGCTGCATTCTGCGTTAACTTGCCTTTGCTCAGTGCCTTACGACCCTGCAAGCGGGAGAGGAACAAGCCCATCGAAAGAATGGCAAAATAGGTTCCCGTTCCGCCCGTAATACCGAGTTCTTCCTTGCTGTAGATGGCAAGATAGTTGCTCAGAACACCCCAGCAGAAACCAAACATGCAAATGTTGATGGCGAGCAGCCAGGCACGGGTCAGGAAGAATCGGTCCAGGGACAGCTTCTCCTTGTTCTTCACAATCTCCTTCTCCGGCAGATGAACCGTTCCGGCAATCACCACCGAAGCGATGGCTACGATGAAGGCAATCCAGAACAGTACCATGTAACTGCCCACCATATTATGGAGATAGATTCCGACAGACGGAGCTATTGCCATGGCGAAATTGTTGCTCAGTCCGTAGAGGCCAATGCCTTCGTTGCGGCGGCTGGCAGGCAGGACATCAATGGCGCAGGTACTGTTGGCAACGGTTACGGCGCCAAACGGTCCGCCATGCAGGGTTCGGCAGATGGCAAACATCAGGATGGTGCTGGCAGCAATGTATCCTGCAAAGAAGATGGCGAAGAATGCCAGGCAGATCATCAATACTTTCTTTCGAGAGAACCCGTCTACCACATAGCCGCTGAAGGGGCGGACGATGAGGGCTGCCACAGTATATCCGCTCAGTACAATGCCGATTACATCCTTCGTTGTCCCGAAGGTCTCACTCAGATAGAGCGGGAGCAACGGGGTGAGAAGATAGAAGGCGAAGTAGAGCAAGAAATTGGTCGTCATCACCTTCACATAGTTAGCATTCCAAAGTTTCTCTTTCATCTCTTGTTGCATTCTTGTTTCTTGTTCAGAACAAAAGTTTCTTGTTGCGTTCAACTATTAAATCTTGCCCTCCAGCCAGGCGTCAATCAGGCGGCGGGCAATGGATAATTTCTCAGGAAGGATAGGGAGGTTGTCCTTGCTAAACCACTTGCCGCGAGAGAGTTCCTCTTTCTGCAGGTGGATTTCTCCATCCACATATTCTGCCGTATAGCCCACCATCAGTCCACTTGGATAAGGCCATGGCTGGGAACTGAAATACTTCACGTTCCTGATGGTAAGTCCCGTCTCTTCCATCACCTCGCGATGCACGGCTTCTTCCAGGCTTTCGCCCGTCTCTACGAATCCGGCTACGAGAGAATCGAAGTTGCCCTTGAAGTTGCGGGCATGAACGAGAAGAACCTGATCGCCCTTCTTGATGAGCACGATGATGGCGGTGGCGAGAGATGGCCAGACCTGCTTGCCGCACTGGGTGCATTTCTTACTGATGTCGGTTGCCATCTGCATCGGAGCGCCGCAGACGCCGCAGAAATGGGTGTTCATGTCCCAGTAGTTCAGTTCCTGGCACTTGCCAGCCTTCTGATAAAGCTCAGGTGCGAGCTTATAGAAACTGGGGCGCAGACCGCACATCTCGAACTTCGGATGGTCTGTGACGGGTTCCGGAATGGTGAAGGTTTTCACCTCCGTTCCGTCCTCCATCGGAGTGATGTTGAGGATGTGGGTCCAGGGCTTTGTCTCTATCGGACATTCCTCACTACATGGAATCATATAGGTTCCGTCTTCTCTCTTCTCCAGCAAGACGTCACTCTTGCAAAATATAAACCAATACTTCATAATATATTTTTTCTCAAGTTTTGCAAGTTAGTCCCACACGCTCTGAACCAACGGTCACCGGCGTGTGGGAAGAAACTTGCGAAAGTTCAGTTATGAGCCCACTTTAAAAAGTCATTTTTGATAATTCCTCCAAAAGTAACCATCTGATAATCAAATGGGGTTATAGAAAAAAGAACCAAAAACTACTTTTTAAAGTGGACTCAGTTATTTTTCCTTGCCGAACAGCAATTCATAGTCGCGCTGGGCAGCAGGCTTGGTCCATGCTTCCGGTACGAACTTCCAGTTGTTGTTGGCTTTAGCCTCGATAGTGCCCATCTTTTCGATAGCTTCCATCAGGTAGTAGCGCTGGTCACGCTTGCTGCGGTAGATGATTCGACTGTCCAGACTGTCCTTTGGAATTCCGGCGCCACGAGTGAGAAGCTCTCCGCCACCATTGCCACGATAGCTATTTACGGCTACATTGTACCATTTCTTCTCATCGAAAGGCTGACCGTTGCTCATGCGCAGAATCTTCACCTTCTCTCCGTCTGGCTTCGTAACATCCACCTCATAGTCGATTCCTGCAGCACTGTCAAAGTTGAAGGAGAGATTCTTGAAGCCCAGGCGCTGCTGATCGCCCTTGGTCTGGGTGTCGAGCAGAAGCAGATGATCATCAGGACTCTTCATGGTGTTCACCCAAAGGTCATAACTCATCTCCAGATGCTTGCGAATCTCTTCACCGGTGAGGCGCATCACGTAGAGCTGATTCTCATATTTATAGAGGTTGAACATATCGCTCACGTAGACAGGACCAGCGTTGATGGTGGAATTGAATTGGAGCGGAGCGTTGAAGGAAATGTCAGCCTTGGTCATTTCGAGCTGCAGGTTGAGGATGAAATCATTGAAGGCGCAGCTTCCGAAGAACGATTCACGGCTGTGGATGGTGTTCTTGAAAGTACCAATCTGCTTGCCCACATATTGGTTGATTTCTGCAATCTGAGGCTCGAAAGCCTTCATGAAATCCTCGTCGATAGGACATTTTGTCACATCGGCAAGGTTTCCTACCACTTTCTTGTCAGTCACTACATATTGCTTCTTACCGTTCACCTTCTTCTTGTTGAGGGTCAGAGTAATCTCTGCATCAGCTACGGAGAGGGCGTTATTGGCAGGGTCGAGACAAATAACAGGCTTGCCTTCCACATTGGTAACAGTCTCGTTGCATCGAGTGTGGTCATGACCAAAGAGTACTAGGTCGAAACCTGGCACATCCTTTGCAACTCTGAGCGAAGCATCCTCTTCATATTCAGGGGTAACGATTCCACCGTCCTTACCACTATGGAAGACGCCGATTACCACGTCCGGCTTCTCGTTCTCCAGGATGTGCTTCATCCATTTCCGGGCACTGGTCACCATGTTCTCGAAATGGAGACCGCTCCAGAGATTCTCTGTCAGCCAGTTAGGAATGGCTGGAGTCAGCAAGCCGAGCACGGCAACCTTCACACCCTCGCGGTTCAGGATGATGTAAGGCTTGACGTAAGGCTCTCCAGTCTTGGTGTCGATGATGTTGGCTCCCAAAACAGGGCAGTTCAACTCCTTGATCCATTTGTCGTAAACAGGATGACCGGTCTCAACATCATGGTTACCGAACGCCTGCGCATCATACTTCATATAGTTGACCACATCCGAAGCCACGTTGCGAGCCTGGGTGTTCACATAATTATAATAGTAGCAGGTGGGCTGCCCCTGCAGAATGTCGCCATTCTCCAGGAGGATAACATTGTCCTTATACGTCTTTCGAAGGTCGTTGACGTAGGAAGAAACTCTAGCCAGAGTACCTGCCTTTGGCTTCCGGTTGATGAAATCGTAAGGGAAGAAGGAACCGTGGACGTCACTCGTTTCGATCACTCTCAGTTTTACGGTACGTTGCTGTGCCATAGCGGGTGAGTTGATGGTAAGCGCCAACAAGAGCGCTGCAAATACTAGTTTCATATTACTAAAAAGTTATTATTACTCTGCAAAAGTACAAAAAAGTTGGCAATTACGGCATACTTTTTGTTGGATAATTCAAAAAATAATTAAAAATAGGAGGTATAAGAATATGGCATTCGTAGATTATTACAAAATTCTTGGTGTTGACAAGAACATTCCTCAGAAGGATGTTCGAGCAGCCTATCGTAAGAGAGCTAAGCAGTTTCATCCTGACTTGCACCCTAACGACCCGAAGGCTAAGGCTAAGTTCCAGGCTTTGAACGAGGCGTATGAGGTGTTGTCAGATCCAGATAAACGTGCCAAATACGATCAGTTTGGCGAGAACTGGAAGAACGCCGGTGGCTTCGGTGGTGGTGGATTTGGTGGCGGCAGTGCCGGTGGCGCTGGCGGCAATCCGTTTGAGGGCTTCGACTTCAGCAGTTTCGGAAGTGGCGGAGGTGGATTCTCCAGCTTCTTCGAAAATCTCTTTGGCGGCGGCCGTTCCCGCAGCAGCCAGGGCGGTGCTGGTTTCGGCGGCTTCGGAGGCGGCGCTGGAACGGGCGGTTTTGGTGGCTTTGGCGGTTTCGGTGGAGCCAATGCCGGTTATGGCGCAGGTGCTGACTTCGGTACTGGCGGTTGCAACGGCGGCTGCGGCGGTCAGCAAGGTGCTCGAACCAACAATGGCGAAATGAACATGAACGTGAACATCGACATGTATACTGCCTTGCTGGGTGGTGAAGGAATCATCACGCTGAGCAACGGTTCGAAGATTAAGTTGAAGATCAAGCCTGAGACTCAGAACGGAACGAAGGTTCGTGTTCGTGGCAAGGGTTACGACCGTGGCGATGGAACCTTCGGTGATCTGATGATCACCTATAATGTGAAGTTGCCAACCGGCTTGAATGACAGACAGAAAGAGTTGCTTCGCCAGATGAAGGACGCAAAGTAGAAGTCAGATGCAATAAACAAAATCACCCTGTAAGGGCAAAAGCTTTAAAATAAGTCATTGAAACTTGAATGCTTTTGTTCTTACAGGGCGTTTTTATTTTCCCATATTTTATTTTCCCATGTTTTATTTTCCCATGTTTTTTATTGAGCAGGAGTTACCTTCGACATATTGAATGATGAAATCTTCAGGTCAGGAGAAACGGTGCTCGAAATCTTGAACAACTGTTCGTGCTTGGAACCGTCAGTCTTGTCAACCACCTGCTTGGCGGTGAACACTACCTGATATTCATATTCGCTGTCGCCAATCTCACGTTTCTTGATCTGATAATCATTGTTGATGTGCCAGTTCATGTTGGCAACATCCTCCTTATAGAGCTTGTCCATAAAGGTAACGACATCCGATTTCGGTGCAGAATTCTTGCCCAGCAGTGAAGAGAGAATGTCTTCGCAGTTGGCGAGCAACCCATCACCATCATGAGCGTTGATGCTCTGGAAGAACTGGCGATAGAGACTAGAGATAAATTCTTTCTCTTCCGGCTGCAGGTCACGCCCCTTCACTTTCTTCAGGGCATTCTCAGCCTCTTCGATGTGCGAACCGTCTCTGTGGTCATCCAGGTAGGTCTGATAAGCATCAGCCGTATCCGCATTCTTAGCCACATTCCAGTCGATGGAATCAATCTTGTTGATGGCTTCCTGCTTATGAATGCTGTTCGGATATTTCTCCAGATAAGCCTGCAGCGCATCTTTAGAACCGCTTACCACGGCATTGGTCCAGTCCTGATCCGTCTGCTTCAAACGGTCAAGATGGGCTGTAATCGAATCGCGGTGGGCTTCGTCTGCGTCCTTGTAGGTGTCCAGATAACTCTGCAGAACCATCGGGTCAGTACTCTGCATGGCGTATTCGTAAGCTTCCTTCTCCTTGTTCTTGTTGGCATTGTCATAGAAGTAATACAGGATTCCGCAGACGAGAACAGAGAAGATGAGCGAGATGATCAGAATGCTTCTGGTTCCCTTCTTCTTTTCTGGTTCCTTGTTTGCCGGATTCTGCTCGCCTCCGTTTCCGTTAGCTGCCGTTGGGCGTACTGGTGGAGGTGGAGGAGTTGCAGGCATTCCCGGATTTGCCGGTCTTGCTGGCTGCTCCATGGTTTGTCTTGCTGGCTGCTGCATGGTTTGTCTTGCTGGCTGCTGAACTGGAGCAACCGGTTCCACTGGCTGTGCAGGCTGCACCGGTGCAGAAGGAGCAGGAGAGAATCCGCCTCTGCCACCTACCAATGTCGGATTGGGAGTCTGGCAGTTAGGACACATTTCAAGATAATTGAAATATACCTCTCCGCAGTTAGGGCATTTGGTGATTTTGCCCGCAATCTCTACACCACAGCTTGGACATGTTGGTGCTTTATCGCTAATTTGGCGTCCACATTCTGGACATTTTATAATTGCCATAGTTTTATTTAAAGTTTATTGATTTACATATTTTAATTTCCAGATATCATTGATTTTCTAACCTCAAGCCCACACTTTTACCCCCTGAAGCTAATCATAAAGTTCAAAGCTCCAAGTTCAAAGTAACGAAGTTCAAAGTCATCGATGTCTGAATCTGATTTCTCTCAGTCTATGCCTTCCCATGAAGCGGCTTTTGTCAACATAACCATTGATTCCGTTCAGTCTGCCTTTACCTGTATACTGCCACATCTCGAAGTCTCTGCCGTCTGCCAATACGGGTTCCCGCTTGGAGTATTGGGCAATCATGAGCTTGTAGCTGTCCAGCTTGCCCAGCAGATAATGGTCGTAGAAGTTGGCTCCAGTATAGATGAGCGGCTTCTGTCTGTAGGCTTTTTCTACCAGATGCAGGAACTTGAACAGCGAGTCGCAGAACTCTTCAGTTTTCAGTCCGCTCTTGGTCTCCACGTCTATCATCGGCAGCAGGTCCTGATCCCCAGGTCGGCATTGCGCCATGAAATTCTCCAGCTGCGTCTGCTGCGGAATCCTGGCGCGGTAGAAGTGGTAGGATCCTACCTTGAGCCCGTACCGGTGAGCCAGGTCAATGTTCTTCTTATACTTGGCGTCTACGTTGGTTCCGCCTTCAGTAGCTTTCAGATAGACATAAGCCATCTTGGAATTATCACCTACAGTTTCCCAAAAGACATTCCCTTGGTAATGGCTGAGGTCAATACCATGTACATGACTGCAGGTATCTTCACATTGCACTTGAGCATGAAGCCCAAGGGTAAAAATAATGGTAATTATTGTTATGATACTTCTTTTCATAACTGCAAAGATACGAAAAACGTCCGATATATGCATCAGACGTGTTCGTTTTTTATATAAATTTATATTTCACTATTCTTCGATTTCCGAAAGTGAACGGAAGAAGTTGTTCATGAAATTGCTCATAGTCTCTATCGGAGCATACTGCAGGAAGCGCATGCTTCGGCGCAGATTCTTGCGCATGGTGCCTCCAGTAGTATGTACGAAGCCGGCATTGTTCTGTTCAAACTGGATGTCCTGATGCTCCGTAATGTTGTAATAGAGCGAGCGCAGCGTATGCTTGTATGCGCCAGGCTCTACGTGGCGAACAAACGGGATTTCGTCCTGTTCAAAGTCAAAGAAGGTGATGAGCACGCTTCCTTCCAGCTGTGCGATGCGCTGGATGCGAAGTCTGGTAAGCCATTTCTCCAGTTTCACGAAGTCTACCTTGTCGCCTTTCGTGCGCAGGTAGTTGCCCAGCTGGATGATTCCCTTCAGATTGATTCCGCTCTTCAGGATGCTGTTCACATTGCCCACGATGATGCGCAGCAGGTAGACGGTTTCTATCGAGGTGTCGATAGCATGGCGTTCGTCATCTTGTATCTTGGTAAGACGGCGATTCAGAAAACTGTTGTTCATGCGAACTTCTCCCTCTGGAATGTCGCTGAGGTTCTTCATCATCTGGGCAATCTTCTGCATCTTGAAGGTTGTCATTGGTTCCAGTTCTTCATCGGTTCCGAAATTCTCGGAACGCAGCTTGATGAAAAGGTTTCTCTGTAAAAAGTTCATATCGCCTGATTTTTAAATGATATTTTTCTGTTTAATAATATCGCTTCGGATAGCGGAAGATGATTGCGAGGAATGCGGCAATACCGATGGCTACCGGATAGTAGAGATAGGGCAGAATGTCCATCGGACTGATTCCTGCCAGACCGGCTGCCAGAAGCATCTGAACTCCGTAAGGAATCATTCCCTGCACCATACACGAGAAGGTGTCGAGGATACTGGCTGCCTTGCGGTTGTCTACGCCAAACTTATCACCTATCTTCTTTGCGATATTTCCTACAGTCAGGATTGCCACCGTGTTGTTGGCTGTGCAGATATTCACCAGCGATACGAGCGCAGCAATGGAGAGTTCGGCTCCACGCTTGCCGTGAACACGGGCGGTAATCTTGTCGATGATATAGTTGATTCCTCCGTTTTCCCGGATGATTTCCAGCATTCCACCTGCCATCATGGCGATAATCACCAGCTCGCCCATGCCCGTGATTCCATTGCCCATTGCCGAGAACCAGCCAAACAGGTCGTAGGAGAGGGGAGAACCGAGATAGTAGCTTGCCACGCCGATGAAGCCACAGAGTATCGTGCCCATTGCCAGAACAGCCATCACGTTCATGCCGGCTATGGCGCAGACGAGTACTAATATATAAGGTAATACCTTGACGTATTCCACGTCTGCAATGTCGGTTGGAGCCTGAAGACCGATTCCCATCACGGCATAGACGCCGAGGATGATGAGGGCTGCAGGACCCACGATGAGCGAATTCACCCTGAACTTATCGCTCATCCGGCAACCTTGCGTTTGGGTTGCCACCACCGTCGTATCAGAGATGAACGAAAGGTTGTCGCCAAAATAGGCGCCACCCACGATGATGGCGGTCATCATACCCACATTGCCGTGCATGGAACTAGCCAGTCCGGCTGCAATAGGAACCAGCGCCACTACCGTTCCTACGCTGGTACCGATGGAGACGGAGATGAAGCAAGCCGCCAGGAAGAGTCCTGGAAGAATCATGCTGGCAGGCAGAACGCTCAGCGCCAGGTTCACGGTGGCGTCTACAGCCCCCATCGCCTTTGCCGATGCTGCGAACGCACCTGCCAGTACGTATATCCACAACATGAGCATCAGGTTGTTGGCACCAGCACCTTTACTGTAGGTATCTACTCGCTTCTTGATGGGCATTCCACCCGAAATCGCCACGGCATAGATACTGGATATCATGAATGCCACGGTGAGCGACAAGCTGGTGTCCTTGTGAGTCGCATCCGTAGAATAGACGGTGAACACTGCGATGAGGACAATCAGCAGAAATAACGGCGATAGCGCCAGCAAACCTTTTTTATTACTCATGTTTTATATTTAATGTTACAATGTTACTCCATTCTTGAAAATGGAGATTTCGCTGTAGCCGTTCTTCTCATTGCGGGCTTCCTCGCCATTGGCTACGGCGATAATCTTATCGATAAACTTACGTACAAGATCCTTCATCTCAGTACCCTCTACCAGTTCACCAGCATTGAAGTCAATCCAGTTTGGCTTATTCTTTGCCAGATTGCTGTTGGTAGAAATCTTCATGGTTGGTACGAAGGTGCCGAATGGCGTTCCACGACCGGTGGTGAAGAGTACGAGCTGGCAACCTGCAGAAGCCAGTGCTGTGGCTGCTACGAGGTCATTGCCTGGAGCTGAAAGGAGGTTGAGACCGGTAGTCTCCAGACGATCACCATACTGCAATACGCCGCTGACCGGAGCACGGCCGCACTTCTGTGTACAGCCCAGCGCCTTGTCTTCGAGGGTAGAGATTCCACCAGCCTTATTGCCTGGAGAAGGATTCTCGCCAACTGGTTCACCGTGGCTGAGGAAGTACTCCTTGAAGTCGTTGATGAGGTGAACAGTCTTGTCGAAGAGTTCCTTGTTTTCACAACGGTTCATCAGGATGGTCTCTGCACCAAACATCTCAGGCACCTCGGTGAGGATAGATGTTCCGCCCTGAGCAACCAGCCAGTCAGAGAATTCACCTACCAATGGATTGGCTGTGATGCCGCTGAAGCCGTCAGAACCGCCACACTTCAAACCTACGCGGAGCTTGCTTACCGGCACGTCCTCGCGCTTGTCTTCCTTAGCCTTCTGATAGAGGTCACGGAGCAGCTTCATGCCTTCCTCCAGCTCATCGCCTTCAACCTTCTGTGTTACAAGAAGTTTGATGCGGTCCTTATCGTAGTCGCCAAGCATCTCCATGAAAGCGTCAGCCTGATTGTTCTCACAGCCGAGAGAGAGTACGAGCACAGCGCCAGCATTTGGATGAAGGCAGATGTCTCGCAACACCTTACGGGTGTTCTCATGGTCGCCTGAAAGCTGAGAACAGCCATAGTTATGGTGCCATGCGTGGATGGCGTCGATTCCCTCGCAGTTGGTCTCCTTCTTCAGGAGTTCAACAAGCTTCTCTGCGATTCCGTTCACGCAGCCCACAGTAGGGACCACCCAGATCTCGTTTCTTACACCTACTTCGCCGTTCTTGCGAACGAATCCCTTGAAGGTGCGGTTCTCCTGTGCGATGCTCAACTGCTCGTCTACTGGGTTGTAGGTGTACTCCAGAGTTCCGGCAAGATTGGTCTTGAGATTATTCTCGTTCACCCATTCGCCCTGCTTCAGGTCCTTCTTGGCGTGGCCGATTGGATAACCATACTTGATGATGTCCTTTCCTTCGGCAGCATCGTCGATGAGCACCTTATGTCCAGCAGGAGTATCCTGCAACAGGGTGATGGTCTTACCATCTACCTCAATCTCTTCGCCCTTCTTCATTGGGCGCAAGCAAACCACTACCGAGTCGGCAGGGTTAATCTTGATAAAGCTTGATAGTTTCATTCTGTAGTTGTTTTTATATATTTATAATTATGTATATATTCAAATACTTATTTCCTTCAATCAGAATCATTTTAGATTTGCGTTCTGCGATAAAAGTCTACGTTCTCCTTCATCAGCAGCTCGATAGGCATGTAGTTCACGGTGGTCACCTTCTTCTTTAGCACGATTGCCCGGAAGAGGGTGTCTACACAGTAGTAACCCTGCATGTAGGCGTGCTGTGCGATGAGGAACGAGATGCTTCCCTCGCGCAGACAGTGGGCATTCTTCTCCACCATGTCATAGCCCATGATCTGAACATCACGGCGGTTGGTTTTCAGGAGGAAGTCGCCCACGATATGTGCCTTCGATGTCATGGTGATGCAGTGATGCGTATCCGGATGCTCGGCAAAATATCTCTCCAACATCTTCACGTATTCGTTTCGGGTTCCGTTGAGCGGCAGGTCGAGTACCTTGATTTCCACCTGTGGGAAGTGATCGTGCATGTAGTGGCGGAAACCTACCTCTCGGTTGTCCTGCTGCTTGCTGACCACCTTTCCGTCCTTGGTCTGTCTCATCAGCATGATTTCCTTTTCGCCACTGGCAATCATCATCAGCACCTTGGCTGAGAAGAAGCCAGAGCAGAACGAATCCTGACCGAAGAATGAGAGCGGACGCAGGTCGGGCATGTATGAGTCGAGGAGGATGAAGGGGATGCTTTTATGATGCAGCTGTTCGGTCAACTCCCGTGTTACGGCGAGCGAAGACGGAACCACGATGACGCCCTCAGGCTGTGCTTCCAGAATCTCTTTCGACATATCACGGAACGAATCCTCATTGGAGCGCTCGTAAAATCTGATTTCTACGTTGATATGGAAATCGCGGCGCACCTCTTCACACTTCTTTGCACCTTCCTCTATCTCTTCCCAGTAAGCTTCCGATTCGTGCTTAGGGATGAGCAGATAGAAGGTGTACGATTTGTTGTACGCCAATGCACTGGCGTACATGTTGGGTTGGTAATTCATCTCCTTCAGCGCCTTCTCCACCTTTTCACGGGCAGTCTTGGATACGTTGGGGCGCTCATGGAGAACTCGGTCAACCGTTCCGACGGATACGCCAGCTCTTTCAGCAATATCCTTGATTCTGATTTTTTCGGCCATTGTTTTAAGTATTTATTTTTGAGGAAAGCTTCGCGCGAACATTATTATATAGTAATATGTGCCGGCTGTGCATTTCCATCAATTGATTATTGAACCAAAGCATGTGTGTGCGACCACAGTTCATACTTTCGGGCACAAATATACAATAAAAAAATGAATTGTGCGAATACACAGCTGTTTTTTTGCACAAAAACCAAAAAAAAGTATTGAAAAAAGGAAAAATACGGGTAAAAACGAAAAAAAATCCCTTTTTATTTCGTTATTTGGGAAATTATGGTTATTTTTGCCAGCGATATGAGACGGTGACTTAAAACATTGTCAAGATCATGTAATGATGAGTTCCTAGAATTGTCAATTACAAACAAACATAAAAACAATAAATTAAAACTATCAACAATGGCAAAAATTGTAACATTAGGTGAAATTATGCTTCGTTTGTCACCAGAAGGCAACGAGCGCTTCATTCAGAGTGATTCATTCCGCATCATCCCTGGCGGTGGTGAAGCTAACGTAGCTGTCAGCTTGGCTAACTATGGTCACGAGGCTTACTTCGTATCTAAGCTGCCAAAGCACGAGATTGGTCAGATTGCCCTGAATGCTCTCCGTCGCTATGGTGTAAACACTGATTTCATTGCTCGTGGTGGCGACCGTGTTGGTCTTTACTATGCTGAGACTGGTGCTTCTATGCGCCCATCAAAGGTTATCTACGACCGTGCTCACAGCGCTATCGCAGAGGCTGATGCTGCAGATTTCGATTTCGATAAGATCATGGAGGGTGCCCAGTGGTTCCACTGGAGCGGTATTACTCCTGCTATCAGCGACAAGGCTGCTGAGTTGACCAAGTTGGCTTGTGAGGCTGCTAAGCGTCATGGCGTAACTGTTTCTGTTGACCTCAACTTCCGCAAGAAGCTGTGGACTTCAGAGAAGGCTATCTCTGTAATGCGTCCTTTGATGAAGTACGTTGACGTTTGCATCGGTAATGAGGAAGATGCTCAGCTCTGCCTGGGCTTCAAGCCAGATGCTGACGTAGAGGGCGGCAAGACAGATGCTGAGGGTTACTACGGCATCTTCCAGGGTATGATGAAGGAGTTCGGATTCAAGTATGTTGTTTCTACTCTCCGTGAGTCTCTCTCTGCTACACACAACGGCTGGAAGGCTCTTATCTATGACGGCAAGGACTTTTACCAGAGCAAGCACTATGATATCAACCCTATCATCGACCGCGTAGGTGGTGGTGACTCTTTCTCTGGTGGTCTGATCCACGGTCTCCTGACCAAGGAGACTCAGGCAGAGGCATTGGAGTTCGCAGTAGCTGCTTCTGCATTGAAGCACACTATCCCTGGCGACTTCAACCTCGTTTCTGCTGATGAGGTAGAGAGTCTTGCTGGCGGTAACGCTAATGGTCGCGTTCAGCGATAACATTTAACACTTAACATTAAAATAAAAATGGCAAAGTTTAGCAAAATGCAGGTCATGGCAGCCATGAAAGAGACTGGTATGGTTCCTGTATTCTTCAATAAGGACGTTGAAATATGCAAGAACGTAATCAAGGCTTGCTATGAGGGTGGCGTTCGCGTTTTCGAGTTTACTAACCGAGGTGACTTCGCTCACGAGATTTTCGGTGAGTTGGTAAAGTGGGCTGACAAGGCTTGCCCTGAGATGATCTTGGGTGCTGGTACAGTGGTTGACGCTGGTACAGCTTCTCTCTATCTCCAGTTGGGTGCCAACTTCATCGTAGGTCCTAACTTCAACCCTGACATTGCACCAGTCTGCAACCGTCGCCTGGTACCATATTCACCAGGTTGTGGTTCTGTTACAGAAATCAACAATGCTCAGGCAGCAGGTTGCGATGTAACCAAGGTATTCCCTGCAGGTAACGTAGGTGGTCCTTCATTCGTCAAGAATGTGATGGCACCATTGCGTTGGAGCAACATCATGGTAACAGGTGCCGTAGAGCCAACAGAGGAGAATCTTACTCCTTGGATCAAGGCTGGCGTTCTCTGTGTAGGTATGGGCTCTAAGCTTTTCCCTAAGGAGACTGTTGCTGCTGGCGACTGGGCTGCTATCACAGCTAAGTGCCAGGAAGCTCTTGGCTATATTGCCAAGGCTCGCGCTTAATTTTGAAAATCGTTTTTAAATAAAAGTTGTTTGGTTTTTATGCTTATGCATAAAAAGAAATGTCATCTTTATAGCGTCGTCATCAACCTTGTGGTGGTGGCGGCGCTTTTCTTTTCAGCTTGTTCGCCTGCCCATCAGTATGAGGTGGATAAGTTGAACAGCCAATCCTATGCTCTTCACTATCGCAACCTCGACTCTACCAAAGTGCTGGCAAAGAGAGCCTTAGCTCTTTCCGGCGATTATCCTACCGGTTATGCAGAGGCTTGCAACAACCTTGCCTTCGTGGCTATAGCCAAGATGGATTACAAGCTTGCCAAACAGTGGCTCAACCAGGTGGAAGAACGCAGCGACAACCAGATAGAACTCCTTATTGCCGACGTCCAGAATATGCGACTCTGTCAGCGGGAAGCCCGCAACAAGGATTTCTACGCCTATCGTGAGAAAGCGATGCGCCGACTGCGCCGAATAGGCGAGGAGACTGATAACCTTCCTCCTCGTGAATATCAGCGTGCGGTCTATGCCCAGTCAGAGTTTGCGGTTGTGGCTTCCACCTATTTCTATTATGTGCAGTTGGAGAAGCCGATGATGCAAGCCCTGAACCAGATAGACCCTGACGCCTTGGAGCAGGACACAGCCCAGTATCTGAACTATCTCTACAATTACGGTTCGGGTGGAGCGATTACCCACGGTACTCAGCACGAGATTCTGCAGGCAGAATTCGATATGCTCATCAGATGCTACATGCTGGCGAGCGGTCCTAATCCTTATCCTTACTGGCAGGCGAATGCCCTTCAAGCTATCAGCGAACATATCCAGGATGAAGACAACCGGGAGTTCCTCATCAGGAACAACCTGCCTGCCTTCCAGTATCTCAACATCGAGCAGATGCCAGCCAACCTGCTTGCCGGCAACTTTGCCCAGCGGGCGCTCAATCTCTTCAGCAGCTATGGCGATGTTTATCAGACGGCAGGAGCCCATCGTACCCTTGCCGAGTGCTATTGGCAAATCAGGGATTACCAGTCGTCGCTCGACTGTCTGAACCATGCGCTCTATGACAACAAGGCTATCTTCCAGGCGCCCGACCTCGTGGCTTCCATCCGCGAGCAGATGAGTCTGGCTTATTCCGCACTCGACGACAAGGTGAAGAGCGACTACAACCGCAACGCCTATCTCGACCTGCAGGAGTCTTCCCGACAGGACCGCCAGCTCGAAGCCCGTGCAGCCCAGCTCGACGATATCGCCACGATTCTCAATGTCATGATCATCGCCGTGATAGCCATGATTGTCATTGCCGTCATCCTGCTCTATGTCTTCGACTATATGAAGCGCAAGAAAGCCAAGGAGGAATCCACGGAAGAACTGCTTAAACCTCTGCATGAACGAATGGAACTTAATGCTCAGAAACATAAAGAATTCCTTGAGAAGTTTGAAGAGGAAACAGAACGCCGTATGGAATTGACGATGAGAGTATCTGCCAACAAGGAACGCAACGTGGAGCAGCGCACCAAAGTGGAGTTTGCCAACTCAAATCTTTCGTATATAAACCGTATGCTGAACGAGGTGACCCGACTCTGCAAGGGTGGTGAAACCGAGGAGGTAAGAAAACAGCGCTACCAGTATATATTGGAATTGGTAGATGTCATTGAAGATTATAACAGTACCCTGACACGCTGGATTCAGATGAAGCAGGGAATGCTGAATCTCCGCATTGAGAGCTTCTCCCTGCAACAGCTCTTCGACATTGTGGAGAAGGGAAAGACGAGCTTCCAGATGAAGGGCATCAGGCTCGTGGTGAAGCCGACGGATGCTGTTTTGAAAGCCGACCGTGCCCTGACGCTCTTCATGATCAATACGATAGCCGACAACGCCAGGAAGTTTACTCCTGCCGGTGGTGAGGTGGTCGTCGAGGCTCAGGTCAAGGCAGAGGATAAGTATGTGGAGATTTCCATCACGGACAACGGAAGGGGTATGGACGAGGAACAGCTGGCTCATGTCTTCGACCGCGCCTATACCGGCGGACATGGTTTCGGACTGATCAACTGCAAGGGAATCATCGAGAAATACAAGAAGACGAGCCGCATGTTTGACAAGTGCGATATTTCTGTACAAAGCAAGGTGGGCAAGGGGAGCCGTTTTGCCTTCCGCCTTCCTGCGGGTCGTATGCTCCTGCTGTCGTTGCTGATAGCCCTGTTCTCATGTCTTCCTTCAGGCAGCGCCTGGGCAAAGATGCAGAAATCTCATGGCTCTCATCATCAGCACAAGCGTACAGCCGTTCAGAAGCCGCTCAATCTGCAGCGAGCCGACCAGTATGCCGACAGCGCCTATTTCAGCAATGTCAACGGTCATTACGAGCGCACGCTTGCCTTCGCCGATTCAGCAAGAGAGTATCTCAACCGCCATTATCTCTCGCTCCGGCCTAAGGGAACCTTCCTGATGGTGAAGTATCCCAAGTCGGGAGCCATAGCCGAACTGCAGTGGCTCAGAGACAGTCTGCCAACCGACTACAACGTGATTCTCGATATCCGCAACGAGAGTGCTGTGGCAGCCCTGGCGCTCCACCAGTGGGACCTGTATGCCAGCAACAACAAGGTCTACACCCAGCTCTTCAGGGAGATGAGCGCCGACAATACGCTCGATGAATACGTGCGCACGATGGAGGTTTCCAAAAACTCCAAGAATGTGGCGGTGGTTCTCCTGATACTCCTCCTGCTGCAGCTGCCGCTGGCTTACTATCTGCTGTATTATCGCCACATCCTGCGCTATCGCTTCGCCGTAGACAAGGTGAATACCATCAACCAGATTCTGCTCAGCAGCAGCTCTGACAAGGAAAAGCTGCAGCGAATCAGCGAGATATGGGATGAGAAAACCAGCCGTAGAGCCAACAGCGAACAGCTCAACGAGGTGGTGGTGCGCATCGAGAAAGCGCTGAACGACGGCATTGCAGATGTCCGGAAGGACTACAGCAGACTGGAACTGCTGGAAGATGAAATCCATCGAACGGAATACGAGGGCGACAAGCTGTATGTTGCCAATCAGGTGCTCGACAACTGTCTCTCTGCCCTGAAACACGAAACGATGTATTATCCGTCGCGCATCCGACAGCTCATCGAAACCAATCCCGATGATGTGGAATCGCTACGCGAGCTGATAGAGTATTACAAATCGGTATATACCATGCTGAGTACTCAGGCGATGGAGCAGGCGAAGGGTATGGTAAGGCTGGATTACCACCTGCTGGAGCTTCTTTTCGAAATCCTGATAGCCAATACGAAGAAGTGCGACATCAGAATCGAGACTACGGACGGAAATCCTTATGCCGAGGTGTATGTGAAGCAGCATGAGTCGGCTTACGTTTCCCGCCAGATTACCGATTTCTTTTCTTCAACTACCGTGGATGTCAATTATCTCGTGGCAAGACAGATAGCCAGAGAGGTAGGTGATATTACCAACTTGCGCGGCTGCGGTCTCAGTTCCACTGCCGGATCTGACGGCAGTGCAATCATCACGGCTGTCCTGCCTGTAGCGGTCGTTAAGAGAATCGACTTCGAGGGCTTGAAGGAAAGATGGAAACATAAGGTTGAATTAGAAATAACAGAAGTTCAGAATGAGAAAACTCAAGCTGGAGTTGAATAGAAATACTTAAAATAGAATAGAGATATGGAGAATTTTAAAGTGATTATAGTAGAAGATGTGCCACTGGAGCTGAAAGGTACCGAGGGCATCTTCAAGACCGACATTCCTGAGGCAGAAATCATTGGAACTGCCGAAAACGAACCGGCTTACTGGCGACTTATCAAGGCGCAGAAGCCCGACCTCGTGCTGCTCGATCTGGGATTGGGCGGTTCTACCACCATTGGCGTGGAAATCTGCCGCAGCACCAAGCAGCAGTATCCCGACGTGAAGGTGCTCATCTTTACGGGCGAGATCCTCAACGAGAAGCTTTGGGTGGATGCGCTGGATGCCGGATGCGACGGAATCATCCTAAAGAGCGGTGAACTGCTCACCCGTGGTGATGTGGCGAGCTGCATGGGCGGCAAGAAGATGGTCTTCAACCAGCCTATCCTGAAGAAGATTATCGAGCGATTCAAAAAGAGCGTAAACAGCGAGCTGATGCGCCAGGAGGCTCTCATCAATTACGAGATTGATGAATATGACGAGCGTTTTCTGCGCCATCTTGCCCTGGGCTACACCAAGGAGCAGATTACTGGCCTGCGAGGAATGCCTTTCGGCGTGAAGAGTCTGGAGAAGCGCCAGAACGAGCTGGTGCAGAAGCTGTTTCCTGACGGCAACAACGGCAATAGCGTGAATGCCACCCGACTGGTGGTAAGGGCCTGCGAACTGCGCATCCTGGATATTGATAATCTCGTGGCTGACGAGGAGTAGGTCACGAGGGAGATAAGTCATGGGGAATAGGACTATGAGGAATAGGATATCGATTTATCGGAAGTTGACCCGTTTGGGGGCATGGCTGGCTAGCGGATTGCTGGTTGGCCAGTGCGTTCTGGTGCTGGTATCGTGGCTGCAGACGGCTGCGATGCCGGAAACCTTCCCGCGCACGTTGCTCAATGCCGAGGGCATCCGATGGTTCTTCGGACGCTTTACGGAGAATCTGATGCAGCCGATGCTGGTCTGGCTCCTGCTGCTCTGCATCTCGCTGGGGGCACTCTACAGGAGCGGTCTGCTTCATTTCAACGGCAGGGAATATCGCCAGCGGGTAGCCATGCGAGTGGTGTTTTTCGAGTTTCTGCTGTTCGTCTTCGTGATGGTTTGTCTCACGATGGTTCCCCATGCTATATTGCTGAACGTGATGGGTGGCATCTGGGGCAGTAGTTTTACGAAGAGTCTCCTTCCGTACATTTGTTTTGCGGTCATGGTGATGAGTCTCACCTTTGGTGTGGCGAGCAACCGCTTCCGTTCGCTCACGGAGGCTTATGAGGCGTCGTATTCAGGCATCCGCGTCTTTGCTCCGCTCTATCTCCTCTACGTTCTCTCCGTCCAGCTCTACAGTTCCCTGGTTTATCTTTATTTCTAAAAGGACGGGGCTAATATCTCTGTGAATTATGAAAATATCTCTGAGAGATAAATTAATATATCCGTGGGATATGAAAATACAGAACTTTCTCATGTGGTTCAAGAACGGGCTGAAGGCTCAAAAGCTCCTAGCCCAGGGCAGCACCCTGGGTATAATAGCGTTTTCAGCAAGGCGCCCTTACAGGGCGACAGGTTTGCGACAATAAAAAACCAGGGCGATGCCCTGGGCTAGGAGCTTCTGCCCTTTCAGGGCGTATGGGGAAAACGGGCTCTGCGCCTTTCCCTTCGGCCGATGGCCGTTGGTTCAGGGCGTATGGTAAAACGGGGGTCTTTAAAATATGGGTAAAACGAGCTTCTTTAAACTATGGATAAAAAGGGTAGGGATATGAAAAGCCCTGCAAGAGGTAGCTTGTTGCTGTTCTCTTGCAGGGGATTTTATCTATAATTGGACTTACTTGTGAAGTTTTTGCCTAATTGAATGTTATTGATACAATGGAATGTCTTTGTCTGTTGAAGTATTGTCATCAACATTTCCCCAATCTTCTACTGATGGTTCGAAATTAATTGGAGTTAAGATTGGCTGACCATGCTCATCATAACCACCACCGAATATCAGGGTGTAGACATAACGCTTGCCTGGTTGCCAATCAGCTCCGAATGGAACCCAAATGTACTCAAATTTACTTGCGTCACCTTTTATATATTCTCCGTTTACTTTAATTTTGCAACTAATACCTAAATAGCCTTCTTTGTCTTTATCAGCATCGTCTTTTGTTTTAGGTGTTGTTGTACTGGTTTGCCAAGCTCTCAACTGCTGAGGGATAACTAACATTGGTGTCTTTTTAGATATATCAGTAGCATCTGTAGTACTATTTACCGTAATATTTGCTCCTTCTTTTATAACAGTGAAATCAAGACCACCTCTTTGGAGGTCATTAGGTCGCCAATTCTTTCTTTTCGGTGCAGTATTATCTGTAGGAATATCAAAGTAACCGCTAAACTTTATATTGAAGAGCTTAATTTCATTAATCTCTACAACTAAGTTTGGATCATTGGTCTTTGCCTGAAAAGCAATTTGTGACAAAATGTGTTTGAAAGCTAAATTCACCTTCCCGCCACCAGATTTTGTCTGTCCCTTGGCAACAGCGTACATTACATCAACATTGGCAGGAATTGATGTATTGGCATACTCATCGCTGGGTGAATAGAAAATCGTTGGGCTTTCATGGTTAAATTTCCAACCTAAAGACAATTCACCAGGAAAGGTTGCAGGACTTACTGCATAAAAATCCAGCGAATAATTTGGCCAATATCGAAGATTTGAAGGATCATTATATGTCCAGGCACTGTTCACAGCGTCATACTTGATGTGAACACCATTATGAGCGAAAAAATCATTATCAGTATCATTATTACCCATAAAAGCGTTACCATCACCATCAAAGGCATATACCTTGAAGTCCGTTTTTGTGATATCCCCAGAATTAATAATCGTTGCTCTAGATTCCATCTGGCTGCCAACGGTATGGAAGCCGATTGGGGTCTTTTCCTGAACGGTGTCAATGCTTGCGAGCTCGGTGTCCGAGCATCCTGACAGCGATGCCATTACGGCAAAGGCTGCGGTTAATAAATAAATTTTGTTCATAAGATAATTAAATTTACTGAAACATTAAATATATAATTGGTTTATTTTACCTGAAAACTTTCTGAATCGCATATTTTCTAACACTGAATATCCGTGTTTACGTCTGCCCAGTCATCGGCTCCTACGTCAAATCCGGCATCGTCCTTGATGCCTCCGGAATCCTCCGGAATGCCGAAATCAAAGTTCAATACCAGATGAACATTGCCTATATGGCCCTCTACAGGGAAGGAACGGACCTGCTGGGTTACGTCCTGCTCCAGAACATGCAACTTGCCCGTGCGACTCTTGATGTAGAGCTTGAACACATGAGGCTCGGTGCTCTTCTGGCGATAGCCGAAGGTGTAGAAGCCGCCCCTGATCTGACCGTCCTTTACCTCGCCGCCAAACAGCAGGCGCTCGGATGGAACATCATCGGGCAACTCATCGTTTGCCAACAGCAGCGAACCCGACATTCCAGAAAGACTCGCCCTGATGTCAGCCACTCTCTCAAGATGGCGGATGCCATGCACCTCGTAGGTGTATCGGCTCACCTTGTTCTCGGGATAGAGCGTGATGACCAGCTCGTCTTCCTTGCCATTGTCCTTGACCGAAACCGTTTCCAGATAGTAGCCGCACATCCACGGAGGAGTGATGCAGGCATGCTCGCCATCAGGCGTCTGAACGGAGCGGGTATAGGCGGTAAACTGCCAGAAACTGTCAGTATTCTTCCACAGAATGCCGTCGGCATCATAGTTGTAGCTCGCCACGGCATAGTCGTTGACTGGCAACTCTATCGTCCGGCCTTCACCATACGGGAAGTCGAATATCCAGGGATCTCCTTTGCCTTGGAGAGGGAAGAAGATGACTCGCATTCCTTCCGGCTTCTCGAAGTCTGCCAGCTGTTCCCATTTCAGCACCACTCTGAGGGAACGGAACTTGACGGTTTCGGGGAATTTGAGTTCCTTATGCTCGCAGGAAGTCAGGATAAGGGTGAGCAGGAGGATGAAAAATGTAAGGATTCTTCTAATCATCGCCACCTCCTTTCCAGTCTGTGGAATCCATCAGAAAAGAATTTTTCCTTCTGGATTTTCCCTGATTACAGTTCCCTTTGCCCAGGAGCCAGACGAGGGATATTTCAGCCTTTGTAGGGCCTATCCATTGCCGCTTCTTCGTGGCTTGCCATACGTATTCACCGTCCTGTGGGAGATATTCGTGGTAGATTCCGCCCCAGTATCCGGCTCCGATAGTGAAATCGATGTTCCATCTTCGGGCGATGGGGAGGGAGTAGCCATATTCGGCTCCCACCACGTAGTTCATCTTGTCCCAGAGCGTGCCACCGGGCTTGCCGCCCATGTAGCCCCTTCCACCGGTTTCGAAATCGTAGGTGAAAATCTGGCCGTACACCCCGACATGATGCCCCGTGAGGGCTTTCCTTCGGGCTGCCTTTCCCAGCCATTTGCGCAAGGCAACATCACCACCGTAGGCTCGCCAGTACCAATGGCTACGGTCGTTGTTCCACCAGCCATATATGGCGTTGGCGGCAACCGTCCATCTCTTGCCGAGGTCGAATTCCACTCCTACGTTGGGAATCAGTAATGCGTCATATATTATGTTCGTCCGTACATCCATATTGAATGGTTTGTTCATCTTCACGGAGTCGTTCTCATGCTTGACATTCTGTGCTGGCGCTCTGCCGCCATATATTAAGAATGTGATGAGGAGAATATAATTGGTTATCCTGTTCATCATAAATTCTGAGAATTGTATATTTTTTACTGTTTTTATTCATTTTCGACTGCAAAGGTAAGAAAAGTTTGTAATATTTCCAAATTGTAATAGTTAATATATTATAAAGAAAGCAGGAATGTTATTATTTGTTAAATATACTGCCTTTTTGGGAACAAAATTAGAGGGAAGTTAGAGGGAAGTTAAAGGGAAGTTAGAGGGAAGTTAGAGGGAAGTTAAAGGAAAGTTAGAGGGAAGCTAGAGGGAAGTTAAAGGAAAGTTAGAGGGAAGCTAGAGGGAAGTTAAAGGGAAGTTAGAGGGAAGTTAAAGGGAAGTTAGAGGGAAGTTAAAGGAAAGTTAGAGGGAAGCTAGAGGGAAGTTAAAGGAAAGTTAGAGGGAAGCTAGAGGGAAGTTAAAGGGAAGTTAGAGGGAAGTTAAAGGGAAGTTAAAGGGAAGTTAAAGGGAAGTTAAAGGGAAGATAAAAGGGAAGTTAGAGGGAAGTTAAAGGGAAATTAAAGGGAAGTTAGAGGGAAGTTAGAGGGAAGTTAGAGGGAAGTTAGAGGGAAGTTAGAGGGAAGTTAGAGGGAAGTTAGAGGGAAGTTAGAGGGAAGTTAGAGGGAAGTTAAGGGGAAGTTAAAGGGACAAATGTTCTAAGTTTTACGCCAGATGACTATTGTCTCTTAACTTCCCGAACGACCGTAGGGAGTGATAACTTCTTTAACTTCAATCAATTCCCACATATACGCCACTAGAATATTATTTCTTTTCCAGCTCCTGAAGGCTTTCCATTTTCTTGGATTCCAGGAACTCGTAGATGCCGCAGAGATGCTCACGGACGCGGCCGTGGCTCACCACGATGTGTCTACTATCGCCTTCTTCTGTTTTGATGTTATTGGCTAGGATAATATTTCTTTTATTTTCTCCTCTTCGATATGCAATGTCTTTGCTATCATTTCTGCAGCCATGCCAGATTTCGACAGAGCCAAGACTGCAGCACGCAAAGATGCTTTCTGCTCTTCCATCCTCGCTTTCTGCTCTTCAAGCACAGCATTCTGCTCTTCCATCTTCGCATTCTGCTCTTTAATGATTTTATCCTTCTTCATAATAGTAGTATCCCTGTCTTCCAAAGCCTGGAAGAATTCATCCTCAGCATTCATTCTGTTTCTGATATCAGGATTAGCGGCTGCCGACTGGAGACGATGAAGGATATGAGCCATTTCTGCATCATCCGCATATTTATTTTCATCCAACTCTAGCATTCTCTGGTCATCTGGATAAATCTGTGACTGATCGAACACACTCAATATTTTCTCCAGTCTATTGTTCACTCTTCCTTTCAGCAGCGGAATCTGGACAATGATGCTGTCATGCTGCAGACTCTCTACAAATGGGTCTGGCTTCTCCTGGAGAATTTCATTTCCTTCATAGTCATATACCTTATGCTTGGCATAGATTACGGGATCCTTGAATTCACCCACGCAATGCCCCAGCAGATAAACAGCTACAGTAGGCAGGGCAAACTTGCCCTTGGTTTCCTTGCGCATATTCTCCTTGTTGTTATACTGCACAGCCAGATATTGGCGAAAGCGCAAGGTCTCCGTCTCCAGCCATGTTTTCTGCAATTCTATCAGAATAAGCTTCTTGCTGCCATCGTCTTCCAATACGGTTGCCGCAAAATCAACACGAAACATGGATATGGCATCACGAGAAATGTTAGGATACTCGTGACGTCGCATTTCTACAGCAATCACCGTTTTCTGCAAGAGTGCAGAAAGCAATGTCTTGGCTATTCGCTCGTCTTCCATCATATACTTGAAGACGGCATCATAAAGTGGGTTGGCTACGTATATCAACATATTTTCTCCTCCTGATTATATTTAAACATCATGCTAATCTTATGCAAAGATAAGACTTTTATTTTTATTAAGCAAGAAAATCTTGTTTTTTTTGCTCTCAAATAAATTTATTCATTAGGGAAAGTTGAAAAGTATGCACACACCTGGTTATGATGCAAGCCATCAATCGATGATGTGATTGATGACCATTCCTGCGATTGCCATGCCGAAAGTGGCGGTGATGTGACAGAGCGAACCGTTGATCTGCGCCTTTGTTGAGCACCATTCGTGTTCCACGAGTCGCTGGTCGCCCCTGTTCTGCATCGGCTTTTCCTCGCTGAAAACGCATTGGAACTTGCGACGGGGAAACGTCTTGTTCTTCTTGAATTTCTTGCGCAGGGCCCTTGCCAGCGGATCGCCATCCACCTTCCAGAACTCAGCCTTCCTCACCATGAACGGGTCGCTGCGCAGGGCTGCACCCATCGAAGAAATGAAGGTGATTTCCTTCGGAAGGGAAGTGGCACGGAGAATCAAATCTGCCTTGTCCTTCAGCGAGTCGATGGCATCGATGATGAAGTCGTATTCCTCCATGTGGAATTCATCGGCTGTTTCCGCCTGATATATTTTCTGATAGGCGGTGATGTTGGCATCAGGGTTGATATCCAGCAGGCGCTGGCGCAGTGCATCCACCTTCACCTCGCCGATGGTGCGGCTGGTTGCCATCAGCTGGCGGTTGCAGTTGGTCACGCAGACGCGGTCGCTGTCCACGATGGTGATGTTCCTCACGCCGCTTCTCAGCAGTCCCTCAGCGCACCATGACCCCACGCCTCCGATACCGAAGATGAGCACTCGTGCCGACTGTAATTTCTCAAGATTATCCTTTCCCAGGAGCAGTTCCGTTCGTCGCTGCATTCCCCGCTCCATTGCTGTTGTTTTATTTCCCATTCAATTGTCTTTTTATTATCTTTCAACCTTGCTTTGCGCAATTCCGGTGCAAAGATACAAATAATAATCCGAAAAGTTATCATCTGGCAGATTTTTTTGTGTCGGAAAATCTTCCTGTTACTCCTCAATCCGGGCGATGCGCCTGATGCTTCCGGTGCGCTGGCTGATGATGAGCGGCACCCGTTCTACCACCACCATGGAAGTATCCAGCCCCAAAGCCTTAGGCTCGTCGATGCCAATCTTGCTGATAATGGCGTAGATGCTCATCAGTAAATTCTGTTGACGATTATCTGAGCTCTCAGGGTAATAAACGCGGTGGATGATGATGAAACGGAAATCGCCCGGAATGCCGTTCTTGCGCAGCGATGGATAGGTGCTTCTCAAATCTACCTTCCTGCTTGCCACAAGATCTTCCACCACCTGGCGCAGATAGAGGCTCACCCTAGGCTCTATGCGGAAGCCAATGTGCATCGTCACGCTGTAGAGGGTATCGGGAATCAATGTCTCGCAACTGTACTCCAGCGTATCAGGTGTGTCAACAAACTCCATGTTGATAAGCCAGTAATGGTCTGCACGTTTCGGCTGCTTGTTGATGATGGAGTAAAGCAGCTTGTCGTCTACGGTGCCTTCCTTGCTGGCGTGGTTTACATAAACCAGATTGGAAGCGTACTTGGGAATGCTCTCATCGGCCTTGATGTCGGAGATAATCTGATAATAATCATTCAGCGGCTTGGTGCTGATATAATGTCGGCGTATCTTCATGGCTCTCACCCACACATACATCATCAGAAAGAGGATTCCGCCTATGAGCATCGTACACCATCCTCCTGCGAGGAATTTTGACAGATTGGCTGCCAGGAAGATGGCTTCGATGGTGCAGTAAGCGCCCATAAACAGCATTGTGAAAATCCGCGCCACGCCCCTGCTGTGGAGGTAGAAACCGAGCAGCAGGGTGGTCATCAGCATAGTGATGGTGATGGCGAGACCGTAGGCTGCCTCCATGTGCGAGGAGTCGCGGAAGAGCAGGATGATGAGCACCACGCCGATGTACATGGCGAGGTTGATCATCGGAATATAGAGCTGTCCCTTTAAATGGGTAGGATGCTTGATTCGCATGCGCGGCCAGAAGTGAAGGTTCATGGCTTCGCTCAGTATGGAGAAGGTTCCGCTGATGAGTGCCTGGCTCGCCACGATTGCCGCACCCGTGGCCATGATGATGGCGAAGAACAGCATGCTCTGCGGCATGATGGCAAAGAACGGATTCACGGCCATTGATGTATCCACATGATTCAGCACCCACGCACCCTGACCCAGATAGTTGAGAATGAGCATGGTCTTCACAAAGCCCCAGCTGATGGCGATATTCTTCCTGCCGCAATGGCCCAGGTCGGAATAGAGAGCCTCGGCACCGGTGGTACAGAGGAACACGGCGCCCAGAATCAGGAACCACTCCGGCGATCTTGCCAGAAGCATGGCTGCATAATAGGGGTTGAACGCCTTCAGTATCAAGGGATAAGAGGTGATGCTGAAAGCTCCCGTTACGCCCAGCAGCAGGAACCATATCAGCATGAAGACGCCAAACGACTTGCCAATGCTCTCTGTGCCAAAGCGTTGCACAAAGAAGATGATGGTGATGATGCCCAGGGTGATGGGGATGACTGGCAGGTGGGGACTGATGCTCTCGAGTCCTTCGATGGCTGTGGTCACGGTGATGGCAGGTGTGATGATTCCATCTGCCAGCAAGGTGCTGGCACCGATGATGGCAAGAATGTAAATCCACTTTCTCTTCATCTTGCGCAGCAGGGCGTAGAGGGCGAGGATGCCACCTTCGCCATTGTTGTCGGCACGCAGCGCCACGCATACGTATTTGATGGTGGTCTGCAGGGTGAGTGTCCAGATGATGCAGGACAGTGCACCCAGGATGGTGCTTTCGCTGATGGTTTCGCCTGTATGCAGGATGGCCTTCATCACATAGAGGGGTGATGTTCCGATGTCTCCGAACACGATGCCCAGTGTGACGAGCAGCCCCAGGAAGCCTACCCGATGCGGGTTGCAGGCTACTGAACTTTCTGTTTTTTCACTCATGTTACTTCTCTTTTTTTTTAAAATATTATCCTTTAAAATATTATCCTTTTGATTATAAATTTTGGTGCAAAGGTATAGCCATGCGAGATAATAATCGATTTATTTAACAAGAATTATCCGATTTAACATCTGATGAAGGTTATCACATGTACCCCCGTCAGGAAAATACAAAACCGGCTGATTTTTAGTGATGAGCCTAAAATCAGCCGGCTTTCAGAATGGAGAGGATATTAAGAACCTAAATTTACATACAGCACATTACTGCTATTACATACAGCACATTACTGCTATTACATACAGCACATTACTGCTATTACATACAGCTCGTTACTCCGAGCGATGCGGCTACTGCCGTTACGATAGACAACAAGATCTGAATGATTGTCTTCCAAGTTTCACGCTTCATTTTCATTTCATTAGTGATTAATTATTAGTGATTAACTGAACTTTCGCATATGGGGAAATTCAGTGAAGTTAGGGAAGTTAGAAGGAACGACCGTAGGGAGTGATAACTTCTTTAACTTCAATCATTTCCCTCACTTGCGAAACTTGAATTTATTAGTGATTAATTCAGTTTCAGTACCTGAGCAAAGCCCCCGAAGGGGCTATGCCTAGAAGCCAACGTCACCACTATCGGTGTTACCGCCACCGCCTTCCTGGGTTCCGCCGCCTTCCTGAGAGCCGCCGCCCTCTTGAGTGCCGCCACCCTGAGTGGTATCACCGGAGCCTGAGCCTCCGCCAGGAGTACCGGAGGTTCCGCCTCCTTCGCCGGCTACATACTCATCGTATGCCACGATCTTGGTGAGCTTCTTGAGCTCGGCATTACTCCAGTTCTTGGTATTTCTCACAATCAGGTGAACCCCCTGCACGCTTGCAGCCGTCACCTTCTCTCTGGTTTCCTCACCGCGCGAGGTCATACCGATGGAGAACAGGCCGAGGTCGGAGAGTCTCACGCTCTTGCCGTCGAGAATCAGCTCCTTCAGGCAGTCGAGCGTATCCATCAGCACTCCGTGGATGGTGCCTCGGCTGTAAGGCGAATTGTGTTCAGAGATGTGAGTTACGAAGTCCTCGAAGTTCATCTCCCGGTCGCTCACTGCAGTAGCATACCAGAGTTTCTTACCAGCGTTCTCACCACTTTGTGGGGTACGCATTACTTTACGATACTTACTAGTTCCAATTCCCATAATCAATTAATTTTTAAAGGGTTAATGTTTTAATGTTCTCTGATTCATCTTTCTTCCGATTGGTACCTATATCTTCCGATTGATGGTGAAAAAGAAGGGTGATATCTTTCTTCTAATCACAATGCAAAGATACGAAGATTTTCTTTATCTACCAAATTTTTGCATGTGATAAGGAGCGATTTTCAGCAACTTACGATTTGAAACTTAGTTAAAGAAATCAAACTCTATGTTTTGTGGGGTGCATCTCTATGTTTTGTGGCATAGAAAACTATGTTTTGCCATATAAATCAGCATATTACAAAGTAATACCCGTTTTCGGGAAACGTATTCAGTATTCAGTTATTCAGTTTTTTTCGCTGTTGTTACCATTCTCTGTATAGATAGTATATTATATATATATAAATATATATATATATAATATAAAATAATTACTTACAATTTATAACTACAAAAAGGGTTACTATCGCGAAAAAAACTGAATAACTGAATACTGAATAACCTTTTAGGTACCATACTCCCTGAACCAACGGTCACCGGTCGAAGGGAAAGGTAAAGGGCAAAAGCTTTCAAAGACCGGGCAAATAACAAGCTATTGTCCTAACATGGCGACTGGGTCGCGTCTAAAAATAACTTTTTCCGTAACTTTTCCTAGAAATCCCTTGCAGATATGAAAATAAAGTCGCAACTTTGCGTTTGAGAATTTAAAAACAGATGGTTATGAAGTACTTGGATCCTAAGGCAGACCTCACGTTCAAGAAGATATTCGGCAATCATCCTAATCGAATGAGAAACCTTCTGAACGCCCTTCAGTCACTCAACGAAGATGAACTGATACAACAAGAACAGTGAGGCCTTCCAATACGGCATGCTCCAAGCTGTGAAAGGATTCATCGCCAATAGAGACCATGTTAGTTTTTACAAGTTAACTTTTCCATTTTCTCTATCACCTCGATATCCTTGATGCGATGTTAATTACCGGAAAAAGAAAACAAGTTTGAATTAATGAAGTTGTAGGCAGTGGGCTGATTGAACTTTTTTTTGAAATAATATCTAAAAAAAAAGCCCATCTCATTTTTTTTATGTATCTTTGCAGAAACTTTAAAATAAAGAAGTATGGATCAAGATAAATATATTCGCACTATTCAGGAACTGGAAGCAGTTGGTTCGAAATGGTGGCCGGAAGAAGTCAAGAGAGAAGCCGAAGAGATGAGCATCTTGCAGTACTTGCTTGATACTCAGGGTAAATTTATCTCGTTGTTGAATCTTGCCGACAGAACAGATATTGCCCAAATCTTTTCGCTTATAGAAGCGTCAAAGTTCGGATGGCATCTGTTTCTGAAGCATCTCATGATTTTGTCTGATGTAGGTTCAGAACAGCTGCAACGTTTCAATGCTTCATTCTCTGAGCTTTTTACAGATAAATCCCTTGCGTATAAAATGGGCGACAGAGAATATTTCTATTCATTTACCAGCTTGCCTGTTAAAGGTTCACCTTCTAATAAGAAGCTGCAAATAGATTCCATACAGGGGCTGCATGCTTCTTGCAGGAACGAGAATCTATGCAAAGACTTGATCGTACTCTTGCTGTTCGGGGCATATTCTGCCAATGCAGGAACAAGAGCGGTGTTGGAAAAGTGCAAGCTTGGTTCCTTGCTAGGCGAAAAAAGCAAGATTGCAGCCTATGTGAAGCAGAATTATATTCGTGTAAGTCGCATAGTAGGAGGAAAGACGGCAAATGATCTTGGAAATGCAGCGCAGCTGTATGCCGTCAGATATTTGTCGGAAAAACTCGGAAAAGAGTATCGTGTAGTAAGCAATGGTACGATTCCGGGAGTCCAGCTTGACGATGACAAGGAAGCTACATTTGATATTGTTGTCGATAGGATGGCAGATGAAGGCCGTTTTAAGCCTTATGTAGGTATAGAAGTTTCTTTCCAGGAAACATCAAATAGTACAGTAGAAAGAAAGGGACGTGAAGCACGTGCCAGATTTCAGAGTACAATCAACAGAAGAAGCTATGTGGCTTATATCATTGATGGAGCCGGCAACTTCTCCAGAACCTCTGCTGCCAACGATATGTGCTTGAACAGCCATTGCAATGTGGGCTATACGGAGAAGGAGTTTCAATTATTAATCGAATTTATAAAGGAGAAATTGGGATGATACATTTCATTGATTTATTTGCAGGAATAGGCGGTATCAGATTAGGGGTATCCAATGCTCTCAAGGCACATGGTATCCTTTCAGACTGCGTACTTTCCAGCGAAATAAACCCTAGGGCATGTGAGACCTATCAACTTAATTTTGGGGAGTATCCACAGGGGGATATACATGAAATTAGCGAAATCCCCTCTTTTGATTTCCTGTTGGGAGGTTTCCCATGTCAGCCTTTCTCTTACGCAGGTAAGCGCATGGGCTTTGGCGATACACGAGGCACTCTGTTTTTTGAGATAGAGAGAATTTTGGGGCAATACAAGCCGAAAGCATTTCTGCTTGAAAACGTTAGGGGACTCTATACACATGATCACGGAAGAACTTTTGAAACCATCATGCAAAAACTGCATGATTTGGGATATGGTACATACGATTTGTTACTGAACAGTTCTGATTTTGGTGTTCCGCAAAACCGTGTCCGTCTATACATACTTGGAATATTGGGAGCTGAGCCGAAGATGACGCTTCAGACCAATTTGGGGGCAACAGATTCACATGCTTTCAAGAAGAATCAAGGTGAACTCAGTCTGTTTGATTTCTCTTATGGTCAGAGGCGAGCTACTGTATCCCAGATTCTCGAAGAAAATGTAGATAAGAAGTATTATTGTTCAGAAACATTCCAACAGCAATTAAGAAAAGTAGCTGGCATGGATTTGAGCAAGCTCCATGGTTACCGCTTGATTGATTATCGTGGCGGACAGGCGATTCATTCATGGGAACTGGGCAAGAAGGGCGAATGTACTGAGCATGAAATCGAATTCCTGAATTTGCTGGTTACTCATAGACGCCATCCCGAATTTGGGAAAGATAAAGATGGGAAGCGACTCACCCTAGAGCAAATCAAGACCTTCTATCAGAGAGAAGACATCGTGGATATTATTCCTTCATTGCTTCAAAAAGGATATATTCAGGAAACTGACGGGAAGTATAATCTGGTATGTGGTAACATGTCGTTTGAGGTATTCAAGTTCCTTGATCCTGACAGCATCTCTATCACGCTTACCTCTTCCGATTCCAACCGTCTGGGAGTCATACAAAACAACATGGCTCGAAGGATAACTCCTAGGGAGTGTGCGAGATTGCAGGGATTTCCTGATTCTTTTACCGTGAACCCAGTTGATGCCTATGCCTACAAGCAGTTTGGTAATTCGGTTTCCGTACCAGTAATAGAAGCTGTAGTTAATGATTTTCTTGACAATAATATGGAACAGCTCGGCTGGAAGGAAAAAAAGGTTATTGGCGGAGAAAAGAAACTGGCCTGATAGCCGATGTTTGGGATATTGATACCCTCAAATCCGCAACCTATAGGGTTTAGTGGGATTTTGCTTGCAAAGCGACAAAATTCATTTTATTGTACATATTTCTTGCACAACAGAAATGTCGCAGACACAAAATCCCCTTACCCCATAAAGCGACTTGAGGTAATACGCTGGTTTAACCAGAAAAGCATGGTCTTTAACCAAAGTCTGTCTTGAACAGGTTGGCATAAGCATTGTTGTCTGAGTAAATATTCAATACATGCCTACGTGATGTCTTAATCCATTTCGCAGGAACAGAGATGAACTTGAAAACAAAGGTCTTGATTCTGCTGGTGGCACGCAATCCAAATTCATGGGTTTTC
>NZ_JBQKHJ010000026.1:0-47820 GCF_052118345.1 Prevotella sp. LCP21S3_D2 | reverse complement strand
TAGAACTTAAAGTTAACAATTAATATTTTTAATTAAATTTTATCGTATGAAAAGAAAGTATTTAAGCGCGCTGCTTATGGGTGTATTGACACTTTCATCCGTAAGTACATTTACTTCTTGTAAGGATTATGATGATGACATCAGTAACTTGCAAGAGCAGATCGACAAGCTTGCTACTGCCGATCAGCTTTCACAGAAGGTTGCTGAGCTCCAGGCTCTGATCTCTTCTAACAAGTCTGACATCACTTCTCTTCAGTCTGAGTTGGGTAAGAAGACAACTCTTGATGAGGTTAAGGCTGTTTTGGCAGACTACGCAACTAAGGAGTATGTTGACGGTGCAGATGCTACATTGAAGGCTGCCATCGACGCTCTCGAGACTGGTAAGGTTGCAGAATTAGAGGCTGCTGTTAAGGCTGCTCAGGCTGCTGCTGACAAGGCTGCTGCTGATGCTGAGAAGGCAAATGCTGAAATCGTTGAGACTTTGACGAAATTGGCTACAAAGGCTGAGGTTGAAGAGGTACAGAATGCAGCAAACAAAGCTATCGCTGCTGTTGAGTCTAAGAACGCTGAGGCTTTGGAGAAGGCTCAGGCTGAAATCCTCGAAACTTTGAAGGGTTATGCAACAACTCAGGATCTTAAGGAGGTAGCTGATGCTGCTGGCAAGGCTCTCAAGGAAGCACAGGCTGAGCAGGCTGCAAAGGATGAGGCTGCAAAGAAGGCTGCAGACAAGGCTTTGTCTGATGCTGTAGCTGCACTCAACACAGCTATCGGTAACGCTCAGACCAAGGCTAACACAGCTGCTGCTGATGCATCAAAGGCTCTCGCTGACTTGGTAACAACAACAAAGACTGCCAATGATGCTAAGAAGCTGGCTGATGAAAACAAGCAGTCTATCGCTGATGCTCTCAAACTTCTTGGCGAGGGTTACAGCGCAGAGAACACTGTTGCTGCTGCAATCAAGGCTATCCAGGCTCAGGTTGGTACGCCTAACAAGGAGCTCGGTACACTTGATACACGTTTGGCTGCTATCGAGAGCGTATTGAACGGTGTAAAGGACGATGACACTAAGCTCGGTCTCGCTACTAAGGTTACTAACATCGAGAACAAGTTGAAGGACATCATTGGTGAGTACACTACAATGGTAACTGAAGTTAGCTTGATGGGCTCATTCTTAGATAATGGTGAGTTTAATTCAGTAACTACGAATGATCCAAAATCAATCCAGTTGAAATTCATTAGTGGTGAGGTAAAGAATAACTATGAATTCGGTAAGGAAGAAGTAGATAATACAGGAAAAAAGGTTCCTGCAGCTCCAAACCAGCAGGCTTTCGTAGAGAATACTCCATTCAACAACCAGAAGCAGCTTATGGTTCGTGTAAACCCAACAAATGCCGTCCTCACAAAGGATATGATTAAGTTGGTAGACTCTCAGGGCAATGACTTGGATAATGTTCTTGAGATTGGTGAGCCAAAGCAGTATACAGAGTTGTTAACAAGAGCTTCTAAGGGTACAGGTCTTTGGACAATCCCTGTTAAAGTAAAGGCTGGCGTTGCATCTTCTGCTATTGAACAGAAAGTTCTTTCTGGCATTAAAAAGGATCAGCATATTCTCTATGCTGTGGCAATCAAGAATACCAAGACTCAGAAGGATGCTGAGGATCGTTATGTAGCTTCTACATATGATGTTACTGTTCCTAAAGCAGAACCATTCAAGGCTGTTGATAACATTAATGATGTTAAAATTTGGTCTGAAAGCACAATGACAGAAAAGGGTTCTATCAAATTGTCTGAGGCTAAGCCTACAACTTCTTATGTTGATCCTGCTGGAACAACAACACCTAAAAAGGTTGTTAGAGCAAAGAACAATGAAACTATCAAGATTGACTTCTCTGAATATGGTGGTAAGATCAAGTACTTCTATGTAGTACGTGACGACAATAACACTGACAAGAAGAGTGATGCATCTGAACTCAATGCTTGGAACAGCTATAGCTATGGTGGTAATGCATACGGTCAGGTAGTTGAGGTTGACCCTAGAAAGCCAGCTGAACTTACAATCAATATCAATGGTAAGCCTGATGATGAGATTGGATTCCGTGTTTTTGCTATCAACTATGACGGTACTCTTGCACCAAAGACAGAGGCACCAAAAGACGGAAAACCTGGTGTTGGTGGTCAGAGCTTCGTAGTTTACGTTGGTGATCAGCAGAATACAGCTACAGTTGGTGGTAAGCTCCAAGCTACTAAGGCTTTGGGTGATGATACAGGATGGTTGCCTCTTACAGGCACATTGAAGGATAAGACTGAAGGTGCTGGCGTATTACCTGAAACTTGGAAAACAAATGTTGGTGGTACAGACCTTACATTCAAAGTTGAATATGCTAAGAATGGTGATGGTGATAAAGCTTCAAAGTACAGTGATATTAAGTATATTAAGTTTACTTTGATTAAAACAAGCTTGCCTAATGGTGCTTCAGATCCTAGCATTTTGTACTGGAAGGATAATCTCAAGGCTGAGGGTAAGATTACAACTCTTAATTCTAAGAAGCTTGTAGAGAACGAAATCGAAGTTTCTTTGGCTAAGGTTCTCCCTACAGTAGAGTCTACTATTGCTCACATGGGCTATAAGTGGAAGGCTGCTCAGAAGGATGAAAGCGGTAAGTATACAGCATACGTATATCCTGCTAATAATGCTTGGACATCATCAACTGTTATTCAAACAGGTTACAAGAACATGACTGAGGCTATTAATGGTTTGAAGACTGGTACTCAATTTGAAATTGAGGGTATGAAACTTAATCCTAAGACCCAGAAGTACTCAGATCCTATTACCGTTACAGACGTTACGAACGGTACTTGGACTGTTAATGTACCTTTAGCTTTGATTGATCCTACAAAAGAGCATAAGACTACTATCTCTTACAACTATGGTAAGATTTCTTCTGAAAAGAAGGATAATGCTGGTGCAGTCGTTGATTACGTAATACCTGTTGAGACTGTTCAGACAGTATTCGTTTGCCCATTGGATGAGGCAGCTCAGTCTTATACTTGGACTAAGAAGCCAGTTTTGACTGACGGTAAGGTTACAGGTTACAAGGACGTTAACTACTTGACATACGGTAGCGTTGTAACAGTTGATAATGTTAACCTCTTAGACTACATTTTGGGTTCAAACAAGTTTGATGGTACAGTATTCGGTGGTATGTTGTCATTCTCTGCAATGAATAAGTATGCAAGCATCAAGGCAGAGTTGCTTTCTGATGAAAGCGGAAATCCAGACTTCTTTACTGTTGAATTCGAGGATGTAGCAGCTACTACTGGAACTAATGCTGTTCCTGCTCACAAGAAGATGGTATTCAAGACTAAGGCAAATACATCTAACCCACTTAAGGACGTTAAGTCTCACTTGATTATTACTCTTACAGACGCATTCGGTCACGAGATGAAATACCCTATGGAATTCACCGTAAAGCGTGCAAAGTAATTGTTTGATTAATTAAGCAAATTAGAAGCTTAAACATACCCAAAGGAGCTTCCCATATTTATTTGGGGAGCTCCTTTTTTCTTTTTATAGATATTGATGAAAATGAAGAAATTCGTATTTGTTTGGATCGCTTTGATCAGTATCATCTTCTCTCTTTCTTCCTGCAAGGAGAAGATAAAAGATGTAGAGGGAGTCGTTACCAGTGTGGATATCAATCCTGATGGTGACACCATCCGTTCTATGAAAGTTTTCAATGGCGAGGATACCTTGATCTTTACGGTTAAGGATGCTCAGTATGCCAATGGGGTCATGCTTGCCAATGATAATGTCAAGGTGCATTATCTGAGTGGCAATGGCGATACACTGCGTGCTGTGCTGGTTTATGTCAAGCCAAGACCTTCTAAGGTGATTGAGCTGAAACCGGATAGCACCAAGCCTCTCTTGACAAGATAATCTACAGAGTTATTAATCAATAAAAGATATGATTATGAATACAATGAAATCTTTGTTCGCTGCTTCGTTGTTGGCCCTCGGCACAATATCTGCCATGGCACAGGCTACTTACACCGACAAGGAAGGTAATGAGTACCAGTTTGAGAAGCACGCATTCCTGGATCTGCAGGGCGGTGCTCAGTATACACTCGGCGAGGCTAAGTTCGGTGATTTGCTCTCTCCTAACCTTCAGCTGGGCTTGGGCTACCAGTTCTCTCCTGTCTTCGGCATGCGTCTGCAGGCTAACGGTTGGCAGAGCAAGGGCGGTTGGGCTGGATTCCGTGCTCAGAAGGGCGAGACTCCTTACAACGCTCAGTATAAATATAAATATGTGGCTCCTGGTGTTGACTTCATGTTCAATCTCAGCAACTTCTTCTGCGGTTGGAACCCTAACCGTGTGCTGAACGTTACTGCCTTCGCTGGTGCAGGTGCCAACATCGCCTGGGATAATGACGAGGTGAATGAGTTGGCTGCTACCATGAAGAACCTGAATGTTTACAACCTGGAGTATCTCTGGGATGGTACCAAGGTTCGCCCTTACGGTCGTGCCGGTATCGAGTTGGCATTCAAGGTGAGCAAGTCTGTCAGTCTGATGCTTGAGGGTAATGCCAATGTCATTTCAGACAAGTACAACTCTAAGAAGGCAGATAACCCTGACTGGTATTTCAATGCTTTGGCTGGTCTTCGCATCAACCTGGGCAAGAGTGCTACCAAGAAGGAGAAGCCAGTAGAACCGGAACCAGCTCCAGCACCCGTTCAGAAGGTTGAGGAGCCTGCTCCTGCTCCAGCACCTGTAGTAGAGAAGAAGGTAGAGGAAATCCGTCGTGATATCTTCTTCACCATCAACTCTAACAAGATTTCTGCCAAGGAGAATCAGAAGATTCTCGAGGTCATCGACTTCCTGGTGAAGTATCCTGAGGCTAAGGTTGTTGTTACCGGTTATGCTGACAAGGGTACTGGTAATGACAGAGTGAACGACCGCATCGCTGCCAAGCGTGCTGCAGCCGTTGTCTGGATGTTGGAGAAGCGCTATGGCATTCCTGCTGAGCGCATCACAGAAGAATCAAAGGGTGCTCGTGTTCAGCCATTTGCAGAGAATGACAAGAACAGAGTATCCATCATGATTGCTAAATAATATCTGGCTTGTGCCAAATATTATTTAGCACTAATTCTGGATTTGGGGCAAGCCTGTAAAGCTTACCTGAATCCATGCTTTTAGCGAGGTTTCTTTTTCAAGAAGCCTCGCTTTTTGGGTTTGAAAATAGTGGGGTTTTTCGATCCATCCCGTCCCTCCTTTGCCAAAGAGGTGTTTTTTAGCCCCACCTGTCCCTCCCCTGCGGGAGGGTCCTTAACCCACTCCCAAGCCCTCGCCCTTTCCAAAAGGGCAAGGGATGTAACCGCCCTGCAGTGCTGTCTTTTTCGATCCACCCCGTCCCTCCTTAGCCAAGGAGGGCTCCACCGCTTTCCCCAAGCCCCTTTCCCCTCAGGGGACAGGGGATGTAACCGCCCTCCGGTGCTCAGAACCGCTTCGCTCTAAGGTTGGCGGGGCATCAAAGCCCTCGCCATATTTTGCGGGATGGGACCGCCTGGGGAACTTTTAAATGTAAAAGAGCTATTTAAAGGTAAAAAAGTAAAAAGGTAAAAAGGTAAAAAATCTGTGTGAATCTGTGAAATCTGTGGGAACTTTTAAAGGTAAAAGGGTAAAAGAAAAAATCTGTGTGAATCTGTGAGATCTGTGGGACTTTTAAAGGTAAAAGGGTAAAAAAGTAAAAAGGTAAAAAATCTGCGTCATCTGCGAAATCTGCGTGACTTTTATAAGGTAAAATAGTAAAAGAAAAAATCTGCGGGAATCTGTGAGAACTGCGGGACTTTAGAAGGGCTGCTTATTGGATAATTGGTTGATAACTTTAAGATTTCTTGCTTTTTTCTTGGTGGTTTCAAGAAAAAAACGTACTTTTGCAACTAAAGTTAAACGTTTATAAATAAAAGATTATGGCAACATTAACTATACAAGTGGAGGACAAAAGTGTTATGGCAGGACTTAAGAAGGTACTTGAGTCAATGAAAGGTGTCGTAATTGTTCCCAATCATCAGAAAAAATCCGGTATAGAGGAAGCAATGGATGATATTCGCCATGGTAGAGTTACTGAGTATAAAAGTGCTGATGATATGTTTGAAAAGTTGGGAATATGAAATACAAAATCATAGCTACCAAACACTTTCAGAAGGATGTGAAACGTTGTAAAAAAAGTAATCTTCCAATGGAAAAGCTAAAGAAGGTAATTCGCTTACTCGAAGAGACAGGACAATTACCTTCTGAATATAAACCGCATAAACTATCTGGGCAATATGCAGGAAGCTGGGAATGTCATATTATGTCTGATTGGTTGCTGATATGGACACAAAATAATGAGGATTTGGTATTGGTAATGACTAATACCGGTTCTCATAGTGATGTCTTCTAAAAATCACCCTTACATAGTCTTTATGCCCCCTTCAGTAATCCTTGTTTAGATCGGAAACCTCAGGTACGAGAGGGTGTAACCGCCCTGCAGTGCTGTCTTTTTCGATCCAGCCCGTCCCTCCTTAGCCAAAGAGGGAGCTTTTCGATCCACCCCGTCCCTCCTTAGCCAAGGAGGGCTCCACCGCTTTCCCCAAGCCCCTTTCCCCTCAGGGGACAGGGGATGTAACCGCCCTCCGGTGCTCAGAACCGCTTCGCTCTAAGGTTGGCGGGGCATCAAAGCCCTCGCCATATTTTGCGGGATGGGACCGCCTGGGGAACTTTTAAAGGTAAAAGAGCTATTTAAAGGTAAAAAAGGTAAAAAATCTGCGTCATCTGCGCAATCTGCGTGACTTTTAAAGGTAAAAAAATCCGTGAGATCCGTGTGGGACTCTGTTTACATGTCTGGCATCTGAATCTCTGGAATTACCAGATTAGAGTCTTCTATCTCATTATTAAAGAACATACAGTAATATATAGGCATATAAGTGATGCTATTTTCCGTATAAACCTTCTGCTCATTACTCAGCACCACAGCCTCATGAATATGATATTCAGGGGTATCCAGAAACTTATCTAGCGCACTATGCACCCTATAATCCTTACCAGACTTGATTTCCACTGGCAAAACTGTCAGATTCCTGTAATCATCTATCAGATAATCCACCTCACCTTTCTGCTTGTTATCATAATAATGAAGCTCATAACCATGAGCATGAAATTCCTGAGCTATGACTGACTCATATACTGCTCCCAGATTCACACTCCGCTCGTCCCTCAACACCGCATTGATATTCGTACCATAAAGAATATTGGTCAATAAACCCACATCATTCATATAGAGCTTCAGCAAATTCTTGCTCTCCGACTCAATCAGCGGGAAACTCGGATTGCTGATAGCCTGCACCGATAAAGCTACCCCTGAATTCGTAAGATATTCAAACTCCTCAGCATAGTCGCTAAACTGCTTATGCGCCTTCAAGCCTTCGATGTTCTTTACGATGATACGCTTTTTCTTGTTTTCCATATTCGATGGAATCATATCATATATCTTTCTGATAACAAGCTTGCGTTCATCATCATACTGCGATGCATCTACCCTATAAAGTGCATGAATATCCCGCTGTATACTGCGCACTTGAGCCATATTCCTATTTTCAAGAAACTTATTGACGGCATCAGGCATTCCTCCCACTAGCAGATAAATTTTAAACTGCTGGAGCATATAGTTGTGCATCGACTCATTCAAGGCTTTCTTATCCAGAAAACTCTGACGCATGCTCTCTATCGCCTTCTTTCCACAACCCATCGCCCACAGGAATTCCTCAAAATCAAGAGGATACATCTGTTGGATAGCGATGCTTCCGATAGGCACAGAAGGGGTCTGCGACAAGGCGACACCCAGCTGGGAGCCACTTGCCACATATCGGTATTTGCCATCCTCGTTGAGAAACTTAAGCATAGTCATCAAGTGAGGATAACTCTGGATTTCATCAAGAAATACCAGCGTATCTTCCTTGCTTCCAAGATTGTTACCTGCCATAGCACCCAACTGCAAGTAAAAGTCTTCCTTGCTCCTTACTGTTTTAAAAATGCCATCTCCTTCTTGGTCTGCCTTGAGATTTATCTCAACAAAATGCTTGAAAAGTTTCTTTCCTACATATCTTATCAGATACGATTTTCCTATCTGCCTAGCTCCATTGACAAGCAGAATCTTCCGGGTTTCATGGAGGAGAAAATTCTCCAAACTTTCTGTAAATTTACGTTCTAACATAAGTCTTTCGCTTTATCCGATGCAAAGATACTTATTTTCAGGGAATTACGCAAGTTTTCAGGACTTTTTCTTTCATTTTTAGGGGTAAAAATAGGAATTATTCCAATATAATGAGGGGTAAAAAGAGGAATTATTCCGGTGTTTTGCCCCACCTGTCCCTCCCCTGCGGGAGGGTCCTTAATCCACTCCCAAGCCCTCGCCCTTTCCAAAAGGGCAAGGGATGTAACCGCCCTGCAGTGCTGTCTTTGCCCCACCTGTCCCTCCCCTGCGGGAGGATCCTTAACCCACTCCCAAGCCCTCGCCCTTTCCAAAAGGGCAAGGGATGTAACCGCCCTGCAGTGCTGTCTTTGCCCCACCTGTCCCTCCCCTGCGGGAGGGTCCTTAATCCACTCCCAAGCCCTCGCCCTTTCCAAAAGGGCAAGGGATGTAACCGCCCTGCAGTGCTGTTTTTTTCGATCCACCCCGTCCCTCCTTAGCCAAGGAGGGCTCCACCGCTTTCCCCAAGCCCCTTTCCCCTCAGGGGACAGGGGATGTAACCGCCCTCCGGTGCTCAGAACCGCTTCGCTCTAAGGTTGGCGGGGCATCAAAGCCCTCGCCATATTTTGCGGGATGGGACCGCCTGGGGAACTTTTAAAGGTAAAAGAGCTATTTAAAGGTAAAAGAGCTATTTAAAGGTAAAAGAGCTATTTAAAGGTAAAAAAGTAAAAAGGTAAAAAAGTAAAAAATCTGCGTCATCTGCGAAATCTGCGTGACTTTTAAAGGTAAAAAGGTAAAAATCTGTGTGAATCTGTGAAATCTGCGTGACTTTTAAAGGTAAAAAGGTAAAAAAGTAAAAAGGTAAAAATCTGTGTGAATCTGTGAAATCTGTGGGAACTTTTAAAGGTAAAAGGGTAAAAAAGTAAAAAGGTAAAAAATCTGCGTCATCTGCGCAATCTGCGTGACTTTTATAAGGTAAAAAATCCGTGAGAATCTGTGAAATCTGCGTGACTTTTAAAGGTAAAAAATCCGTGAGAATCGTGAGATTCGATGAACAATTCATCCGATGAAATAAATCATCAGATGAATTATTCTTCCTTGATCTTCCATTCGCTGATGGTGCGCTGGGTGCTGTCGTAATTAACGCCAATCTTAAAGAGACGCTTGCCGTCGGCAGAATAAGGAATCAGATATCCCTTTTCATCAATCTGCCTGATTGCTTCCTCTGCAGAACCATCATACTTCAACTCGAAAACAAACACGGCATCCGGCATATAAACCACGGCATCAGCCCTGCCTATCGCACTGTTCTCCTCTACCCTCATGTGGGCACCCATCAGATTGAAGACAAGATAGAACACCGTCTGGAAATCCCGCTCACTCTTGTTGCTCAACCGGTTGGAGATGCTGGCAAGATATGCTTTCAGTCGCACCATCGCCCCCTCGACATCTGCCTCATAGAGCTTCTCCAGGAAATCACCTACCAGACTGTTGTTGTCCAGAGAAATCGGCGAAAGATAGTTGGGCGCAAGACTCTTGAGCATGCCTATTTTAACCTCCCTGTTTGGATATTCAAGAGTATAGCGATGCAGCAGCGGGTTATACTTCTTGATGGTGAGATAACCACTCTGATAGAGCAGCGGAAGTGCTGAAGTCATCATTTCCGGTGAAACATCAAAGTCATCCACATCGCATGACTTTTTCTCGATATCCATCACATTGACGTGATACTTCTGCAACGTCTTGATAAGATAAGACGGCGTGCCGGAACCAAACCAATATGGAGCAATCTTGCCTGCATTCAAAGCCTTTACCAGACTGAATGGATTGAAGATGTCCTCTGATTTCTTGCTGAAATGATAGCCGTCGTAGAATCTTGTCAGTTCTGCCAGGCATTCCTCGTATGTCATGCCAAGGGCTTCACCCAGCGCTGCCACATCCGGTTTCATCTGGGTGGTAAGCTCTGTCTTGCTGATGCCGCAGATGGCGGAATACTGGTCGAACATGCTGATATTATCGAGGTTGTTGAGTCCGCTGAATATGCTAGACTGAGGAAACTTGGTAATGCCGGTGATGAAGGTGAACTCCAGGTATGGGTCTAGCATCTTCAGAGGACTGTAGAAGTTCTGCATGATGCGACGAAGGGGTTGCAGGTTCTCCTTCTCGTGCACCACGTCCAGCAGAGGGGCATCATATTCGTCGATGATGACAGCCACCTTTTCGCCCATCTTCTCGTAAGCACGCTTTACAATACCAGCCAGTCTTTCATTAGGATAGTTTTCACCTTCTCCCTTGCCGTAAAGCTTTTCGTAGGGCAAAAGTCGTAGATTCAGATAACTGTTCAGGGCGTCAGCATCAAAATGCTTGGCACCGCTCATATCGAAATGGAGCACAGGGTGCTTCACCCATTCCTTCTCGTAATCAGCAATGGCCAATCCCTCGAAAAGTTCCTTTCTTCCCTCGAAATAAGCCTGGAGGGTAGAGGCAAAGAGCGACTTGCCGAATCGTCTCGGACGACTCAGAAAGACATACTTCATTCCTTTCTCCCGGAAATCCACGATATATTGGGTCTTGTCTACATAGAGATAATTGCCCTCTCGGATATTCGAGAATGTCTGTATCCCTACGGGATAGCAATTTACTATTTTTGCCATAATCCTATATGCTTTACGTTTTGCGCTGCTAAATTACGAAGAAAATCTGAATTAGCCAAGCATAAGTGGAAAAAGTTTGTGCCATCAGCTCTCCTTCAGCAGTTCAATCTCTTCTTCCGTCAAGCCAGTGGCTTGGGTTATTTGATCGATAGGAAGCCCAAGGGACAGAAGGTTTCGGGCGATTTCAAGGCTTCGCTGGTTCATACCTTTCTCTATGCCTTTCTGGTATCTGTCATCCAGGAGGGTTCTTTCAACGCTTACGGAATCCCAGAACTTGTCATAGGCTCTGAGTTCGGCATCCGAGAAACCGGAAATCTCCAGTTCTTCTACGGCTTTTCCAATCTCCGGGTCATTAAGCAGGTCGGCTGGTACTTCCTTTGTATTGGAATTGATTTCTGTGAGGAAACGCAGCCACAGTACCATCATGCGCTTGTCCGCAATGGAATGAGGAGTGAACTTAGGGAGTTCAATGAAAGTGAAATGCAAGCCCTCGATGACCTTATTGCTGTCCTTATCATGTACGATGCGATAGTTGTGGATGAAATCTGGAGTATCATGCGCAAAGATATCATTCACAAGATTCAGGGAATATACAGGTTGGAGTTCACTGTATTTTCCTCCCTTTTTAGCCTGACTCACATAGAGTTTGGATGCATTGAACAATACTCGCTGCTGGAATGCGTCAGACCATTCCATCTGCATTTCCACGCAGAACTTCCTGCCTCTGACATCTGTGCAGAGTACATCCACGATGGTGTTTTTGCCCCCTTCGAGCAGGGGCACAAGTTCTGTAGGCAGATACTTGATTTCGTGTATCTGCTCCTCGTCGCTGAGTGGCAGGAGGGCGTTCAGGAGACTGATCAGTCTTGTGGGATGATTGCCGAATATCTTCTTGAACGTGAGGTCTGCCTTAGGATCTAAGTACTTCATAACCATCTGTTTTTAAATCTATAGCGCAAAGTTACGACTTTATTTTCAAACCTGCAAGCTTTTCGGGGACTTTTAAAGGTAAAAAAGTAAAAAGGCTATTTAAAGGTAAAAAAGTAAAAAGGTAAAAAAGTAAAAAATCTGCGTGACTCCACATAAAAACGCATAAGGGTGTGGTATAAAGTTTCCTCCATATTTATTTCCTGCACAAAAAAAGTTTTTTGCGTGAAAAAGTCTCAAAGTATCATTATTTTGTGAAATATTCTTATAAACAACTGATATTCTGTAATATACACGAATGAGACTTTTCTGATTATTTTACAAGAAGTATCATTAAAGTATCATAAATCCGGAAGAAATATCATGAAATTCGGCTTTGAGTCGATTTAAAAGACTAAAAAAGAAGTGTCTACTATTCCAGTTTTACAAAAATGAAAGTGTCTATTTTTCCAAGATATAAAGAATGTAAACACAAAATAGGAATAAGAGAAAAGATTGACAAGCAGGATTAGGAAAAACAGCACATAAGGTGGTCTGTTAGAGACCATTAAGCGGTCTGTCCCTGCCCGTCAAGTGGGCACTCAGGGACCAAGTGTCGGGCATTGGGAGAACAAGTAACGGGCAGTCGTTGCCCGTACGGCGGGCATTAAGTGCCCAAAGTGTCGGACGATTTTTGGGCACTTCTTGCGGGTCGGCAGCTTCGCTATTATGCATGATGCTTTATGGCGATTTTGTGATGCTTCAATGACGGTTTTCATGATACTTCTATCAAATTTATGATACTTCTATGATACTTTTTGTAAAGTAATCCAAAAAGTATCATTCTTTTATCTTATTGTATATCAGATGTTTATATCGGAATTTAGTCGAAAAGATGATACTTTGAGACTTTTTTCACGAAAAAACTTTTTCCGTGTGCGTATAAGAAAGGTGGTAAATTTATAAAGTATCTGATCTAATTCCTTATAGATACCTCAAAATTATGTCCCGACGTAGCCTCTACTACATGGCGACGTAATCTTTCCTACGTCCCGACGCAGAGATTCCTGCGTCGTCATGTAATCTTAGATCCACCCCGTCAGGTTTTTCGATCCACCCCGTCCCTCCTTTGACAAAGAGGTGTTTTTTTGCCCCACCTGTCCCTCCCCTGCGGGAGGGTCCTTAACCCACTCCCAAGCCCTCGCCCTTTCCAAAAGGACAAGGGATGTAACCGCCCTTCGGTGCTCAGAACCGCTTCGCTCTAAGGTTGGCGGGGCATCAAAGCCCTCGCCATATTTTGCGGGATGGGACCGCCTGGGGAACTTTTAAAGGTAAAAGAGCTGTTTAAAGGTAAAAAAGTAAAAAGGTAAAAAATCTGCGTCATCTGCGAAATCTGCGTGACTTTTAAAGGTAAAAGGGTAAAAAGGTAAAAAATCCGTGAGATCTGTGAGATCCGTGTGGGACTTTAGAAGGGCTGCTTTTCGGATAATTTGCTGTTAACTTGCAGAATTATTGCGAATTATTTGTTTATATCAGAAAAAATGATTAGCTTTGCAAATTAAATTATCTAGTTTAAATAAACATGGGCAATGATTACAAAGATTAGGTTACTAAACTGGAAGAGCTTTAAGGACTCTACTATATATATAGATTCTTTGGGTATCCTTATCGGAACCAATGCTAGTGGTAAGTCAAATGTTTTAGATGCGTTTGCCTTCCTCCATGCTGTGGGAGAAGGTAAGAGTCTTCTTGATGCTATTCAGACTGTTAGAGGTGGAGAAGACTGGATTATCCGTAGGGGGGAGGATTTTTTCTGCATAGAGATTGAAATAGAAATTGATGGAAGTTTCTATCTTCTTAATCTGAGGGTGGTTAAGCGCAATTCGGTTTTCAGTTTTGGTCCTTGTGAAGTCCGTCGTTTGGGTATAGAAGACGGTGATGTCGTTCCTGGTAAGTTTATTGATTCTGCGCGCAATATCACATGGAAAACGTATGATGTTCCAATACTTCTGGATTTTTGGACAAAGATATATGCTACTTTTAGAAATATCATCATTCTTGATCCTGTTCCTGCTAAGATGCGTGATTACTGCAAGATTTCAAAAGAGTTGAAGTCTGATGGTAGTAATGTAGCAGGTGTCTTATGTGCGTTGTCTCCAGAGGAAAAGAAGAAGGTGGAAGCGCTGGTGTCTAGCTATGTTCGACCGCTTCCTGAGCGTGATATTAACAAGGTCATATCTGAGCCTGTTGGTCTGATTAAGTCGGATGCCATGCTTTATTGTTATGAAGACTGGAATCCTGATCAGCCTGTTGATGCAAGAGGTATGAGTGATGGAACGCTTCGTTTTATAGCGATTGTCGTAGCTCTTTTGACGGTTGCACCTTATAGTTTGTTGCTTATCGAAGAGGTGGATAATGGCTTGCATCCTTCTCGTGCTAAGGAGTTGGTTGATATGTTGAAGGATTTGTCACGACAGCGCCAGGTTGATGTGCTCTGTACGACGCATAATCCAGTCTTGTTAGATGAGTTAGGAAACAAGATGATTCCGTTTATCAGCTATGTTACTCGTGATGAGCATGGTGATAGCCATGTTAATCTTTTGGAAGAAAAAGAGAATCTTGCCAAATTGATGGCTTCTGGAACAATTGGTAGAATGATGGTTAATGATAAAATATAATGAGAAAGGTATTGGTGATTGATACGAGTGTACTTTGTGTTTGGCTCAAAGTACCTGGCAAGGAAACTTGTGGTCCAAGCAATGCCTTGGTTACATACGAGATGGTCTCTGAGAAAATAGAGGAAGAAAAGAAGAAAAGAACAACCTTTATTCTGCCTCTTGCAACAATCATTGAGACTGGAAATCATATAGCTCATACTTCGGGAGATAAAAAGTCATTAGGTGAGGAATTTGCTCAAATCATGATTGATTCAGCTGATGAGAAATCACCATGGGCAGCATTTACTGAACAAAGCAGTTTGTGGAATCCTGAAACCTTAAAAAAGTTGGCAGAGAAGTGGAAGACTACTGTTATAGGAGGGCAAGCTTTAGGCGACGCTTCTATAGTTGAGGTCGTAAAATATTATACAGATTTAGGATATGAAGTTGAAATCTTTACTGGTGATGAAGGATTGAAAGCTTACGAGCCAACAGTTGAAATCCCTAGGAGAAGAAGGAAGTAAAAAAAACTTCCGCTCCTGTAGGTAGAAACGTTAGGGACGAAAGGATGTAACCGCGTTTTTCGATTCTCCCCGTCCCTCCTTTGCCAAAGAGGTGTTTTTGCCCCACCTGTCCCTCCCCTGCGGGAGGGTCCTTAACCCACTCCCAAGCCCTCGCCCTTTCCAAAAGGGCAAGGGATGTAATCGCCCTGCAGTGCTGTCTTTTTCGATCCACCCCGTCCCTCCTTAGCCAAAGAGGGAGCTTTTCGATCCACCCCGTCCCTCCTTAGCCAAGGAGGGCTCCACCGCTTTCCCCAAGCCCCTTTCCCCTCAGGGGACAGGGGATGTAACCGCCCTCCGGTGCTCAGAACCGCTTCGCTCTAAGGTTGGCGGGGCATCAAAGCCCTCGCCATATTTTGCGGGATGGGACCGCCTGGGGAACTTTTAAAGGTGAAAGAGCTATTTAAAGGTAAAAAAGTAAAAAGGTAAAAAGGTAAAAAATCTGCGTCATCTGCGAAATCTGCGTGACTTTAAAAGGTAAAAAGGTAAAAGATCTGTGGGAATCTGTGAGATCTGCGGGACTTTAGAAGGGCTGCTTATCGGATAATTGGTTGATAACTTGAAGATTTCTTGCTTTTTTCTTGGTGGTTTCAAGAAAAATGAGTAATTTTGACGGCAGATATAAACTAAATAAAGGAGATGAGATTATGATGTTAGGTATTAATGCACCAAAGCCATTGATTAAAGGTGAATTTGCTAAGGCTGTGCGCAAAGCTGTTCACGATTCGATGGTTGCAAAGGAAAATTGGAAGGAACCTGCTGCAAAAGGTCCTTGGAAAGTTAAATTTATTGTGCGCTAGTTATGGATAAAGATTCGGAACTGATTATTGAAGTAGCTGATGAATATGACAGTTTGAAATCATTCGAAAGTGGCAATCAACAGATGGATGATTTCATTCATGATTATTTATCAGCTTGTTCACGTAGTCATTTTTGTATAACCTATTATGTACGTTTTAAACCAAAGGGAGATGTAATTGCATTATTTTCTTTATCAAATGATTCCGTAGATTTATCGGAAGATGATTTTGATGATATGAGAATAGGAGCAGCGGGTACAGAATTACCTCTTGTAGAAAACACTTTTCGCGAGCGGTTTGAGAAAAAATGTACATACCCGGCATTGGAAATTACATATTTAGCGGTAAACAAAAACTATCAAAACTTAAAAATTGGATCGACTCTTATTGATTTTATAGCAAATATTGCACGAAACCAAAGAGGTTCTGGCTGTATATTCCTGACAGTTAATGCTTTACATACGAATAGTTATAGTGCTGTTTCCTTTTATGAGAAGAACCATTTCGCCAAGCTTACTCCTGTTCCACAATTTGACGTTTGGCCTATGTATAAAACTTTGTGGTATTAATCCGTGAGATCCGTGTGGGAACTTTTAAAGGTAAAAAATCTGCGTCATCTGCGAAATCTGCGTGACTTTTAAAGGTAAAAAATCTGTGGGAATCTGTGAAATCTGTGGGACTTTTAAAGGTAAAAGAATCTGCGGGACTATTATGTCAGAGCGAAATGAGATTAGGAGAAACAGTTTTGGAGTAATTTGCTGATAACTTGAAGGATTCTTGATGGTTTTTTTGGTGTTTTCGAGAAAATAGCTTATTTTTGCAACACAATTCAGTTAAACGTTTTAAAAGGAGAAGGATATGAAACGGATAGAAGAACGATATATTAGCTTGCTTACCGATTTCGGTTTTAAGCGTATCTTTGGAACAAAGCCTAATAAGGATTTGCTCATCAATTTCTTGAATTCACTGTTTGATGGTTTTCATGTCATCAAGGATGTGAAGTACTTGAATAGTGAGCACGTTGGTGATGTCTTTGCCGAGCGCAAGGCCATCTTTGATGTATATTGCGAAAATGAGCGTGGTGAAAAGTTCATCGTTGAGATGCAGAATGCTTATCAGAAGTACTTCAAGGATCGTTCTTTGTTCTATTCTACTTTTCCTATCCGTGAACAGGCTCCAAAGGGGGCTGAATGGAACTTCAAGCTTGAACATGTATACACTGTTGCTCTGCTGAACTTCGACTTGGAAGAAGAGGCATTTGACAAGAATGATATCAACCATGATGTGGGCTTGCTTGACAAAAAGACTTTTAAGGTTTTTAATGACAAACTTTCTTTCAAGTATGTTGAGATAGCGAAGTTCAATAAGACAGAGGAGGAGCTTGACACGCTTTATGATAAGTGGTTGTATGTGTTGAAAAACCTTTCCCGATTGGATGAGCGTCCTGCTGCCTTGAAAGAGAAAGTGTTTACTAAACTCTTTGAAGAGGCTGAGATTGCGAAGTTCACTCCAACAGAGTTGAAAGAATATGAGGATAGTTTGAAGGCGTATCGTGATGTCAAGAACTCTATAGATACGGCTTTGGAAAAGGGGCGTGAGGAAGGTATGGAAAAAGAAAAGCTAGCCACAGCTCGCCGCCTTCTGTCAATGGGGCTTTCTGATGAGCAAGTATCAACAGCCACCGAGCTTCCACTGAAGGAAATTCAGAAAATGAGGGAATAAGCCTGAACCTAGCAGAACTTTCAGAGAAACAATAGTTTTTGCCCCACTTGTTCCTCCCCAACGGGAGGGTCCTTAATCCCTAACCAAGCCTTTCCCTTAACCATGAAGGGAAAGGATGTAACCGCCCTCCGGTGCTGTTTTTTCGATCCACCCCGTCCCTCCTTTGCCAAGGAGGGCTCCACTTTCTCCCCAAGCCCCTCTTCCTCAGGAAGAGGGATGTAACCGCCCTGCAGTGCTGTCTTTTTCGATCCAGCCCGTCCCTCCTTAGCCAAAGAGGGAGCTTTTCGATCCACCCCGTCCCTCCTTAGCCAAGGAGGGCTCCACCGCTTTCCCCAAGCCCCTTTCCCCTCAGGGGACAGGGGATGTAACCGCCCTCCGGTGCTCAGAACCGCTTCGCTCTAAGGTTGGCGGGGCATCAAAGCCCTCGCCATATTTTGCGGGATGGGACCGCCTGGGGAACTTTTAAAGGTAAAAGAGCTATTTAAAGGTAAAAAAGTAAAAAGGTAAAAAGGTAAAAAAGGTAAAAAATCTGCGTCATCTGCGAAATCTGCGTGACTTTAAAAGGTAAAAAATCTGTAGGAATCTGTGAGATCCGTGGGGACTTTAAAAGGTAAAAGATCTGTGGGAATCTGTGAGATCTGTGGGACGAAAAAAGAGGGTGTGTCATGAACTTATGACACACCCTCTTTATCTTATGACGACAGAGATTTAGAACTCTGCGTTCTTTGGTGTACGTGGGAATGGAATCACGTCACGGATATTCTGCATACCGGTTACGAAGAGAATCAGACGCTCGAAACCGAGACCGAAACCTGCATGTGGACATGAACCGTACTTACGGGTATCAAGATACCAACGCATATCCTTCATAGGAATGTTGCGAGCCTCAATCTCACCCATCAACTTGTCATAACTCTCCTCACGGACTGAACCACCGATGATTTCACCAATCTGTGGGAACAAAACGTCGGTACCCTGAACGGTCTGACCGCTCTTGCCACCGAAACCACTCTCCTCCTCGTCTATCTTCATATAGAATGCCTTGATAGCCTTTGGATAGTTGGTCATGATGACTGGACGCTTGAAATGCTCCTCTACGAGGAAACGCTCGTGCTCTGAAGCCAGGTCATCACCCCACTCGCATGGGAACTCAAACTTCTTGCCGTTGGCGATAGCCTCCTGCAGGATGCGGATACCCTCGGTATATGGAAGATGAACGAAATCGGAATTCAATACGCCCTCCAAACGAGCGATCAAGCCCTTATCAATCATCTTGTTCAAGAAAGCAAGATCGTCCTTGCAATGCTCGAGTGCCCAACGGATACAGTACTTGATGAAATCTTCCTCCAACTCCATCAAACCGTCCATATCCAGGAAAGCAACCTCCGGCTCTACCATCCAGAACTCAGCCAGGTGGCGAGGAGTATTACTGTTCTCTGCACGGAAGGTTGGACCGAAGGTGTAGATAGCACCGAGTGCCGTAGCACCCAGCTCACCCTCCAACTGACCGGAAACGGTCAATGAAGTCTGCTTTCCGAAGAAATCATCAGAGTAGTCAATCTTTCCATCCTCTGTTTTCTTGAGGTTGTAGAGGTTCTTGGTGGTTACCTGGAACATCTGTCCAGCACCTTCGCAATCGCTCGCTGTGATGAGCGGAGTGTTGAAATAGAAGTATCCATGCTCATGGAAGTAAGTGTGGATAGCCATCGCCATGTTGTGACGGATGCGCATCACGGCACCGAAGGTATTGGTACGGAGACGGAGATGAGCATACTGACGCATGTACTCGAAGCTCTGTCCCTTCTTCTGCATAGGATAGTCGCCACCGCAGAGACCGTAGATCTCGATGCTGTCACACTGGATTTCAACACTCTGTCCGGCACCCAGGCTTTCAACCAGAGTACCCACTACGCTGATGCAGGCACCAGTGGTGATCTGACGAAGCTGATTTTCATCGACCTTTGATGGGTCGACTACTATCTGAACATTATTAATAGTAGAACCATCGTTAAGAGCGATAAAATCGACTGCTTTGCTACTACGATGGGTACGTACCCATCCCTTTACATTCACGATTGAGTTGTAGGCAGTGCTCTTAAGCACGTCTACAACCTTAGTTCTTTTAATCTTTTCCATTGTTTATTACTCTGTTTTATTCAAAAGCACCCATGCGGAGCATGTCTACTTCTTTCTCTGTAAGGAAGCGCCAGTCGCCACGACGGAGGTTCTTCTTGGTCAATCCAGCGAACTGTACACGATCCAACTTAGTTACACGATAGCCAAGGCTCTCGAAGATACGGCGAACGATACGGTTCTTGCCACTGTGGATCTCGATGCCCACCTGTGACTTGTCGTGCTGGTCAGCATACTCGACAGCGTCTGCCTTGATTTCACCATCTTCCAAAGTGATACCCTCACGAATCTGATCCATATCATGAGATGTAAGGTTCTTGTCGAGGTGTACGTGATATACCTTCTTCTTCAGGAACTTAGGGTGAGTCAGCTTAGAAGCCAGGTCACCGTCGTTGGTGAGAAGGAGTACACCGGTAGTATTGCGGTCGAGACGACCAACAGGATAGATACGCTCTGGGCAAACGTCCTTCACGAGGTCCATCACGGTCTTGCGCTGCTGAGGATCATCGCTAGTGGTAACGTAATCCTTAGGCTTGTTGAGCAATACATAAACCTTCTTCTCCAAAGAAACAGGAGTATCGTGGAACTTCACCTCATCGGTGCGAAGAATCTTGGTACCCAACTCAGTTACCACCTCACCATTAACGGTAACAACACCAGCCTGGATGAACTCATCAGCCTCACGGCGTGAGCATACACCAGCATTGGCGAGGAACTTGTTCAAGCGCAATGGCTCTGTAGGGTCGAAGTTCTCCTCCTTGTATTCAATTCTCTTCTTGAGACTATATTTTGCATTAGGATCATAACCTGGTGTGCGCTGACGGAAACCGCCACCACTACGGTTGTTGTTGTAGCCACCGCCACGGTTGTTATTGTAGCCACCCTGCTGTGGACGACCGTAACCACCCTGCTGTGGACGACCGTAGCCACCCTGCTGTGGACGACCGTAACCGCCCTGCTGTGGACGACCGTAGCCACCCTGCTGAGGACGACCGTAACCACCCTGCTGTGGACGACCGTAACCGCCCTGTTGAGGACGACCGTAACCGCCACCATTATTACTATTATAGCCACCACGGGTGCTGTTGTAGCCACCCTGCTGAGGACGGCCATAGCTGCCACCATTGTTGTAACCACCCTGCTGAGGACGGTGACCGCCACCACGGTTGCTGTTGTAACCGCCACGGCTCTGGTATCCGCTGTGCTGTGGGCGCTCGGTATTAGAGCTCTGCAAGCCAGCTCCGAATCCTTCTGGACGGAAGCCGCCTTCACTATTACTACTACTTCTATCGCTGCTGAATGAAGAGCGATGAGTGTTGATACGTGGACGCTGAGTGCGACCTACTGGGCGATAACTCTTCTGATAACCGCCTGCTGGGTTGTAGCCCTCTCGGGTGTTCTCTTTCTCAGATGCATGATCCTGAGGTTTGTTTCCGAATTCTGAATCCATTTTCTTTAAATCTTAATTTAAGCCTCACGGCCGGGTTAGTGAAAAAATAATTATAAATATATTATGTTGAATATCTTCATGCTATTGCTACCCTGGAGGAAGCCGGTAGTATTTAGATGCCCGTATAATTGCTTGGAGTGATAGCCATCAGTTCAGCCTTCACGCTTTCGCTGACGTTCAAGCCCTGAATAAATTCATGGATGGTCTCTTCAGTCATGTGCTTGTTGGTACGAGTCAATGCCTTCAAAGCCTCGTATGGATGTGGGTAAGCCTCACGACGGAGGATGGTCTGGATAGCCTCAGCTACAACAGCCCAGGTATTATTCAGGTCTTCCTGCAACTTCTCCTCGTGGAGGATGAGCTTGCGCAATCCCTTCAGGGTACTCTGGATAGCGATGACGCTATGACCGAGAGGCACACCGATGTTACGGAGCACGGTACTGTCAGTAAGGTCGCGCTGCAGGCGGCTTACCGGAAGCTTCTGAGCCAGGAACTGAAGGATGGCATTGGCAATACCCAGGTTACCCTCACTGTTCTCGTAATCGATAGGGTTTACCTTATGCGGCATAGCACTTGAGCCAACCTCTCCTGCCTTGATCTTCTGCTTGAAGTAATCCATAGAGATATACATCCAGAAGTCACGGTCCAAGTCGATGATGATGGTATTGATGCGACGGATGGCATCAAAGATAGCACCGAGATGATCGTAGTTGCTGATCTGAGTGGTATACTGTTCACGCTGCAAGCCGAGCTTCTCGCTGACGAACTTGTTGCCGAAAGCCTTCCAGTCATACTCCGGATAAGCAACATGGTGGGCATTGTAATTACCAGTAGCACCACCAAACTTAGCAGTAAACTTGCAAGCCTTCAAAGACTCAAGCTGTTCGGTAAGACGATAAACATAAACCATGATTTCCTTACCCAAACGTGTAGGAGACGCAGGCTGTCCGTGAGTCTTAGCCAACATAGGGACATCCTTCCACTCGTCAGCATAAGTCTGGAGCTGTGCAATAAGTTCCTCTACCTGTGGGTAGAAGCACTCCTCCAAAGCCTCCTTGACAGAAAGCGGTACACTGGTGTTGTTGATGTCCTGAGAAGTGAGACCGAAGTGAATGAACTCCTTATAGTCGTCCAATCCACCAATCTTATCGAACTCCTCCTTGATGAAATACTCTACGGCTTTTACGTCGTGATTAGTAACCTTCTCAATGTCCTTGACACGTTGAGCCTCATTTTCGTCAAAGTTACGGTAGATATCACGCAAGCGCTCAAACAGCGACTTGTCGAAAGAAGCCAACTGTGGCAAAGGCAATTCACATAAAGTAATGAAATACTCTATCTCTACTCGAACACGATAACGAATAAGAGCATACTCTGAGAAATAGTTAGCGAGCTGCTCTGTTTTTCCCCTGTAACGACCATCTATAGGCGATATGGCAGTCAATAAATCTAAATTCATATTAATACGTATTATATATAGGGTGCAAAGTTAATGAATAAATCTGAGAAAACAGCGAAAAACGATATTTTTTAGCTTTAATTAAAAAAAGGTCTCTCAACTTTCGTTGAAAGACCTTCATTAGAAGTGGGCGTTGACGGATTCGAACCGCCGACCCTCTGCTTGTAAGGCAGATGCTCTAAACCAGCTGAGCTAAACGCCCTCTAAAAATTTCCCCGCTCATCATAAGTATGACTAACAGGGAAAAACACCCCTGTGGGCGCTGACGGATTCGAACCGCCGACCCTCTGCTTGTAAGGCAGATGCTCTAAACCAGCTGAGCTAAGCGCCCTTACTTTTCGTAAGCGGTTGCAAAGGTACAAACAATTTCCGGTTCCACCAAATTTTTGAGCAACTTTTTTTCATTTTTCTGCATTTTTCTTCAAAAAAAGCCATTTTTCGGTGTTTTTACCCCCTTTTCACCTGTTTTTAGGCACGGATTACACAGATTACTCGGATTTTTTATGAGAGATGGTTATCGCTTTACTTATATTAGCACCATAAAATCCGTGTAATCCGTGCCTTATCATTACTCAGAAATCTGAATAGTGGCACGACGATTGTATGAAACTGGATCCAAATCCTTCACACCACCGTTTGATTTCACGATGATATTGTCCTTATCAACTCCCATCTTGACGAGCAAACCGGCTACTCGCTCGGCACGAGCCTGAGAAAGTTTCTCGTTAAAGGCTGCAGAACCGGTAGCACTATCAGCATAACCATTCACAACCAACTTCAAATTGTTCTCCTTGGCATACTTCGCAAGAGTCTCCACATTGACCAGATCCTTCCTGGAAGCAATCTTTGACTTACCCAAATTGAAGAAAACAGATACCGGAGTACCTACAAACTGCTTGACAACCTGGGTCTCGGCAGTCTTCTGGTTCTCCAACTCGTTTCTCAAACGCTCGTTTTCTGCATTGGCATCCTCCAATGTGGCATTGAGTGCATCGAGTTCTGACTGATGAAGGGCTGTGATGGCATCGACATCCGGTGTCTTATCCCATGTACCTCTACCCAACTTAAAGGTAAGACCTACCTCAGCATAGAAATTATTGCAACGGCGGGTAAAGGTATTGCGGCTGTTGCCTGCGCAACCATCAATATCAGCATCGAAGGAATTCACACCGACCTCAGCAAAGAGGTTGGTCTTCTTTCCAATCTTCCAGGAAGACTGGATGCCGGCACTATAAACCAAAGCATAGGCATTATGAGTCATGGAACGTCCAATACCGGCACCGGCAAACGGGATGAGATTCCATACACGGTTCTCGTTGTAGCCATAAAGCAGATTGCTGAGATTGAACATCACCTGCTCATTGGCAACCCAGTACTTATTACCGTTGCCCTCGTTGGTAGCATCATTGCCATCAGCATCAACAAACTTACCCCAGATGCCCTGAATCTTGGTACGGAAACCGACACCAGGAGTATACCACTTGCCAAATGCCAGAGAAACACCAGGATTGGAACGGAACTTCTTGAAAGGGCTCTTGGAATATCCTGCGCCCTTTTCCTGGGCAGAATACCAGGAATTCCAATCTGCGCCAACCTCATAAAACCAGTTGCTCCAAAAAGAATTGGTAGCAACACTGTATTTCTCCTGAGTAGTTGCGTCCTGAGCGAATGAGCTCAAAGACAGACTAGCCAAAGCTAGCATTGAGAAAAATTTCTTCATAACTTTCTATTTTAAACCACTATTAATGTATAATGTACAATTATTAATTATACATTATACATTATTCATTATTAATTATTCATTACCCTAAGAGATGTTCTATCTCATCCTGCTGAAGGATGCACAGCACCGACTTGCCATCGGGGGTGTAGTTGACATTCTCGCAGGCGAACAGACCATTCACCAGGTTTTCCATTTCCACATTGCTCAACACCTGACCGTATGGGATGGCAGCCTGACGGGAAAGGGACAAAGCCAGAGTACGGTTGATTTCATCCATCGCTCCTACTCCCTTTTCGATGGCACTCGTCACCATGTCCTGTACCAAGCGGACGGGATTCAAGCCTTCCAGACCTGCCGGCACACAGTTCACAGCGTAACTGCCACCGCCCAGATCTTCCAGTTCAAATCCCATGCTCTGCATCTCCGGAAGAATCTTCTCGAAGATGACCTTTTCGGAAACCGGAAACTGTACGACCTCCGGGAAGAGTACCTTCTGGGAATGGAAAGTGCGGTCCTTAAGCTGCTGCAGATAGCGCTCGTAGAGAATGCGGACATGAGCCCGATGCTGATCGATGATCATCAGTCCCGACTTGACGGCTGTCATGATATACTTGCCCTTATACTGATAATGAGCCGGCGACTTCTCGGCAAGGATATTGGAAGAAGTGCATTCCTCCAACGGCTCATCAAAGAGTTCCATCGTATGCTCCTCAACTTCCGACTCGTCTTTCAACCCCTCATAGAGCTGTTCCCAGTTCTCATCTACCTGAGGCTTGATCTTTGAAGGGATTGTTCCGTAAGAGGAAGCCGATGATACTGCCGACGAAGAGATGGCTGAAGTGAAGCTGTCGCCTGCTGATGATGAATGGCTGGAAGAAGAGTTGGTCTTAAAAGGATTGTAACCAGGATTCAGACTAATCTTCGGAGCGGCAGCCGTTGGCGCCTTTTCGGGATTATATACCGGAATATCCGGTTTGTCCTCCGTATCAAAATCGATGGTAGGAACCTCGTTGAACATACCTATCGACTCCTTGACCGAGGCAAGGATGATCTGCCAGATGGCCTGTTCGTTCTCAAACTTGATTTCGGTCTTCGTAGGATGGATGTTGACATCAATATCCTTAGGGTCTACTTCGAAGTAGAGGAAATAAGGAACCTGTTCTCCCTGCGGAATCAAACGGTCGAAGGCAGACATCACCGCCTTATTGAAGTAAGGATGCTTCATATATCTGCCATTGACGAAGAAGAACTGGTGAACACCCTTCTTGCGGGCAGCCTCCGGTTTACCGACGAAACCGGAAATCTTGCACATGGTAGTCTCGACATTCACCGGCAGCAACTCATGATTGAATCGCTTGCCGAAGACATCCAGGATGCGCTGGCGCAGATTGGCAGCACGGAGATTGAAAACCTCGGTCTCATTGCTGCGCAGCGAGAAGTTGATCTGCGGATTCACCAAGGCGATACGCTCGAAAGCTGTAAGGATATTATTCAGCTCGGTAGAATTCGACTTCAGGAACTTCCTTCGTGCGGGTACATTATAGAATATATTATTGATGGCGAAGATACTTCCCACCGGACAGGAGCATGGCTCCTGCTTCTCGAAACGTGAGCCGGAAATCCGAATCAGGGTTCCTATTTCATCAGAAGCCTGACGGGACTTGAGTTCTACCTGAGCTACGGCAGCGATGGAAGCCAAAGCCTCACCACGGAAACCCATCGTATGAAGATTGAACAAATCATCAGCCTTGCGAATCTTGGAAGTGGAATGGCGCTCGAAAGCCAAGCGGGCATCCGTCTCCGACATTCCCTTACCATCATCTATCACCTGAATAGAGGTACGTCCAGCATCCACCACCACGACTTGAATGTTCATCGCTCCGGCATCAACGGCATTCTCAACCAACTCCTTGATAACAGAGGCAGGGCGCTGTATCACCTCACCTGCCGCAATCTGATTGGCTACCGAATCGGGTAAAAGTTGAATTACATCACTCATGATTACACCTTAATATATATACTCTTTAAATATATTCCTTTCTTTATTTCTCTTTAGGTTTTTCCTTGTCGCCACCAGCCGGTTCCTTAGGTTGCTGCGTTACGGCATCAGACTTCTTCAAGGTCTGCAGCGGCGCCTCATGACGCTTGATAGCCTTGAGTTCCGAGCCCTTGCCCTTGCCTTTCCATACAAAGATATCATTCTTGTCCTTTGGACGGATATCCTCGAACCAGGCAAAGTTAGGCAACTTATACTGTGCCGGCGGTATCTGCGTGATAGGATACAGGGTGCTGGTGAACTTATTGGTCCATATCTTGTCCAGCTTCCGCTGGGCACCCATATACATTCTCATGGTATCCGTCTCCAGATAGTTCAAGCCCACCAGAGAGCTGTCCCTGTCATTGGTCATATAATAAATGGTCTGCACATTGGCTATAGCCTCAGTCATCTTGACCTCTCCCGCTTCGAAGAATGACTTCATCTCCTTGGAAGTGATCTGATTGTAATGGACGGAATCCGGCATCTGTTCGATGGAAAGAGCCTGTCCGATGACATGTGCCATGCGAATGGTAGAATCGTTCATGTATACCCTGATTTCCTCACCCAGCAGCTGACGGTTGCCGTTCCAGGTGATAGGATCCTTATACATCGTCATGCAGGAATCCTTGGAGTTGAAGACCAGGGAATCGCATACTGCCTGCACATCTGCACGGTAAGCCCTTACCTTAGGATAGGCATGCACCTTACGGTAAACGGAGTCGGTATTGATATGGAAGGTATAGATGCGCATGGTATCTGAATGCATCCACAAGGTATCCTTCTTGGAGAAATCCATGGCAACAGGATTGCGGGTAGCAAATCCGGTACCGGTCTTCTGATTATATCGCAGATAATTGCAGGTAAGCGAATTTTTGTTCTTCTTATCCACAAAAACGACATTGCCATATCCGGTACTCTCGCCATCCTTCTTGTAATAGAGACTGTCGCCGGTGATACTCTTCTCCTTATCGATGATGGTAGAACGGCCAAAGAGCTTTGCCTTATCTGTCCTGGTATCATAATAGCCATCCTCGGTATGGACGATACCGCCACTACCGGAAACAATCTTGGATGGCCCCACCATGTGGGCTGTAGACGTTGGCACATCATAATACAAGGTATCGGTAGTAACCACATCCTTGCCACTACGCAACTTGACATTGTAGACGAACTTAGCCTCACGGGTCCGGGTATGATACTCACCCCAGTCGGAAACCAGACGGTCCTTGCCGTCGATGAGCGTACCACCATCAAAGAAGTTTGCCATATTATACAAACGGTCGAAATCCAGACTGTCAGTACGCAAAGTCTGTCGGCGGTGATGCAGGACCACGTTCTTTCGGGCATGCATCATCTGCATCTGTCCGTCATAATCAGCCCTTTCACAAGTGAGCGACAAGGTATCACCCTGACGGTAATGGACATGCCCGAAGGCCTTGACGGAATTGGAAGCCTGATAGAAATAGGCACTATCACAGGTGAGGTGGCCCCCCTGATGGGCGAAGGACACCTTGCCCTTCACAATCTGTGCATCAGGATTGCTACCAAACATATCATAACGGAGTTCATCAGCATGCAACAAATAGACGCGGTCTCCGTCAGGACGCTTCTTACTACGCTTTTTAGGGGCTTGCATGGCCTGTACCAAACAAAACCCAAATAGGCATAGAATCAATATAATAGAGATTCTATGCCCGTTCTTAATATTATCAGAATGCTTGTTTATCATTTAATCCAACCTTGATATTCAAACTTACAATCCTTGTATCGATCGTTCATTCGAACGTATGTCTTCTTGATTTTATCCACTACCCAGTCGTGAATGGTTTTCTGGCGTTCCTTGGCCAGCACCACATCCTGCATCACCTGGAAATCTTCGGTAATGGTAGCGCGGTGACCCTCTACTCTACTAACCAGCTTCACCAAGGCGCAGGTAGTTTTTCCCTTGGTATTGACCATGGTAAACGGTGCTGAAATCTGTCCCACCTTCATGGTATCCACCATACGTGCCACCTCAGTAGGCAGGTCCTTCATCTTGAACTTAGAAGTACGTACATCACCATCGACCACGTTCACCATCATACCCTTGTTGTTGCGGGTATCCTTATCGTCAGAAAGAGCACCAACAGCAGCCTCGAAGGTAAACTTATCGGCACGGATATCATTGGCAATGGAATCCAGACGGCCGATAGACTTATCGATAGCTTCCTGAGAAACCCGTGGCTTCAACAGAATATGGCGGCACTTCAGCTTATCACCACGCTTGTCAATCAACTGGATGATATGGAAGCCGAACTCAGACTCCACAATCTTGGAAATCTTCTTTGGGTCGGTCAGGTTGAATGCAACATTGGCAAAGGCAGGATCCAACATACCTCTTCCTACATAGTCCATCTCACCACCCATGCGGGCAGAACCAGGGTCTTCAGAATACATACGTGCCAAAGTAGCGAAAGTAGTCTCGCCCTTGTTCACACGGTCAGTGAATTCTCGCAGCTGGTTCTTCACACGGTTGATTTCCTCCATCGGAATACGAGGCTGCATGGTCAGGATTTCCACTTCCACCTCTGTCGGTACGAAAGGAATACTGTCGGCAGGCAAGTTGTTGAAATACTTGCGTACCTGAGCAGGCGAGACCTTGATATTCTTGACCAGTTCCTGCTTCATCTTCTGGATGAGCTGCTGGTTCTTGAAGTCATCATGCATCTGCTCACGCATCTGGGTGATGGTCTGCTTACGATATTCCTCCAACTTCTCGCGGGAGCCAATCATGGAAACCCAGGCATTGATCTGCGCATCAATACCCTGCATCACTTCAGATTCAGAGACCTCGATACTATCAATGGCAGCCTGATGGAGGAAGAGCTTCTGAACAGCAATCTGCTCAGGAATAGAACAGTCTGGATCGCCGGAATATCTGATACCCTCAGCCTCAGCCTGCAAACGAGTTACCTCAACATCAGACTTCAAAATAGCCTCATCTCCCACAACCCAGATAACCTCATCTACGACGCTACCCTCATTGACAGGCTGTGAAACAGCAGCAGTCTTCTCTGCCACCGAGTCAGAATCGGCAGTCTTTGCCCAAGCACTCTTGCCACTTCTCGTAGCATTGGCACTGATTCCAACAATCATCAAGAGAGCCACGAGAGCCCAACTTGTCTTATATCCCAATTTCATCTATGTTTCAATATATATTAATGTTTATTCACCGTAGCCAATACTTCCTGATTGACTACAACCTTATATTTCTTTCTCAATTCAGCAACCCATTCCTTTTCGAGCACATCCTGATAGTCGGCAATCACCAGCGCCTTGACATCCGTATACTCCTTAGGTCCCTTTTTCAAGACCTTTCCATAAGTTGCATCTATCGGATACTCCTTGAGAGGTTCAACCTTTACGTCCCTGCGGAACACCTTGTTGTCAACCAAAGCGTTATCCCCCATCTTGAAGATACCCTTTTCAACACGAATGCGCATAACGGAATCGGCATTGAAGGAACTTCTCAGCACCTCAGCCCATTCATCAAAAGGCTTCCCCTTGAGCGCCTTCTTCACCGCCTTCACATCCGCCTGATTCTTCACATGGTAAGCAATGCCCTTGAACCGAGGCTCATCCCATGCATAATTCTTCTTGTGCTTGGCGAAATAAGCAGCCAGAGCCTCTTCATCCCTGGCAGCCTTCTCCCAAACCAGACGGTTGCTGATTTCATACAGCAACAGTCCATCGTGATATTCCTGAACCAGATACTTCAACTGGTCATCTTTTGCGGTCATTTTCGCAGTCATATCATCAAGCACAGCTTCCTTATCCTTCAACTGAGCTGACGACTTACTGATGGAATCCAACTTCACATCAATGATATGCTCCCTGATGCCACGTGCATCAATGAAGTGACAGATATCATTCCTCACCGAGTCGTATGGGAAGAAATCCTGCTTACCCATCAACTTGATGATATGATATCCAAATTCAGACAAGACCGGCTTGGACATCTCTCCCACCTTCATGGAGAAGCAGGCATCCTCGAAAGCCTTTACCGTCTGTCCTCTGGTAATCCATGAAATATCTCCGCCTTTGACGGCAGAGCCTTTATCATCTGAATATTTCCTTGCCAATTCAGCAAAGTTACCCCCTTTTCTCAACACCTGATACAAAGAATCGGCTCTATATTTAGCCTTGTCCTGTTCGGCAGCGGAAGCTTTCTGACCCAATCTTATCAGGATATGGGCAGGTCTTACCATCCCGCCGGCAGCAAGCACTCTCTGCTTCGTATCATTATAAATCCTATGCGCTTCCGCTTCTACGTCCTTATCAGAAATGACGAAAGGACGAATCTGCTGGTCACGATACTGCAGGAACTCAGCCTTGAAAGAAGACAAGGTATCCAGACGAGCATCCAGGGCAGCCTGCACCTTTAACTTATAATTGACGAACAAGTCGACATACTCATTGACAGATTTCTTGTCAATGACACCTTCGGAATTGTTCTTATTATAAGAATACTCAAATTCAGAGCGGCTGACGGGCTGACCATTGATGGTCATGACAGTAGGATCGTTTTGAGCAAAAGCTATGCTCCCCTGAAGGAGCATAGCTAGAGAAAGCGCATAAAATTTCATATTAATATTTTACATTAATTTATACCGGACGGCTATAGTTTGGAGCCTCACTGGTGATAGTAATATCATGTGGGTGACTCTCCAACACACCAGCATTGGTAATGCGGGTGAACTTAGCACCGTGCAACTTCTCGATATTAGCTGCACCACAGTATCCCATACCAGAACGCAAGCCACCCATCAGCTGATAGATAACCTCCTGAACGGTTCCCTTGTAAGGAACACGACCAGCAATACCCTCTGGTACCAACTTCTTGGCATCCTTGGTATCACCCTGGAAGTAACGGTCCTTAGAACCGTTTTTCTGCTCCATAGCCTCCAAAGAACCCATACCACGATAGCTCTTGAACTTACGACCGTTGAAGATGATGGTATCACCAGGACTCTCCTCAGTACCAGCAACCAAAGAACCGATCATCACGCAGCTACCACCAGCAGCCAAAGCCTTCACGACATCACCAGAATAGCGGAGACCACCATCAGCAATCAAAGGCACACCAGTACCCTGCAATGCAGAATATACATCATAGACAGCGCTCAACTGAGGAACACCCACACCGGCAACGACACGAGTAGTACAGATAGAACCTGGACCGATACCAACCTTGACACCATCAGCGCCATTCTCTACCAAATACTTGGCAGCAGCACCAGTAGCCACATTACCTACCACTACGTCAACGTTAGGGAAGGCAGCCTTCACCTGATGAAGTTTTTCTACCACACCCTTAGAATGACCATGAGCAGTATCAATGACGATGGCATCAGCACCAGCCTCAACCAAAGCCTTTGCACGATCCAAAGTATCAACGGTAACACCTACACCGGCAGCCACGCGAAGACGACCCTTGGCATCCTTGCAAGCCATTGGTTTATCCTTAGCCTTGGTGATGTCCTTGTAAGTAATCAAACCTACCAGGTGATTCTCATTGTCAACTACAGGAAGCTTCTCGATCTTGTTCTCCTGCAGGATAGCAGCAGCAGCGATCAAGTCGGTCTGGATATGAGTAGTAACCAAGTTCTCGCTGGTCATTACCTCATCAATCTTCTTGTCCATGTGACGCTCGAAACGAAGGTCACGGTTGGTCACGATACCCACGAGATGATTTTCATCATCTACCACAGGAATACCACCGATATGATAATCGTGCATCATATCAAGAGCATCCTTCACTGTACTGCCACGACGGATGGTGACAGGGTCATAAATCATACCATTCTCAGCACGCTTCACAATAGCGACCTGACGAGCTTGCTCCTCAATGGTCATGTTCTTGTGAATAACACCAATACCTCCTTCACGAGCGATGGCAATCGCCATAGAAGCCTCGGTAACGGTATCCATCGCTGCGGTAACGAATGGAATGTTCAACTCGATATTACGAGAGAACTTGGTTTTCAACTCTACCTCTTTAGGCAGTACCTCTGAATAAGCAGGGATAAGAAGGACGTCGTCGTAAGTGAGACCGTCCATTACAATTTTATCTGCAACAAATGATGACATATTGTAACCTTTAAAAATTTATTGCGTGCAAATTTAGCAATAATTTCTCAGATAGACATCGCTTTTTACGAAAATCTTACCTTATTAATGCTATTTAACGTGTTTAATTGGCTTGTTCGGACAAAAACTTGATTCTAACGAGTCGAATTTCATCTTCTGTGTAATCTTCACCCAACTCGTCCTGAGCTGTGTCCAAGTCGTCTGTTTCACTCTCCATGAAGTAGTCGTAAATGTCGTCTACATGATCGTCATCTATCACTTCTTCTATGAAATAATCGATATTCAACTTGGTTCCGCTATACACGATAGCCTCTATCTCATCCAAGAGTACAGAGAAATCCAAACCCTTAGCCTCAGCCAGGTCGTCAAGAGCTATCTGACGGTCAATGGACTGGATGATAAACACCTTGAGCATGGACTTCTTGGCAACGGTTCTCACCCGCAGCTCCTCGGCCCGTTCGATATCGTGCTCCTCACAATATTTCTTTATCAAGGTATAGAACTCCTTGCCGTATCTCTTAGCCTTTCCGGCACCCACACCCTGGATATTCTGCAATTCCTGAATATCTACCGGATACATGGTAGCCATCTGTTCCAGGGAAATATCCTGGAAGATGACGTATGGAGGCAGATGATGCTTCTTGGCAACAGTCTTGCGCAAATCCTTCAGCATGTTGTACAATGCAGGATCAAGCGCACCTGTTCCACCCTCATGAGTGGTCTCTACATAATCATCCTTAAACTCCTTGTCGGCAACGATCATGAAAGACTGAGGATTGCTGATATAGCGCTTACCGGCAGCTGTCAATTTAAGAAGTCCGTAATTCTCGACATCTTTCTTGAGAAAACCTGCAATCAAAGCCTGGCGGATGACCGGATTCCACAACTTGGCATCCATATCCTCGCCGGAGCCAAACTCATCCAGTTCGTCATGCTTATGGGATACGATATCGTCAGTACCCCTACCTTTCACGAAATCAATAATATATTCCTGTCGGAAATTCTCCTTCACTGCCTTGACAGCCTTCAGGACAACAAGCAGGTTATCCTTAGCCTCCACCTTTTCAGTAGGATGGAGACAGTTGTCGCAGTTATGGCAATTTACCTCACCGTATTCCTCACCAAAATAATGGAGCAGCATCTTACGGCGACAAACGGATGATTCGGCATAGGCAGCAGTCTCCTGTAACAGCTGTCTACCGATATCCTGTTCTGCCACCGGCTTATTCTCCATAAACTTCTCCAGCTTTCTCAAGTCCTTTCTACAATAGAAAGCAATACAGATGCCTTCACCGCCATCACGTCCGGCACGTCCAGTCTCCTGATAATATCCCTCGAGACTCTTAGGTATATCATAGTGGATGACAAAACGCACATCCGGCTTGTCAATACCCATACCGAAGGCAATGGTGGCAACGATGACATCAATCTTCTCCATCAGGAAGTCATCCTGAGTCTGGGAACGGGTAGCAGAATCAAGGCCCGCATGATAAGGCGCAGCCTTGATTTCATTGGCCTTCAAAACTTCTGCCAACTCCTCAACCTTCTTACGGGAAAGACAATAGATGATGCCGCTCTTACCAGGATGCTGACGGATAAACTTGATGATCTGGCGGTCAACATCATTGGTTTTCTGGCGCACTTCATAATACAGATTAGGTCTGTTGAACGAGCTTTTATACTCCAATGCATCCAGAATACCCAGATTCTTCTTGATATCCGTGCGCACCTTGTCGGTAGCCGTAGCAGTAAGAGCAATGACCGGAGCCTGCCCAATCTCGTTAACAATAGGACGGATACGACGATACTCAGGGCGGAAATCATGTCCCCACTCAGAAATACAATGAGCCTCATCTACAGCATAGAAAGAAATCTTGATGGTCTTCAGGAACTCCACGTTATCCTCCTTTGTCAAGGACTCCGGAGCCACATAAAGCAATTTCGTTTTACCTGACAAGATATCACTCTTGACCTTCTCTATTGCAGACTTATTCAATGAAGAGTTAAGATAATGTGCCACACCATCACTCTCGCTCAAGCCATTGATAACATCCACCTGATTCTTCATCAGGGCTATCAATGGAGAAATCACGATAGCTGTACCTTCCATAATCAAGGAAGGTAATTGGTAACACAAGCTTTTGCCACCACCAGTAGGCATCAATACAAAAATGTCATGGCCCTCCATCAGATTCCTGATGATTGCCTCCTGATCACCTTTAAACGAATCGAAACCAAAGTAGTGCTTCAACTGTCCTGTTAGACTAACCTGTTCTGTCATATCCACCTAATATTATTTTCTCATTTTATGTCTTATGGTAATTAGAAATCAGCTGGGGGAAGTATCCCCCAACCAACTTATGCAGATTCCATCTGTCCGAGATGAGCCTTGTCGAGCTGAGCCTTGGCATACTCCAAGGTAACCTCGAAAGACTTCACTTTCTTAGAAGGAATCTCAAACATGGCGTCCATCATCACTGCCTCCACGATGGAGCGAAGTCCTCTGGCACCCAATTTATATTCTACGGCCTTATCAACCAAGTAGTCAAAAGTCTCTTCCGTGAAAGACAGCTTGATGCCATCCATCTCGAAGAGTTTGATATACTGCTTGACAATGGAATTCTTAGGCTCAACCAATATCTTACGCAAAGCCTCTCTATCCAGAGGATTGAGATAGGTAAGTACAGGCAGACGACCGATAATTTCCGGTATCAAGCCAAAAGACTTCAAGTCTTGAGGCAAGATATACTTCATCAAGTCAGCCTTGTCAATCTTAGCCACATTCTGTACAGAATTATATCCCACCACATGGGTATTGAGACGCTGTGCTATCTTGCGCTCGATACCATCGAAGGCACCACCGCAGATAAACAGGATGTTCTTGGTATCTACATGGATATAATCCTGGTCAGGATGCTTTCTTCCACCCTTTGGCGGCACATTAACCATGGTACCTTCCAAAAGTTTAAGAAGGCCCTGCTGCACACCCTCGCCACTTACATCACGGGTGATGGAAGGGTTATCGCTCTTACGGGCAATCTTATCAATCTCATCAATAAAGACGATGCCTCTCTGGGCAGCCTCTACATTATAATCAGAAACCTGGAGCAAGCGGGACAAGATACTTTCCACATCCTCACCAACATAACCAGCCTCTGTAAAAACAGTAGCATCAACGATGGTAAAAGGCACATCCAGCAACTTGGCTATAGTACGAGCCAACAGGGTTTTACCAGTACCTGTACTTCCCACCATAATAATATTGCTCTTTTCAATCTCAACACCATCATCGCTGACAGGCTGCTGCAATCTCTTATAATGATTGTAAACAGCCACAGCCATACTGCGCTTAGCCTGATCCTGACCAATGATGTATTCATCCAGATACTCCTTGATTTCCATTGGCTTTGGAACCTTTTTCAATGCGAACTTTTCACCCGCATTCTGCTGGTGCATGACTCCAGTAGACTCAACAATTTCATAAGCCTGCTGAGCACAATTCTCACAAATGTAGCCATCTACACCCGTGATGAGCAATTTTACTTCATTTTCGCCTCTTCCACAGAAGCTACAAACTTTCTTCTTTGGCATATTATTTATTACTTACGTATCAACACGTTATCAATCATACCATACTCCTTAGCCTCCTCGGCAGTCATCCAGTAGTTACGGTCGCTGTCAGCATAAACCTTGTCGTATGGAGTATGAGAGTGCTCAGAAATAATGGTATAGAGTTCTTTCTTCATCTTCAGAATTTCGCGAGCCTCGATTTCGATATCAGATGCCTGACCCTGAACACCACCCAATGGCTGATGAATCATCACACGGCTATGAGGCAAGGCAGAACGCTTTCCCTCCTGACCAGACACCAACAGCACAGCAGCCATAGATGCAGCCATACCGGTACAGATGGTAGCTACATCGCTGGTGATAAACTGCATGGTATCATAAATACCCAGACCTGCAGTGACACTACCTCCAGGACTGTTGAGATAGATAGAAATATCCTGAGTACTATCTACAGAGTCCAGATAAAGCAACTGTGCCTGAAGCGTATTGGCTGTATAATCATCAATCTCAGTACCAAGGAAGATGATACGGTCCATCATCAAACGTGAGAACACATCCATCTGGGTAACGTTCAACTGGCGCTCCTCCAGGATGTAAGGATTCAAATACTTTGCCTGAGCATTCATTACGTCATCAAGCACCATACCGTTCATACCAAGATGCTTGGTAGCATATTTTCTAAAATCGTTCATATCTAATTACTTTTTTTCTTCAAAATTAAGAACAAAAAACGAGGTTATCGACCTCATTATCCCGTTCGGTGGAACAAAGATAATAAAAAAAGTCGATAACCTCGTAATTATTTGAAGTTTTTTTTCTAAAAAATGTTATTCCTGCATCATCTTGTTGAAATCCTCTACAGAAATCTCTTTTTCGTTGAGTTTTACAGCCTTCTTAAGAGCCTCAGCCAACTTGCGATCGATAGAACGGTCTACCAATGCTTCAACAGACTCACCCTTCTTGAGAATCTCGTTTGCATAGTTCTCGATATACTCCTCAGGAATGTTGGTCATACCATACTGAGCGAACTGAGCACGAGCAGCTTCCTTAGCTGTCTCCTTGATGTCCTCGTCGTTCACCTTAATCTCCTGAGCCTGGATGAGCTGCTCCTTGATGAGGTGCCATGTCAACTCCTTGATGCTCTGCTCGTAGTTCTTCTCTACAAACTCCTCGCCCTTATCCTTGTTGTTAGCCAACATGATACGCTTCAAGAGTGCGTCTGGGTATGTCAACTCACCAACCTTCTTCTCGCAGTGCTCACGAACGTCAAGGATGAACTTGTAGTCAGAGTCGTTAACCAACTGCTCCTGCAAGCCCTCAGCAATCTTAGCACGGAAAGCAGCCTCGTCCTTCACGTCAGTATCCTCACCGAGAACCTGCTTGAAGAGCTCCTCGTTAACCTCGTGCTTCTTGAAACGCTGGATCTCTGTGATCTGGAAGCTGAACTCAGACTCCAAGTCAGCTACAGCCTCACGCTCAATCTTCAAGAGTGAAGAAACCTCAGTATCGTTCTCTGGGTAAGCCTTCTTAGGGTTGAATGTGATTACATCACCAAGCTTAGCATCATTGAAGAGATTCTTCTGCTCCTCTACCTTGATGTAGCTAGGCATCAGGATAGCGCCTTCTACAGTGATACCACCTTCCTTGGTGTTACCATTCTCATCGAGCTCACGGATATCACCCTTCAACAGGTCGTTCTCCTCATACTTCTCACCCTTCTCGTAGCTACCTGCACGCTGAGCGTACATCTCTACCTGCTGGTCGAGGATCTTATCGTCAACCTTGATGTTATAGTAATCTACCTTGTCGCGACCGTTGAGAGTTACCTTGAACTCAGGTGCAACAGCGATATCAAACATAAATGTGAATGTAGTACCATTCTCCAAGTCAGCTGGCTCCTGCTTCTCTGATGGGAGAGGCTCACCGAGCATCTGAATCTTGTTTTCCTGTACGTACTTGTAAATCTCCTGGCCTACGATCTTGTTGATAGCCTCCATCTTTACAGAAGGACCAAACTGGCGCTTAATCATACCCATAGGAGCCTGACCAGGACGGAAACCTGGAACATTAGCCTTTTTACGGTAGTCTTTCAAGGTCTTCTCAACCTCATTCTTGTAGTCCTCTTCCTCTACTACGAGAGTCAAAAGACCATTAATCTTGTCAGGATTTTCAAATGAAACTTTCATCTTGATTTTTTATTTTTATTATTATTAATTATTTCTCTTTCAATTGGTTTAGGCATTCCAAGCAGTTGTTGGGGTGAGTCCTCCACACAATCGGCTTGCAAAATTACGCATTTTTAATGGATATACCTAATATATAATAGAAAAAATTTGTTTTTTTAACCTTATTCACTCTCTTCACGCACTTTTTTCTGCTCATCAAGCAGTTGGAAGTCCTTCTTGCGGAGTACAAAGCTGGTGGTAAGATACTTCTCCTTCACCGTTTTATTCTCTGCCAACTCCTCTGGAGTACCCTGAAAAAGAATGCGACCTTCAAAGAGAAGATAGGCGCGATCGGTAATGGTAAGCGTCTCATCCACATTGTGGTCGGTAATGAGAATACCGATATTGCGATACTTCAATTTCCACACAATATGCTGGATCTCTTCTACCTGAATAGGGTCGACACCGGCAAACGGCTCATCGAGCATGATAAACTTAGGATCGTTTGCCAGACAGCGGGCTATCTCTACACGACGGCGCTCACCTCCAGAGAGTTGGTCACCCAAGTTCTTACGCACCTTCTGCAAGTCAAAATCCTTGATGAGACTCTCCAACTTAGCCTTCTGGTAATCGCGTGGCTTGCCGGTCATCTCGAGTACAGACATAATATTGTCTTCAACACTCATCTTACGGAATACGCTGGCTTCCTGAGGCAGATAGCCGATACCCGCACGGGCTCTCTTATAAACAGGATAACTGGTTATCTCCTGATCACCCAAATATACATGTCCCTCATTAGGTACCACCAGTCCGGTTGTCATATAGAAAGACGTGGTCTTACCAGCACCATTCGGTCCCAGCAAACCCACAATTTCACCTTGCTTTACATTGATGGAAACTCCATTGGCAACTGTTCGCTTGCCATAACGTTTCACCAAGCCTTCGGTTCTCAGCACCAAACCTTCTTGGTTTGCAGGCTGATCTATATTCATATTTTCGTCCATAATTAGCTAATTTGGTTGCAAAAATACTAAAAAACATGGAAATAACGGTTATAAATTCAAAAACTATTCACAATATTGCAGTTTTTTAGAGGATTTTGGTTAATTTTGCACCATAATTTAATAAGAAACGGCTCATTTCTTGGATAATTGAGCCATCAAAAGCATAATTGATTGACATGATAATAGAAAAATGGCTTACCACCTTCGGTAAATATCTGATACTGATGGGACGCTCATTCTCTCGACCTGAGCGAATGCGCATGTTCCTCAAACAGTATATCAAGGAAATGCAGCAACTGGGTGTCGATTCCATCGGTATCGTCCTCCTCATCTCGTTCTTCATCGGTGCGGTAATCTGTATCCAGATGAAGCTCAACATCCAGAGTCCATGGATGCCCCGATGGGTATCGGGCTACACCACCCGCGAGATTATGCTCCTCGAGTTCTCTTCCAGCATCATGTGTCTGATTCTCGCCGGAAAGGTGGGGTCCAACATCGCTTCTGAGTTGGGCACCATGCGAGTAACCCAGCAGATTGACGCACTCGACATCATGGGTGTCAACTCGGCATGCTATCTGATTCTGCCAAAGATTCTCGGTCTGGTTACCATCATGCCGTTCCTGGTTATCTTCAGCTCGGGAATGGGTATCATCGGAGCGTATGGAACTGCGTATATCGGGCATATCCTGCCACCGGATGACCTCACGCTGGGTCTCCAGCATTCCTTCAACCAATGGTTTGTGTGGATGAGTATCATCAAGAGTCTCTTCTTCGCATTCATCATAGCGAGTGTTTCCTCCTACTTCGGATACACCGTAGAGGGTGGTTCGGTAGAAGTAGGTAAATCCTCAACCGATGCCGTTGTCAGTTCCAGCGTACTGATTCTGTTCTCTGACGTATTTCTCACTCAAATCCTTTCATAATCATGATAGAAGTAAAAAATCTAACGAAATCATTCGGCGACAAGACCGTACTCGATAATATCAGCGTGCAATTCGAAACCGGCAAGACCAATCTGATCATCGGTCAGAGTGGTTCGGGAAAGACGGTTTTGATGAAGAATCTCGTCGGACTCCTGGAACCTACCAGCGGTCAGGTGCTCTACGATGGTCGTGACTTTGTAAACATGAGTAAGAAAGAAAAGGTGTTGATGCGCAGAGAGATGGGAATGATTTTCCAAAGTGCAGCCCTCTTTGATTCGCTCAACGTATTAGAGAACGTGATGTTTCCATTGGATATGTTTTCAAACAAGACCTATAGAGAACGCATTAAACGAGCACAGGAATGTCTTGACAGAGTAAACCTGATAGAAGCTCAACAGAAATATCCTGGAGAAATTTCTGGCGGTATGCAGAAACGTGTGGCCATTGCACGTGCTATCGTCATGAATCCTAAATATCTTTTCTGTGATGAGCCGAACTCTGGTCTGGACCCTAAGACTTCGCTTGTTATCGATGAGTTACTCTCTGGCATCACCAAGGAGTTTAACATGACTACCATCATCAATACACACGACATGAATTCCGTGATGGGCATTGGTGAAAATATCTGTTTCATCTACCAAGGTCAGAAAGAATGGCAAGGAAACAAAACCCAGGTGATGAGCTCAACCAACGAAAAACTAAATGATCTCGTCTTTGCTTCTGATCTGTTCCGCAAGGTCAAGGAAGTGGAAATGAAAAATAACAAATAAGCAGATTCCTTATAAAAAAAGGGGTGTGGCATAAGTCTGGATAATAGTTGGCGCATAACAGTTGACCACCGCATGCACAACAGCTGGTGTGCATGCGCATATCAGTTGTTATGCAAGCGCACAACAGCTGTTGTGCGACCGGAGATACTGACTATCTCAACAACATATCCTAGCTTTTCCAACAATATATCCTAGCTTTTCCAACAACAAGAAGAGGGTGAATCATAAACTTATGACACACCCTCTTTTTTTATGAGCTTATTTAAAAATCAAATTATCTCATTTTCCATTCGCCCTTTACTTCAATCATCGGAACAATAATCTGTTCCTTGGTACTGTCACCGTAAGATATCCGCAGAAAGACATCGGCTACATGACGGGCGGTATCAGCCTTGGCACTCAGAATATCCACCTTACTCATGCCCTTGTGTTCATCCTGCTGTTGCTCTACATACATTTGGGCATTCAGTAACAACTGGTCATGATAACCTTTAGGAATACGATAAGGTTGATTGAAACCTGCAACATACTCCTCATATTTACCCTCTAAAAGTAAGTCATAATACCCCTTTGCGGCGATGCCGGCAAAGTAAGAAGGGTCAGGACGCTCCTCCTTGCAGGAAGAAATTCCTAACCCCATACTTATTATCATAAAAATCAAAAGTTTCTTCATCTTGATTCTTCACACTTCATTCTTCACTTCAATTCTACTTCTGACGAATGAAAACATTGATTGGACAACCATGCAATGACCAGTTGTCACGAATCTTGTTCTCCAGGAAGCGGCGATAGTTTTCCTTTACATACTGTGGCAAGTTGGCATAGAACACGAACGATGGAATCGTGGTGTTAGGCAACTGGGTGCAGTACTTAATCTTGATGTACTTACCCTTCACGCTCTGAGGAGGATAAGCCTCGATGATAGGCAACATCACCTCATTAAGCTTGGAAGTACCGATATGAATCTTGCGGTTCAGGTAAACCTCCTTGGCTGTTTCCAATACACGGAAGATGCGCTGCTTGGTCAATGCAGAAGCAAAGATGATAGGGAAATCCACGAATGGAGCCATACGATTGCGGATGGCATTCTCGAAGGTATCAATCACCTTCTGGTTCTTCTCCTCTACCAGGTCCCACTTGTTCACTACTACCACCAGACTCTTGTTATTCTTCTGGATCAACTGGAAGATATTCATATCCTGGGTCTCGATACCACGGGTTGCATCAAGCATAAGGATGCAGACATCACTGTTCTCAATGGCACGGATGGAACGCATCACAGAATAGAACTCCAAGTCCTCACTCACCTTGTTCTTACGGCGGATACCAGCTGTATCTACCAGGTAGAAATCGAAGCCGAACTTGTCGTAACGGGTATAGATACTGTCACGGGTAGTACCTGCAATCTCGGTAACGATGTTTCTATCTTCACCGATGAAGGCATTGATAATACTGCTCTTTCCGGCATTAGGACGGCCTACCACAGCAAAACGAGGGATGTCTTCCTCGATGGCTTCCTCAGGATTATCCTGAAGCTTGTCTAATATGATGTCGAGCAAGTCACCCGTACCGCCACCTGTTGCGGCACTGATACACTGAGGGTCGCCCAAGCCCAACTTATAGAACTCGGCAGCCTGATAGTATTCAGCACTGTTGTCCACCTTGTTTGCCACAAGGATTACAGGCAGTTTGGCACGACGCAAGATCAGGGCTACGTCCTCATCCCAGTCGGTCAAACCGGTGTTCACGTCTACCAGGAAGAGAACCAGGTCGGCCTCTTCGGTAGCTACCAACACCTGCTTGCGGATAGCATCCTCGAAAATGTCATCTGATTTTACGACCCATCCACCGGTATCCACCACAGAGAATTCTCTGCCGTTCCAGCTGCACTTACCATACTGACGGTCGCGTGTAGTACCTGCCGTATCGCTCACGATAGCGCGGCGAGATTGAGTCAAACGATTGAATAAAGTAGATTTACCCACGTTAGGGCGACCTACGATTGCTACTAAATTTGCCATAATAAGTCATTCAGCCTCCTTCCTTTGAGGAGGTATTCAAGGATGTGGTCTCTGCATCCAAGTTAATAATTTGCCGAAGCTGACCTTGCTCCGGCCCTCGCCCCTCTGGCGAGAGTCACTCCCTCGATTACATTCAGGGAGGGGAAGTCGATATTAGTGATTAGTTATTAGAACTGTGCTAATCATTAATCACTAATCACTATCTATTATTCCGGATTATATCCGAAGGCGTCGAGTTCTCGCTGCGAACTGCGCCAGTCTTTATCAACCTTTACAAAGGTTTCCAGGAAAATCTTCTTGCCGAAGAATTTTTCCAAAGCCTTGCGGCTTTCAGTATTCACCTTCTTGAGCGCCACTCCCTGGTGACCAATGATGATGCCCTTCTGGGAATCACGCTCCACGTAGATGACGGCATTGATGTGGATACGGGTATCATCTTCCTTGAACCGCTCCACTCTAACCTCTACAGCATAAGGAATCTCCTTATCATAATAGAGAAGTATCTTTTCTCGAATAATTTCCGAAACGAAGAAGCGGGCTGGCTTATCGGTCAACTGGTCCTTGTCGAAGAACGCAGGTGACTCAGGTAACAACTCCTTGATGCGCTTCAAGAGCATATCCACGCCAAACTTGTTTTTCGCAGAGATAGGAAGAATCTCAGCATTCGGCAAGAGCGAATGCCACTTCTCTACAATGTCACCCAGCTTCTTTGGGTCGCTCTGGTCAATTTTGTTGATGAGCAGGAGCACCGGAATCTTCATCTTCTTGACCTTTTCCAGGAAGTCGATGTTCTTCTCAGGATTCTCTATCACATCAGTAACATAAAGCAAAACATCGGCATCAGCCAGCGCACTCTCCGAGAAGGCGAGCATCATCTCCTGCATCTTGTAGTTTGGCTTCAAGACGCCAGGGGTATCCGAAAACACGATTTGCATATCATCGGTATTCACGATACCCATGATACGATGACGAGTGGTCTGCGCCTTGAAGGTAGCGATGCTGATACGCTCGCCCACCAACTGATTCATCAGCGTACTCTTACCCACATTAGGATTACCCACGATATTAACGAAACCTGCTTTATGCATACGATAAAAAATTGATTGAAACGAAATGTTTAAATGAGTTTGCCAGAACCTGGCATGAAGCTAAAGAAACGCATCCTTGCTTAGTTCACTTTTGTTGAGATGAAATAAGAAAGATGCGTTTCCTTATATAGATAATTATTCTATCCTATTTTAATATGTCTTACTTGCCATAAGCAGCACCATCGTATGCCCACTTATAGAATGATGCACCGTGTACGAATCCTGCACCGAATGCTGTGAAGATGACGTTGTCGCCCTTCTTCAACTGACTCTCTGCATCCCAGAGTGCCAATGGGATTGTTGCCGCACTGGTATTTCCATAATGGTCGATGTTAACTACCACCTTGTCAAGTGGAATTCCCGCACGCTTGGTCACAGCCTCGATGATACGGAGGTTGGCCTCGTGTGGAATCACCCAGTTCACATCTTCAGCCTTGAGATTGTTCATCTCCATGATCTTCATCACGTCGTTGCTCATGTCGGTTACTGCGTAACGGAACACGGTACGACCTTCCTGATAAAGATAATGCAAACGATGATCTACAGTGAAGTGTGAAGGAGGGCAGACAGAACCACCAGCCTTCATGTGGAGGAAAGGCAAGCCTTGTCCGTCGGTACGAAGGTATGAGTTCTGTACACCTATGTTCTCTTCCTCTGTTGCCTCTACAAGAACTGCACCAGCACCATCTCCGAAGAGTACGCAAGTAGCGCGGTCTGTGTAGTCAACAAGTGAAGACATCTTATCAGCACCGATAACGATGATTTTCTTGTATCTACCACTCTGAATCATGCTAGCTGCAACATCCAGGGTGTACAAGAATCCACAGCAAGCTGCAGAGAAGTCGAATGCAAAAGCGTTCTTCAGTCCGAGCTTACCGAGGACGATAGATGCTGTAGAAGGGAACTTGTAGTCTGGTGTGGTGGTTGTCACAATCAGTGCATCGATTGTGTCTGGATCTACGCCAGTCTTCTGAATCAACTGCTTTGCAGCTTTACGAGCCAAGTAGCTGGTTCCGAGACCTTCTTCTGTGAGAATGCGACGTTCCTTGATACCTACACGTGTGGTAATCCACTCATCTGTAGTATCAACCATGCGTGACAACTCCTCGTTATTGAGGATATAGTCAGGAACGTATCCACCAACACCAGTGATTACAGCATTGATTTTACCCATTATTCAGCTGCTTCCTTAACGATTGCAACCTTACCACGATAGTAACCGCAAGTAGGGCAAACAGTGTGGTATACATAGTATGCACCACAGTTAGGGCAAACTGCCAATGTAGGAGCTACTGCCTTATCATGAGTTCTTCTCTTAAGTGTACGTGTCTTTGACTGTCTTCTTTTAGGATGTGCCATAATTTTTTAAATGTTTTAATTTTTGAATTTTACTTTTTTAATTTTAATAGAGCTGCCCAGCGTGGATCTACAGTTTCCTCTTCTTCCTCACCGCTTCGGGCGGCAGAATGCTGTTGAAGCATTTCAATCATAGCAGGGTTGCATTTTCCAGGTGCATGCACATGCTTGATGGGAATGTTGAGGTCTATAAATTCATAGATGAACCACGAGATATCGAGTATTCCTTCGTTCTCGGCCACAATCACGAGGTCATCTTCTTCTGAGTATTCTTCTCCGAACTTAACGACGAGTCTATCATCGGTTTCAATATCTTGATCCATATCGTCCAGACAGATGTCGCATGGTATGTGTACCACTCCCTCTGTATGAAAATTGAGCTCATAGAAATCGTCCGTCCTGTTAATGGACAGACTACTCTTCAGCTCGCCTCTCTGAATGTCAGGAGCATCTATTGCCTGAAAGTATTCATCGTCTAGCTTGAACTCCAGATTTGTTACTCCCTGGGGCAAAGCTTTCAAATCAATCTTATAAGACTCTATATTACACATAAATTCAATATATACCATATTGGTTTCGGGCTGCAAAGTTACAAATATTTTTTGAGATAAAATAATTTTTTATGTAAAAATCACTAAAATCTCTCATTATTAACCGATTATTGTCCGATAATTACCCTTTTTGAGGTAAAATATCGCCCTATTATTCCTTCTTCAGTTCTATTCTGAAGGTAGTTCCCTTACCAACCTCGCTACTTTTCACCCATATTTTTCCATGATGATATTCTTCTACAATCCTCTTGGCAAGCGAAAGTCCAAGGCCCCATCCTCGCTTCTTGGTGGTGAATCCCGGGCGAAATATATTCTTCAGATTTTTTTTCAGAATTCCCTTACCTGTATCTTCCACTTCAATAATCGCTTTATCCAGCATCTCGTCCACTCTCAGGATAATCATACCACCATCAACGCCCATGGCATCCACTGCGTTCTTGGAAAGGTTCTCTATGACCCATTCAAAGAGCGAAGCATTCATCTTGACGATAATGTCATGTTCAGGAAAGATTTTCACCATCTTCACCTTCTTGGAAGTACGGCGGTCCATATAATCGATGACATGATCCATCACCTCATTCAGACTAGCCGGAACCGGTTCTGGAAGGGAACCTATCTTTGAGAATCTATCAGCAATCAATTGGAGTCTCCTGATATCCTTATCCATCTCGGGTATCAGATTATCGTCAGGATGATTCATTTTCAGGATTTCTAGCCAAGCCATCAGACTGGAAATAGGCGTACCTAACTGATGAGCCGTTTCCTTCGATAACCCCACCCATACCTTATTCTGTTCTGCTTTCTTGGAAGTAAGCAACGCAAAGATGGCGATGACCACAAATATCATCACCACTCCAAGCTGAATATAAGGATAAGCAGAAAGGCGACGAATCATCAATGATTCATCGTAGCATACTTGAATATAGTCATGAGTAGAGTCATCCAATTCTATCTTTATATTCTTCCCTTTTGACAAGAGTGATTTCCCCAGTATGGCAGCATTTCTTAAACTATCCTCATAATCCTTGCCTGTGACCTTGATATTACGGAAGGTCTGTGCCCGATTTTGAGAATCCATAACGATGACAGGAATCGAATTGTTCTCATTGATAACTTTAAGGACGAGATTCAAGTCGGTATTATCATCTGCCGTATTGAGGGAGCGCATGGCTTCCGCCCAAACCTCCATCCGGTTTCGCTCCTCCAGAGCCAGGTCACGGACTAGGAAATGGGATACAACGAGCGAGGCGACAGCAATCAATACCGCTGCTATCACCAGATAAATCTTCACCTGTCTTATCCTATCCGTCCAAATCATGCTGCAAAGATACAAAAAAAAATCGAGTAGGAGGAAAACGAAGTAGTTTTTCTCCTACTTTCGTTTTCCGACCTCTCACACCACCGTACATGCGGTTCCGCATACGGCGGTTCCTATTTTGGATACCATTCGAGGTATGAACCCGTCAATGTAGCATAGCCTGCCATGCTCAACTTTTCATTGGTTATCGCACGACTTAGTATGTAACTGCCAGCTATGCGCCAATCCCCCAAACGACTATTGCCCCACATGTAAGCTTGGTATTTGTCAATACCGCACTTTATCAAGTTGGCAATTCTCGTTTTTACCCTCTTCCACGACTTCCATATATACATACGTAGCCGTCGCCTTAGCCACTCGTCCGTTTTCATGAGGAAACGTTTCATGTTGGCGAGGTGATAGTAACCTACCCACCCCCTTATGTACTCTTCTAGTTTTTGCTTCCTCTTGGCATATCCCCAGCCATTGCTTCGGGAAGTCAACTCCTTGAGTCGGGCTTTCATCTTGGCTTTAGCTTTTGGGTGTACCGTGAGTTGGCATTTGCCTTTCATTACATAAAAGGAGTAACCAAGGTATTTCACACCTTGCACATAGGAC
>NZ_JBQKHJ010000025.1:0-51099 GCF_052118345.1 Prevotella sp. LCP21S3_D2 | reverse complement strand
TGCAAACGGACTCGTTAGGCAGTACATTCCTAAGTCTGCTGCGTTTTCAAACTTCAGTCAGCAGAAAATAACAAAGTTTACGGCAAAAATTAATGAGAGACCAAGAAAGAAATTGAATTTCTCAACACCAAAGGAGTGCTTTTACAAAAACATTTCGTAATTTTGCACTTGCTTGTTGAATTCGCGTTATTAACAGGATTCTCCACAAATGTTAAATCCGTTTAACAGAACTCTGCAGGCCGTTTTTTGGCAGTACCGGGAAAAAGTCGTACCTTTGCACTGTGTTTTAGAGAAAGCACGGGATTTTTTCCTGCACCATCATTCGGAGGACAAGGCGCCAATCTGAGGAGTGAAGCTAAATGGACATTATCTCATATACTTACTATAGATGTTGAAGTAGATATCCACCCAGGCATCACCGACGAGAACTGCCAGATCACGGGCCACGTCCTCATGGGAATCGATGAACTTCACCAGGTCGGGATTATACTTCGTACCGGCATCCCTGCGGAACTCCTCCATCACCATGTCGAAGGTCTTGCCATCCTTGTAATTCCTGCCTACGCGCTCGGTAGCAGCCTGCATGCAGTCGCTCAGAGTGATGATGTCTATCAGGATGCGCTTAGGCAACTTCGTGTTGTCGAAATCCTCAGGATAGCCGCCCTTGCCATTATACCACTTATGATGACCCAAGGTGGTATCTCGAAACTTCTCATAGAGCGAAGGAGCAATCTTCAGCAACTCGGCTCCCAAAGAAGGATGGGTCTTGATGATGGAGAACTCCTCATCCGTCAACGGACGGTAGTCGTTGTTCACCACCGAGATGATGCCATTCTTGCCAATGTCATGATAGAGGGCTGCCTGATAGATGAAGTTGAGACACTCCTTAGGATCCAGGAAGACTTTACCATGATGGCGCTCACCAAGCGCTCCTCCCAACAAATTGGGCTGATAGGCCAGAATGCCCTCCATCAGCTTCTTGGCTATCATCGCCACATGTACGGAATGGGCATAGGTGGTGACCTGGGTAGCCACATTCAACTCATTGAAGTTGCGGATGCGCTCCACTTCCTTCAGGTACTTGATGGCACGGGGATAGGTAGCAAGGACATTCAGATATTTCACATACGAATTCTCCATCTGCTGGTCCAGACGATGGTGATAGATGGTGATGATGTCCCGATACATCCGCTTGACGGCAGCACGCTTCCTGCGGTAGGAAACATCAGACAGGTCGTTCAGATAGAAATAGTTCATGAAAGGCTGCAGGGCGGTCTGAAGCTGACGGTAGTCATAACGGGCAGTACTGAATTTCTTCTTCATACCATTACGGTTTCTCCTGACAGCCTTTCCCATCGCTTCCGTCGCCGTGATCTGTCCCATCTTCACCTGCATCACCAGGGTACGGGAATAGGAGAGCTCCGACAGATGAGGATTGGCAAGATTCCGTGCAACAATCACCTGCATCAGGGAGTCGGCAAACTGCTTTTCCAGGACGGTAGAATCAGCCAGATAAACATTACGGACCAGACTTTCCTCAGTATTTTTCGCCTTTTCGTTCAAGCGACCGTAATCCTCCTCACTCATCAGCTGGCAGGTATGGGGCAAGCTGAGCAATCTCCTGAGTTCAAGCACATAGGCACGACGTTCTTTCACGGTCTGCATCTTGTAAATCAGCCAGTTGGTAACCGTCAGATTTTCAAGCGCCATCAGGGAAGACTCCACAGGATTAGGCGAGCGATACCGGTCTTCCGCCACGGCACGCTTCAGATACTCGTAGGATTTCTTCAAGGCATCAGGTTCCTTACCCAGAGTATGGATCTCATAAAGGAATTCGCCCTTGAAGATATCTACCAATCCGGCAAAGTTCGATGCCTCGGGACATCTTCCGCTTCCATAATATTCCAGAAGAATATCACAGAGTTGATTGCCCAGGAACGGATCTACCTTTTCCTCCATATACAGACGCTGCAAGCCGTCGCACAACTGCTGGTAAGCTTCATGGGGAATCTGCTTACGGTCTTGCTTGAAGTAATCGAAAACGATGTTGATAATCTCCCTGTTAACCAGGAAGAGATGCGTATTCTTCAGGGCACGGCGCTTGAAGAAATTGGTCCATGCCACATGGTCCTTGAACAGGAAGATGCTGTCATTGTATCGGTTATAGACACTGCGATTCTCTTCCAACAGTCTGAAACACCTCTCGAAATCAGGGATTTCAGTACTATCGGAACGCACTGGGGTCTGGCAGAAAACGGGGATGCCAACCAACCAGAATATCATTACAAAAAACAACTGCCTCAAAATCAAAAAATACTTTTACTTAAGTTTATTATGCTATCTTAGAAAGTGCAAATATATCGATTTTCTTTCAGAAAACCAAATTTTTCGGTTTATTTATCTTTTTTAAACTATATCCGTTGCTATTCATGCCTTGGCAAAACAAACTTCGCCATCATGCTCACACACCATAATAAAAAACTGCAACCTACTCTTCGCGAGCAGGTTGCAGCTGTAGTTAACTAACTGTTATCAACTATTCATTACTAACTCTACCTATATATTATTATGTTTTGACCAACACGGGGGCTTACTTGATATACTCCTCAGGAATCTGAGGCATTGCACCATTCTGGGTACAAACGTATGCACTCACCTTTACAGCCAATTCGTGTGCCTCCTGGATGGTCTTGCCCTTCAGGATGCTGGCGCAGAAAGTACCGGTGAAGCTATCGCCTGCACCTACGGTATCAGCCACCTCAACCTTTGGAGTCTCCTGGAATGACTTCACGCCTGGGGCAAAGACATAGCTGCCGTTCACACCGCAGGTCAATACGAGCATATCGAGATTGTACTTGCCGAGAATCAACCAGCACTTGTTCTCGATATCCAAACCTGGATAACCGAAGAGGCGGCCGATGGTAATCAACTCCTCATCGTTAATCTTCAAAACATTGCAGCGCTTCAAGCTCTCGGTAATCACCTCAGGAGTATAGAAGTTCTGACGGAGATTGATATCGAAGATCTTCAGACAATCTTCTGGAGTATGATCAAGGAATGTATAGATGGTCTTGCGGCTAACCTCACTGCGCTGAGCCAGAGAGCCCCAGCAAACAGCACCGGCATTGGCAGCAATCTCCTTGATATCATCAGTGAATGGGATATTGTCCCAAGCCACACCCTTCTTGATATCGTATGTAGGAACACCCTCCTTGTCAAGCTGCACCTGAACGGTACCGGTAGGATAATCTACCACTGGCATCACATACTTCAACTTCTTCTCATCGAGAATACGAAGGGCTGTATCGCCCAAGACATCCTTACCTATCGCACTGACGGCTACAGAATGCAAGCCGTGCTGACCAGCGTGGTAAGCGAAGTTGGCAGGAGCACCGCCGAGTTGAGAACCACTAGGGAGAACATCAAAAAGTATCTCACCCAAACCTACACAATATTTTGTATTTAAATTCTTTGTTTCCATAATTACACCTTATTATTAGATATAGTATAAAAGATTGCGAATGAATATTAGATATAGTATAAAAAATTGCGAATGAAGATGATTATAACTTGCGGATATAAGTGAAGAGATAAACTACACCTACTGCCATGACAGCCACGGCACCAGTCTGACCGATAGCATCGCTGGCGAATCCCATGAACAATGGGAAGATGGTACCACCAAAGAGTCCCATGATCATCAATCCGCTCACCTCGTTCTTCTTATCAGGCAAAGCAAGCAGCGCCTGAGAGAAAATCATGGAGAAGACGTTAGAGTTGCCGTATCCCACGAGGGCAATAGCGATGTAGAGCACATAATGGCTTGTTCCTACCCACATGCCTATCATACTCAAAGCCATCATCACAACGCTGATGATGAAGAAAGTGCGGGTCTTCATCATACGGAGGAAGGCTGTACCGGTGAAACATCCGATGGTACGGAAGATGAAATAGAGCGATGTGGCGAAAGCTGCATCATTTAGACTCCATCCCAAACGCTCCATCAGAATCTTAGGAGCTGTGGTATTGGTACCTACATCAATACCCACATGGCACATGATACCTATGAAAGAAAGTAATACGATTGGCTTACCAAGCAATTTAAGGCAATCCATGAAACCCGAAGCTCCTCCATCCTGCTTCTCTTCGGTGATGGGTGTGCCAGCCAGGAAGAAGGTGGCAGCAATACCGATAATCATATAGATTGGGAAGAGAATGCGCCAGCCCAGACCGAAGGTTGGAATGCTTGCCATGGCGCCCCACATAGCGATGTATGGAGCCAGGAAGGAAGCTATCGCCTTGACAAACTGACCGAAGGTCAATGTGGATGCCAGGTTCTGACCTGATGTAACCACTGAAACCAGAGGGTTCAGGGAGGTCTGCATCAAGGCATTTCCGATGCCGAGCAATGAGAACGACACGAGCATCAACTCAAAGTTTTCGCCGAAAATGGGCAAAAGGAGTGAGATGACGGTAACGAGCAAAGACAGGACTACTGTCTTCTTCCTACCGATCTTATTCATCAGTATTCCTGTTGGAACCGAAAATATCAAAAACCAGAAGAATACCAATGAAGGGAACAGATTGGCTGTCGAATCATTGAGGTTGAGATCTTCCTTTACGTAGTTGGAGGCGATACCTACCAAATCTACAAATCCCATGGCGAAGAAACAGAGCATCACCGGGATGATTGTCAATTTTGATGATTTATTCATAATTGTTAGCGTTATTGTTTCTATATTTTGCTGGTGCAAAGGTAGCGATAAACGATACTATATATCATAAAATATCGTTCATCGGCTACCATTTATGTTGCATTGTTACATCAGTAACACGCTAAGAAACAATTATCTTATAGATTCAGTTCTTAACAGATGAGGTTACTTGATGTCGTAAATCTGATACTTACCCTTTCCCTTTACAGTAACCTTGTTGTAAGGCTTGCTTGGGAATACGAGATTGGTCATGGACATCTTGCCGTCAGCATCCAGTGCCTCGATGCTGCTCTTGTCGATGAAGATGCGCAGCTGGCTGATATTGCCATAGGTTGGAGCCTTGGTGACTGCAGCGAAGTCCTTGCTGAAATCCATCTTACCGCTCTTGGTTCTATCCATTGAGAAGGTTTCTGCCTTGGCATCGTAGTTCATCACTACCTTCTCGCCCTTGTCGTTGCTCAGGGTGATAGTGGCATTTCCCTTCAGGTTTACTACCATCTCGCAAGATTCTGTGAGTTTCTTGCCAGCCTTCTTGCTTCTTGCAGCTGTCATCTCTGGAGATGGAACCACACTGCAATAAGTTTCACCCTTATACTCGAAGAGACCTAAGTCGCGAGGAATAGAGTTGCCTGAACGGTACTGCTGGGTAGGAACCTGGTTGGCATACTGCCAGTTGCTCATCCAGGCGATAGCCACACGGCGACCTTCCGGGGCGTTATCAAAAGTAACTGTAGCATAATGATCCTTTCCGTAATCCATCCACTTGGTTACCTCAGGCTTGCTGTCGCAAGTAAACTTGTGTCCATCGAAATCACCTACGAAATACTGGGTAGCAGAACCGCCGAATGGACCACCAGGATTGATGTTGCAGATGAGCATCCACTTCTCCTTATCGGTGCCACGAACCTTCAACTTCATCAGGTCTGGGCATTCCCAAACACCGCCATGGTTGCCATACTTCTCACCGAAAGAGCTTTCAAGTTTCCAGTCCTTCAAATTATCAGAAGTATAGATTTCCATGTGCTGACCGGCAGCCAGAATCATATTCCACTTCTTGATGTCCTCGTTCCAGAACATGTGTGGGTCACGGAAGTCTGGCACATTGCTGGTAAGAATAGGATTTCCTTCATATTTGGTAAAGGTTTTGCCACCATCTGTGCTGTAAGCCATGCTCTGTGTCTGGTTCTCACCAGCCGAAGTGTAGAGAGCCACAACAGCACCCTTGCCCAAACCAGCGGTATTATTCTTATCCACAACGGCAGAACCGCTGAAAATGGTACCAATTGCATCTGGCTGGATAGGGGCACCCTGGAACTTCCAATGTACCAAGTCGGTAGATGTAGAATGTCCCCAGGTCATATTCTCCCACTGTGATCCGTAAGGATTATACTGGAAATAGAGATTCCATACACCATCCTTATAGAACATACCATTAGGGTCGTTCATCCATCCGTAAGTAGGAGTGTGATGGAAATCCAGACGATACTGCTCGCGATTCTTCATATCGAAAGCATCAGAGAACTTCATCTCCTTCCAGCAAGTGAGGGCATTCAGTCCTTCCTTGCTATAATCGCCATTGACATGGATATCGAGAGCCAGGCCTTTCAAGCCAGCAAACTCATCCATATAGAGAGGTACGAAATAATCTACGTGGTCTTTAGCCAACTTCACATTGAGTGCTTTCACCTGCTTGTTGTCAGCAATCACCTTAATATTGGCTATCTCTGCATTTTCCTGCACAGGAAGCAAGAGACACTTCTGGTTCTGACTCTCCTGGCTGATGCGGTAGAGACAGTGGTTATTGCTCAAGAAGGAAGCCTGCTGGGCATAACTGGCGGTGAAACCGCAAAGAGCAACAAGCGCCGAAATAAATATCTTTTTCATTGTCTAAGTGTCTGAAATTATTATCTAAAAATACCGATAGGTAATTACTCGTATCCCTTATTCTGCTTATACAGACCAGGAATGTAATACAGCTGGTTATATGGAACCGGATAGAACTCGTTCTTGCCTGGAGTAAACTTGGCATCCTTCAGGTATTGAGCGTATGTCTGCTCTCCATACTTATCGTTCTGCTCTGATGCAAAATACTTGTTCAATGTCTCAGAAGCAATGCCCCAGCGGCGCAGGTCGAAGAAGCGGCCGTTCTCCATAGCCATTTCCAGACGACGTTCCCAGCGCAGGCACTTTCTTGCCGTCTCCTTATCCTGGAAATAAGACTCCGGATAGAGGGCTATATCACATTGATCCTTGGCATATTCAATATGCTTATCCACAGAATTCTTGGCTCTCTGACGGATATCGTTGATGATGGTACGAGCCTCAGCCAGACGGCCCAACTCTATCAAAGCCTCAGCGCGCATCAACATAATGTCGCTATAACGGAGCACATAGTCGTTCATCGCAAACGCCTGCCAAGAGCCATTGTAAGTTTCACCCTTTGAACGCTGTGGTACTTCCTTCAGAGAGGTATAGTAACCGTAAACGTTTGGTGTACGAGAGTTGGCTGTAGTCATCGTGTATTCTGACTCATATTTATATGGGAAGGTAGGCATTCCAACGGTGTGGAACAAACGTGGATCCCATTTCTGACTATTAGGCTCACCGTTTACAGGATAATCACAAGTCTTGTTGTAGTCATCAAACTCAGGAAGTCCGTTCTTGGTCTTGAAGGCATTCACCAGGTCCTGTGAAGGCTTGTGGAAATCCCATCCGCAAGACCAAATACCCCAACAGCCATTCAGCATATTAGACCAGTTGGCACGTCCGAAGTTGGTATGGTCCTCGCTATAGTCGGAAGTCTGGACAGCAAAAACTGACTCCTTGCTGTTCTTATTGTCAGGCAGGAAGATATCGCCAAAGTCTGCCATGTAACCATAGTCTGAATTCTTCACCACATCAGTATAGTCGACAACCTTCTGCATATACTCCTTATTAATATGGTCAACACCATCGGTTGCCTCATAGCCATCACCCCAGGCAATGGTAAGATAACACTTAGCCAGATAACCTGCGGCTGCAATCTTGTTGACACGACCGCCATCCTTCTGCTTAGCAGGAAGTACATCGTATGCTGTCTGGAAGTCAGCAATCACCTTTTGCCACAATTCCTCGTAAGTAAACTGAGTGTTTGATGTGCTTTCTGTTGCTTTATCCTCATAAACCTTCTCGTCTATCCAAGGAATCTGGCGATACATGGTAAGTAACTTGAAATAGAAATGAGCACGGAGAAAGCGAACCTCAGCCTCACGCTGCTTGGTTACCTCAGCACCCAGTGTGCTCTCACCATTCTGCTGTAAAGAAACCAAGGCACGGTTGCAACGGGAAACGGCACAATAGAGTCGATACCATAACTCGTCGAGTTCGCCCTTAGTAGAGGTTAAGGTACTCCAGATTTCCACATCGTGATAACCGGTGTCACCGGTACCACCACCGCCTTTCAAGCAATCGTCTGAAGAAAGGTCACCGTATGGCCAAAGGTTGAATGGGTAAGAATACCAACAGTCGCCCAACATCGCATAGGCACTGTTTACCATCTTGTCTGGCTCGCTGAAAGCCTTGTCTTCATCAACCACAGCTGTTGGGGTGTAATCCAGGAAATCATCACAACTGGTGAATGTTCCTACCAGTGCTGCTGCAAGCACCATTGTATATAACTTTTTCATCTTAAAATTCTCTTTAAAAATATGAAACATTTTAGAAACCTACCTGAAGTCCGAATGATACGGATGTTGAAAGTGGATAGTTCCAGTTTGGATTCTCTGGGTCTGAACAGGTCAGGCTATTGCTCTTGATGGTCAAAAGATTCTGACCTGAGAGATAGACACGGGCACTGGTCATCTTCAACTTAGAGAGGATGCTGCTTGGGATGGTGTAACCCACCTGCAAGGTGCGCAACTTCAAGTAAGATCCATTCTCAACGTAGTAAGAGGAAGCACGACCCTCATCGGCTGTATTCATGGTGCTCAAGCGTGGGATGGAAGAACCGGTATTGTTGGTATTCCAGGCATCGAGCAAACGGGTTCCCTTGTTAGAACCACCATCAGTAATAGCCCAGAAGTCGGTCTGGAACTTTTGGTTGTTATACACATCCTGGTCATAGACACCCTGCCAGAACATACTGAAATCAAAGCCCTTGTAGTTGAGAGCAATATTCAAACCATAAGAGAAGGCAGGCACTGGGTCGAAAATCCAAGTCTGGTCATCTGAAGTAATTCCATTTTTACCATCTAAGTCCTTGTATTTCAATCCACCGACACGTGCGTTTGGCTGTCCAGACTTATCTACTTCTTCCTGAGTCTGGAAAATTCCATCGGCTACATAACCTACGATAGAACCATATGACTTGCCACTCTGCACCAGGTTTTCCTTAGATGTGTGAGCGTAAGCACCTGTTGTTGTTTCTGGCAAATAAGTAACCTTGTTGCGGAAGAAATCCAGATTGCCGTTCACATCGATGCCAAGTCCATTAGCCAAGGTCTTGCGATAACCCACGGTGAACTCCATACCCCAGTTGCGGAGCGAAGGACCATTCTGCCATGAATTTCCACCTTCACCTGTTGCACCCAGATAAGCAGGATTAATCAACATATCCTTTACATTCTTAATATAGGCATCCACTGTACCATAGAGGGTGTTGCCAAACAGGGTGTAATCCAAACCTACGTTATACTGGGTAGCAGCCTCCCATTTCAAGTTAGAGTTAGCCAACTGTGTGGCACGATAGCCAGAAGGGAAGGTACCTGAACCTTGCAGGAAGAGATCGTATGCAGTAGAGGTTACACGGTCTAATCCGTAATCCACTACATAAAGACCAAACTGTGCATTGTTGTCGATAGCCTGGTTACCCGTCTGACCCCAGGAAAGACGCAGCTTGGCATCATCCAACCAATCCTTCTTCAGGAGATTCGAGAATCTGAAGCCGAGTGATGCAGCAGGGAAAGTACCCCAGCGATGTGCCTTACCAAATCGGGATGAACCATCATGACGGATAGTAAAGGAAGCCAGGAGGAGATCATCCCAGTTGTAGTTCACCTTTCCAAAGAAAGAAGCCAGGCGATAACCAAACTTTGCACCCGAGTTACGCATCGTTCCCGTGGCAGCATTTGGCCACATATAATCTTTATCTTCCAGCGCATAGCCTTCTGAATAGGCAGAGAAATCGATACACGACTGCTTGGAAACTTCCATACCACCGAGTACATCGATGTTGTGCTTACCAATCTGGGCAACGTACTGGGCTGTGTTAGACCATGTCCAGTTAGTCTCATTGTTGTTTGACAAGGTTGTCTTCGCGATGTCGTTGTTGACGATATCGGAATGATAAGTATTCGTCATCGCATTGATAAACGATGTCTTGAAATCCAAACCGAAGTTAGAGCGCAGGGTCAATCCCTTGACAGGCTTCAATTCTACGAAAGCATTACCGAAGATGCGCCAGTAGTCGAGGTGATTGTTGCGGTTCTGATACTGCTCACGACAAGGGTTCTGACGGTCGGCCATACTACCCACAGGACCTGCGAAGGTCTTGCCATCTTCTTCGTAAACCGGAACGATAGAAGGCATCTTCAAGGCATTCTCCATCGGATGGCAATCTACCTGAGAGGTATAAGTCAATGTCAAATTCTCACCTACGGTTACGATCTTGTTTAAATTCCAAGAGGTGTTCAAACGAGCTGAGATATTCTCGAAATTGGTATATTTCAAGACACCCTCATTGTTCTTGTATCCCAAGGAGAACATAGCGCTATGCTTGTCATTGGCATGAGATACAGAGAGGTCGTAGTTCTGCGAGAAACCTGTGCGAGAGATTTCATCGAGCCAGTCGGTATCGGAGAATCGCATGGTCTTCTTGGCATTGATGTAGCCGTCGTATCGACCATTGATAGTATAGTTCTGATACTGGTTGGTAGATGGATTCCAAACGGTGATTGGAGTTCCAGAGGCCGCATTCAAGTCGATGCCGTAGTTGGCTGCATAAGCCACAGGATCGAGTCCATCGTTCAGGGCTGCCTGAGCCATCGCAGTAGCATACTGGCTGGAGTTCATCAGCTTCATCTTCGACTGGTTGGAATAGAACTGTGCAGTCAGGTTGGCAGAGAAGTCAACAGCAACCTTGCTACCCTTCTTACCTTTCTTGGTGGTGATGATGATGACACCATTCGATGCACGGGAACCATAGATAGAAGCCGAAGCGGCATCCTTTAAAACCTGCATACTCTCGATATCATTCGTATTGAGGGTATTCAATGCCATATTGGTAGGCACACCATCTATGATATAAAGAGGATCCTGAGAAGAGTTGAAAGAACCGATACCACGGATACGCACGGTTCCAGAACCAATAGGAGAACCATCAGTAGTAACAGTCATACCAGGAACACGACCCTGCAAAGCACGCATCGGGTCTGTCTCTGAACTTGTCTTCAGGTTCTTGGTTGAAACCACAGCCACGGAACCGGTCAAGTCTGCCTTCTTCTGAGTGGTATAACCTGTTACAACTACTTCCTGCAAGTCGTTGGCATCTTCCTGAAGTGTTACCTCCATATTGTCTGAAGCCTTTACTTCTTGCGTCTTATATCCAATATAAGATATAACAAGTGTGGAACCAGGAGCACATTCTACATGAAAGTTACCATCAAAGTCGGTAACAGTACCAGTCTTTGTGCCTTTCACCATAACAGACGCTCCAATGACTGTCTCACCGGCAGCATCCTTTACGATGCCATTTACATTTACCTGTTGTGCACTAGCTACGGTGCAAACAGCACAGAGCGCAGAGCTCATTAGTAATTTTGAAAGATTGTTCATACTATTATAACGTTTTAAGTTTCAAAAATTGTTATTGCTTGATTTCTGCCGCAAAATTAGAGAAAAGACTGTTATATAAATAGAAAAAATCGTTCCTGTAACAGTAATTATGTTACATGAAACGATTTTCGAATCTTTCGTCAAGATTTTAAAGTACTTATTTTAAAGGAGTTAGAAAACTATTCCTTATTAAATGCCTGTTCATTTCTAAAATCGGTAGGAAGAACACCAAACTGCTTCTTGAAGCATGATGAAAAATAGCCAGGAGCAGCAAAGCCTACTTCTGCCGAAACTTCAGAGATTGTCTTGTCAGTTTGCTGCAAGAGGGTATAGGCTCTCTGCAGGCGCATCTCTTTCAGGAGCTCGGCTGGCGTTTTTCCTGTCATAGCCTTCACCTTGCGATAGAGCTGCACCTTGCTCAACTGCATCTGGGCTCCCAAATCATCCATCTTCATATCAGCATTGCCCATATTCTCAAGTATCTTCTTCTTGAAACGGTCCATGAAGTAACGATCACTCTCATCCAGGTGATTCAGTTCAGCAGCCCAGCCCTCCTTGTTCTCGATGAAGCCACGAGCCACAACTTTCTGCTTCTGCAGCTTCTTTCTATATACCTTATATATATAGAAGATGACAATGAGCAGAACTAGGACGATAACGACGGCAACAATAATCATCCATTGCTGGATGCGGGATACCTCTGAATAAGAATCAAGACTGTCAGAAATCTGATCCAGATTCTTCATCTTGACTTCCAAATCCTGATATTGTAGGGCGATGGCATCACAGTTTTCAGAGGTAGCAAGGAATGATTTCATCACGTTATCCTTCTTATAGGGTTTACCCTGAAGGACATTCATCGCCAATTCCATAATCTTCTCGCCCTGGGTAGGATAGACATAAGAAGCAGCAAACTGTCCTCTCTTCACTCTATCCACTCCTTCCCATTCTCCAGGCAATCCATCAATGCCTACTATCACCATCTGCTTATCAATGCCTCGTCTCTCAGCTTCCAGAAAGGCTCCTATGGCACCTAGGTCGCTATGTCCAAACACGCCATCCGCATGTCCGCCCTTATCCAGATATTGTTTCATCAACTCCTGGGCACGCTCCATCTTCCAGTTACTGTCCAGAGTAACCACCTTGATTCCCGGATAATTCTTCATCACCTCATGGAAACCACGATGGCGCTCAATGACAGGAGAAGCATCTTTCAAGCCCGTAATCTCAACAACGGTACCTTTTCCATCCAGTTTCCTGGCAAGAAAGCGAGCTACTTCCCTACCCGCTTCTACATTATCGCCACCGATGGAAGCTGTATAATGGGATGTCTTTACCTTTCTGTCGAAGAGAATAACCGGGATATGAGCACGATAAGCTCGCTCGATGGCAGGTGTTACATCATTCACGTTATCAGGGGCAACAACGATCAGATCTACCTTCCTGGCTATCATACTGTCTATCTGACGAGCCTGGCGCTGCCCGTCATTCTCTGCAGTAGTAAACAGCAAATCCACATTCTTATATTGATACTGCGCCAGTCGCATCTCATTATTCACCTTCTCGCGCCAAACTCCGCTACAACATTGCGACACACCTATCACCACATTCTTCTGGGTGCAAGCACCAAGAAGAAGGAGCATACTAAAAGATAGTACTATTAAGATAATATTGATTCTTTTCATTGAATTTATACTTCTTCCATCCGTTTAAGTTCCCACCCCTCAAACTGCATGATGATGAGATGGAGTTTTGTACCTTGGCGCAAAGCTTCAACCCTTGGAGCCTCGGCATATCGATGAATCTGATCTAGAGCCTCACGCCACTGTTTCTCTGCCTTGGTCATAGGCTTGCCATCTTCCGTGAACTCACCTTCAACTATCGCAGAGAAATCTTTCTTCGAAAGAACCTTCAACTCCAGAATGTAGCTATGCTGACTGGCATAATGGGTAAGGTCTGGCAAAAGGAAGAAATCACAATAGCCATGATTCAACTCCAACTCTGGAGCCGTGATATAATAATCATTCAGATTCAGATAAGCCATAAAGAATCCCTGCAGGTTTCGCTCAGCCTCAATGCCATCACGCACCGAAGAAACCTTGGCATAGGCATCCGCCATAAAGCGCAATCCTTCTTCCCACTTACCATCGTATGCCATATCATAATAGTAATCGGTGAGCTGGTTGACATCCACATAAGCCTTTGCCTGATACTCCTCTTCCAGATAACCATAATACTGCTTGCGGACATTATTGTTTGGAATGCCCAGAATGAGCTTGGAGCCACGAGTTCCCTTGATGGTCAACAAGCCATAATAGAACAGAAGACTTGGGAATATCTCTGCCTTTGGAATCTGATACGCAGAAAACGACTCATAAAGCTGGGTAACAATCTGCTCCTCTTCTGCTATCTTGCGGATAATGCCCTTACGCTCTCCATCCAGCTTGTCAAACTGCAAGAGTTTCTTCATCTTGCCGTAATCGGTACGGGTATTCGGGTCTATCATCTGACGAGGAGAACATCCGTTATCCATGTAATTACGAAGGTAATAAAGAACCATATCACAATTAAACATACGAGTTTTCTTCTTCAATGCTTCTTCTGCAAAGCAATAATTGTCATACCATGGCTTCATATCATTGACGATGGCATCAATATCACTATCGACAGGAATACTACCATGCTCCTTATAATAGGTAAACATCTCCACCACATCAGTGGTAGAGAAGCCCAGCATCTCATCAAACTCCGGCTTGATAGAAATGTTCCAACCTATATTGAATCCACTCGTCACATCATCCAGGGTTACAGGGCTCACACCCATCATGAAGATACGCTCAAAATTACCCTTGAACTTCTTGAAGACATCACGATAAAAGCCGTCGGCATGGGTAATCGCATGATACACATTCTCACCACGTTCGTTGAGTATGACATTCGTGAAGTTGTCATACTCATCGATGATGAGATACAGATGATACTGGTGCGCCTTGGCAGCCTTGAATATCAGTTCCATCTTTTCCTCAAAATCTTCCTGCGCCAGGATTTCTTCCATCTCTGCCTGATAATATTCTGAGTATTGACGGACAAAAGCATCAAGGTTGATGCTGAGATAAGAATTAAACTTAGTCTCAAGCTTATCGATATTACCCGTAATCTGGGAGAAATCGAGGAACAGCACCTGATACTTTCCCTGCAAAGGTGTAGGATGCTGGCCTATCCACAGATTTCCAAAAAGACTCTGGAACTTATGGCTCTGCGTACAGTCATAGTAAGAATAGAGCATACTCAAGAATATGCTCTTACCAAAACGACGAGGGCGGATGAAGAAGAGATTGCGAGGCTGCTTCTCCAGCTCTGGGATAAACATCGTCTTATCCACATAATATAGATTCTGCTCTATTACCGTAGCAAAATCTGCCACCCCATAAGGTACTTGTTTAACTTGCTGTTCCATCATGATCTATCCTTAAAAACACTATCTGTGTGCAAAGATAGCATAAAAAAACGAAAAAGCCACAGTTTGCGTTTACAAACTGCGGCTTTTATTATATTTTATCCGAAATACACGTTCCTACCATACGACTTTCTTGTTGCCCATAATATAAAATTGCTTCCTTGCATCATATAAGTTGCGTTATTGTTATCATCCATCTCACTCTTGCCAATTCGCAAGGCGAGGTATGTGATGAGGAAGAGGCTATCTATTACACCTTCGGACCTGGGAAAGGCGCAGAAAGTTACAGATGTCATCAAGAAAAAAAAGTCCTGAGACATCATAAGAAAATGCTTCATTACCAAAATAAACGTCTCCAAAAGTGCGTTTCTCAAATTTTATTTGTACTTTTGCAGTGTCATTCAGAACTTTGTTTTATTTTTACAGCACGATAATAAACAAAATGTCTGGATATGGCAAGCATCCCGGTGCACCAACAGAGTAGCTTAGGTACACCCTGATAAAGAAGATAAATGATAGTGCTGCGTTAATTAAATAAATCAGATTCAACATGTCGTTTCTAACTCGAACATATCCTTTTAAACAGAGTAAACACTTGCTAAAAGATAGTAGCATCTTTGGCTTCATCATTTGGGTAATTTTATATTTTCTGCAGCCATTTGGACTCTGCTTATATCAAGGTAACAAATGCTTTGTTGCTACATTATTCGGACTGGTAACTTTTGGATGCCACATAACATACGCTGCAACGATATTGAAGTATTTGCATCAAACTATCAAGCCCTGGCGTATCTGGCATGAAGGAGTAGCTATACTCGGACTGATTTTCATCATTGCCTTCGGTAATTTCCTCCTATTCTCATACTTGTTTCATTATACGATTACATTCAGTCTGTTTCTCTTGTTTCTAAATTGGACTATTATCATAGGCATATTTCTTACGACATTATCTATCGGAATGCAATACAACAGAACATTACGAGAGAGAATGGAAGAGTTGTTGCGCAATACAACAAAGGAACAGGAAGAAGTATCTATTACCATCCATGATACTAACGTAAGAGGAAACGATCTGTCGATTGCCATCAACGATCTACTTTATATGGAAGCACAGAAAAACAATGTATCCGTCTGTTTTCTAAAAGAAGGTAATGTTGTTGCTGTTGATATCCATACAACACTAACCCATGCTCTTGAAGAGTTGAAAGAGTTTGAGAACATTTTCCAATGTCACCGTTCTTTTGCTGTCAATGTGAATAATATCACTTCGGCACGAGGCAACTCAAATGGTTATCAACTGACTCTCGGAAATTGCACAAACATCATACCCGTTTCCCGAAGATTTGTGCCCAAGTTAAAGACTTATCTTACATAGTTATTTGTCCTTCAACTTAGTTATTCGGCATCTTAACTAGCTTTCTATCATAAGTTTTAGTTGTATATCCTAAGAATTTGGTAACTCCAGTTTCATGCAGTATCTTTGCGGCATGAAACATCGAATAATACATATCGCATTGCTGCTGACTTCTGTCTGCAACCTGGCTGCACAGACCATCATATCAGGCATGGTAAAAAGCGGTCAGGAACCGCTTGCTGGTGCCAATGTTTACATCATGGGCACAATTGATGGATGCCTGACAGATTCTCTGGGCAGGTTTTCCTTTTCCACATCAAAAACCGGAGAAGCGTCTATCAAGATTACCATGATTGGTTTTGAAGAATATATGCAGACTACAGATGCCTGCAAGTTACATAATCTTTCTATCCAAATGAAAGAAAAAGCTACGGCAATCCAAGAAGTTGTAATATCTGCCAGCACTTACAGTTTCGGGAAAAGTGACAACTTCAAGACTATGGATGCCTTAGATGTTGTGATGGCAGGTAATTCATGCGGGGACATTGTTGCAGCCCTGCAAACTTTACCCGGCACTCAAAAAGTGGGAGAAAATGGAAAGCTCTATGTCCGTGGTGGAGAAAGCGAAGAATGCCAGACTTTCATTAACGGAATGCACGTCCTTGTTCCATATAGTACAAACACAGAAAATACTGCTGTACGTGGACGATTCTCTCCTTTTATATTTAAAGGTATCAACTTTTCTCTTGGTGGATATAGCGGAGAATATGGACAAGCACTTTCCTCCGTTCTCCCTATGGAAACATCAGATGCTGCAACAAGTGACAAATATGGAGTCAGCGCATCATTGGTTGACTGGAACATCGGTGGCACCAAGGCATATTCCCACAGCAGCTTATCCTTTAATGCCGCACTGACAAGTTTGGGAATCTACAATCAGTTATTTTCAGAAAGGCTTGATTTCAACAAGCCTTATCTAAAACTATCTGGCGAATCACAATACAAGAATGAGTTCCGAAATGCCGGAATATTGAAAACATACGTTGGCTATGATTTTACATCTGTAGGACAGCATATAGACAACCAAAACCTTTCGCTCAAAGAGAATAATATCTATGCCAACACAACCTATAAGGCACAGTGGGGTGCTGGCTACACGCTCTTTTGTGGTATGGCAAGCTCATCGGTATTCAACGATATAGAAGATGCGAAGATTGCTGGTGACCGATATTACAACTTCAGGAATGAGATACATCTGAAAACAGGAATACGCAAAAATTGCTCGGATGCACTAAAAATATCGGCAGGAATGGAGGACTATCAGCGAAACAGCCTCATGGAGTACGAAAACGATTGCTACAAGTTGGATTATAATATTCTTGCTGCTCATATTGATGCCCAATGGAGGATGATGCCCCATGTGTTCCTGAATATTTCGACAAGGACAGAATATATGGCTCATGCCAACTGGCTGTTTATGCCAAGGGCTACACTATGTTATATTCCTAACAAGAATTTTCAGCTTTCATTTGCTACCGGTCGGTATAGCCAGACTCCAGAAGATGACTGTCTTGCAACAAACAAGAAATCTCTTGGACAAAGTACGGCAGATCATGCTATCCTATCCATACAATATAAGTCGCCTGGTACACTCATACGAATAGAACCCTACTGGAAAAAATATCAGCGATTGCCTTTATGGGAAAAGGGTATTTACCAACCGAAAGGATATGGAAAGAGTAAAGGTATAGACATTTTTGTAGAAGAGCATTCGCTGTTCAAACATCTGACCACAGCATTTTCATATTCCTACAACGATTCCAAGCGATTCTATCACGAATACACAGAAGAGCGAATACCTGACTACGTCTCAAGGCATAATCTGAGATTGACAGCAAAATATTCATTCGGCAAAGCAATCATCGGGCTGACAGAATCGTATGCAAGCGGACGTCATTTTCTTATTGGCAAGACACCACATTATAATAGCGTAGATATAAACCTTACTTATCTGCTAAGTCCCAAGGTCATTATCTATTCTTCTCTGAACAACATCCTCGGCCGTACAAACATTTTCGGATATAAAACTAACGGACGTTCGATAGTTCCATCTAGAGACAGATTTTTATATATAGGCATATTTGTTTCACTTAAAAATAATAAAACATATGACATTTCAAACTTTTAAACGATTCGTATTGATGTCTGTCTTTTTCATGACAACATCTGTAGTTATCTATGCCCAGCAATCTACAATGCAGGGGCTTATCGGACAGTCGCTTGCTAAACTTCAGCAACCGACATCAGAGAGCATACTTAATTGTATTGCAGAGATGAAGCGTATTGATGATATGTTTCCTGATAGCATCCAGCCCAAGTTTCAGATAGCTTTGCAAAGTCTCAATTATTCCGTGATGAATCCGCATGCTCCACAAACAGAAAATCTTCTAAAAGAGACTGAAGAAACCATTGCCAAGATGGAGAATATAAAGCATGCTGACCCGTCTGACATCTGTACCCTTCGCGGTTTTCTCTATATGGTACGCATCGTACAGAATCCAGGGCAAAACGGTCAACGCTATTATCTGGAAGTGATGCAGGATTACGAGAAAGCTCTCAAACTCAACCCTGATAATCAACTGGCCAAACAATTGCAGCAAAAGTTTTTTGAGGGAATGAAACAGCAAACCGGTAAATAAGAAACAGAGGTTGTTTTATCCACGGACAATCTCCCCTGAGCCCCAAAAAAGAGTCGCAACCTAAAATATTATCAGGTTGCGACTCATTACTATTTACATTTAAACCTACAATTCGACCATACAATATCTACGTGATTACAAACTAAGCTTATGAACCTTCAGATTCTTGAACTCTGCCTTGCCACCCTGGGTGTAGAGCTTCACATTCTCGTATGGAGCTACAGGGAACACGAGGTTGGTCATGGCGATGCGGGCAGGCTCCTTGCCTTCTGCAGCACGCTGCTTGTCCCAAGCCAACTCGATATCGTGAGGAACTGCCTGCTTGCCAAAATCGGTCAAACCGCTCTCTGTTCTATCCATTACCACCTTGCCCTGCTTCATATCGAAATAAATCATAGTGCGCTCACGCTTGTTGTTTAAAATCTCAATACCGGCAATGCCGTTGGCATCTGGAGTTACATCGGCCTCAATCTCGAATGCACCTTCCATATTGGCTGCAACACCCTTCAAATCCTTGGCATCGGCTACAGAAGCATCTGCCAGATTCTTGGTATCCTTTCTCAAAGCATATACTTCAGGAGCTACATTCTCAGAAACATAATACTTGCCGTTATTCTCGTAAAGCTTCAACTCACGAGGCAAACCGTTGGCACCACGATTCTGCTTGAACGGAGTAAGGTTGGCATACTGCCAGTTGCTCATCCAGGTGATACCCAGAACTCGGTCGCCTGTGTTTGAGAAGGTAACGGTAGCATAGTGATCCTTACCCCAATCAAGCCACTTTACTTCGTTGGCATCAGGACAAGTAAACTTCTTGCCATCGAAATCGCCTACGAAATACTCGGTAGCGCTTCCACCAAACCAGCAGCCAGGGTTGATATTCATCGTCATCACCCACTTCATCTTCTTCTTATCACCATTTACAGGCAACTGGAAGAAGTCTGGACACTCATACTGGCATGGCTGCTGACCCATTCCTTTGCCGAAAGCACTAACATAATTCCACTTCTTGAGATTCTTTGACTTGTACATCATGCAACATCTTTTGCAGTGCATGAACGATTCTTTTCCTCACACCTCCTTGGAGGCAACAAGACTATACTTCCCCCATCAGCCATTTCAACGCATTGATTCGCTTGATACCATCATAATCTGCCGTTGGGTCTTCATCGAGCGTCAAGATATACTTGGGATATTGGTCCTTGATTTGCTGAAGCGAAGCGAGTTCACGCTTCAAGGTCTTCTCATCCCTTACCGTTGCAGCTACCTGATAATAGGTTAAGTCATTCTCGTCGATAGCAACAAAATCAACCTCCAAGTTATCCATCTTGCCTATATACACTTTCTTCTGCCGACGCAAGAGTTCCAGAAAAACGATATTTTCCAAAATGCGCCCTGCATCAAAAGAGCGAGAGCCAAGCAACATACGTCGCAAACCAATATCTACCAGATAGTATTTTCCCAAAGTTTTGAGGAGTTGCTTACCCTTGATGTTATATCGCTTCACTTCATACAAGAAGAAAGACTCGCAAAGGGTTGACAGGTATTTCTCAACTGTCTTTTGGTCAATCTTTCGCCCATCAGCCGACATCAAGTCTGCAATACGCTTCGTCGAGAGAATATTGCCGATATTATCTGCCGTGAAACGTATCACGCTCTCCAACATCATCACATCGGAAAGTTTATTTCGACTCATGATATCCTTTACCACTATCGTATTGTAAACAGCATTCAAGTAATCGCTAATCTCATTCGCCGTATCCAACTCCAATGTATATGGGAAACTGCTCTTGCTCACATATTCTATATATGTCTGTGAAAGATGGTCCGTACCACCGATACCTTCCGCATACTCCTTGAAAGACAACGGAAGCATCGCAATCTCTACATACCTGCCAGACAAGAGTGTAGCTATCTCGCTAGAAAGCATGTAGGCATTCGAACCCGTCACATATAAATCAACTGTTGGCTTCAAATTAAGACTATTGATGATATCCGGAAAATCCGTGACATGCTGTATCTCATCAAAAAAGATGTAAGTCATCTTATCTTGCTGTATCAAAGGTTTGACATAAGAATACAGTTTTCTTGGGTCTCGCAATTCAAAATAGTCATAGTCCTCAAAATTGAGATAGATGATTTGCTCTTGCATTACTCCATGAGCTATCAGCCAGTCACGATAAATCTCCATAATGGTCGATTTACCACAACGGCGGATGCCTGTTATCACCTTGATAAGCTTTTTATCCTTGAAAGCTATCAGCTTTTGCAGATAGTTATGTCGTTCTATTCTCTTCATTTTCGTATTTTTACATGTCACGCTGCAAATATACATATTTTTTAGGAATCTACATACTAAAAGTACGATTATTTAAAAAGTTTTAGGAATCAATTCCTAAAACTTTTCTTTTAGAGACGTTTTTAGGAAGACAAACACTAAAACTTCTAATATAGCTTCACAGACCAACGAAGTAGTACTTCATCCTCCATCGAAGTACTACTTTGCTGGTTTATGAAGTATAACTTCATTTCCAAACCAAAAATCGCATATTTTTCGTGCATTTCCAAACCAAAAACTAATAATTTTTTGTGCATTTCCAAACCAAAACAAGAAAAAGGCAGCACTATACATTATTATATAGCACTGCCTTATCTTATTATGTTTTATTATGTTTGAACTAATTAGAACTTCAGCGATGCTGTAAATTCTACTGTGAATGGACGGAGATAACTACCCGTCATAATCTGGTTCTTGATTCCCTTAGCCTCATCCTTGGTAATCAGCTCGGCACCTGCGATACTACCCTTGGCACCAGTCTGGTTGAGGAAGTTGACTACGGTGCAGCCGAGAGCCAGACGCTTGGTCGCCGGCCAGTTCAAACCTCCGAAAGTCTCCCAGTGACCGTTGAAGTAATATGCCTCGTTGATGTTGGCATAGGTCTTACTGAAGTAACGGAAGCTGGTCCAGAGCTTGATATCCTTGGTAATCATGTAGCTTAGATCCAACTCGATGAGAATCTGAGGAATCTCTGCTACGATATTGCCTGTGGCATTGATGTTGCCAACATAGCCATCGCTAAAGTTGATGCTGGTTTCATACTTCTTGTAAGTTGGCTTCTGATAAGTGAAGAGGAAGTGGAAATCGAATCCCTTGAATGGATGAGCCACAGCATCGGTTGTCCATCCCCATGTCTGGATATCGTAAGTCATTGGCGCTGCCTTGATCTCCCTACCATGCTGCAGGTTCAGAGTTGAGTTGTTGTTGGTCTTTGAGATGTAAGAGAACAACGATGACAAACTCAGCCAAGAGTTGTTGTAGTAGATACCTGCACGACCGAGTGGCACAGAAATCTTACCTGTATTTGGCAATGTAACTGGAGAGAATGCCTCAAACTTTGGATGCTGAACGATGTAAGTGAAATCGCCAGTGAAGCCGAAGTTATCAGTCAACTTATAAGTTGCTGCAACTGAGAAATCGTAGTTCAACCAGTTGTAACTCAAATCTACCGGAGCAATCTTGGTTCCATCTGCTGCCGTAGCACCGAGATAGTAATCAGTGAAACGACCAACGTAATTCCCCTGCGCATTCTTCACTGCAGCGTTTTCACCCTTCAGCTTCTGCCACTCCAGACGGGCACCATAGTAGAGATTCAACTTGTTGGTAACATCCCAATCGTGAGTGAAGTAGAGAGCCAGTTTGTTTTCGCTTCCCTTGTAATACTCAGATGCATTCTTGTTGAGATCGTAGAAGTAGCTGTTGCGCTAGTTGGCATCCCAAACGCGCAGGGCAAAACTGCCATCTGCAGGAACACTCTGATCATACATGGTTGTATTTGAGCAATAATCGCTATGGCTGTTGGCATATCTATACATGGCAGTAAACTCACCACGGTTGCCGTTATACTTCTTGGTAAGGAGCGCCTTGTAAATCTGAGTACGGTCCTGATAAGGAGTAGACTTAATCTTGAAGGTACCTGGGTCGAAATCCTGATACATATTAAAGCTGTAGTACCAGTCGCTTCCCAAATCGCCATTCATATTCAAAGAGAATTCCTGCAATCCGAAATGATTGCTCTTATAGTTCAGAGTACCATTGAATCCTTTCTGACCCTTCTGGGTGAAAGAGTTCACGGCATAACCGATATTACCGGTAGTGATAGCTGTCTCTGCAATCTTGAGCAATCCCTGATGGCTCAAACTTGCATCACCACGCCAGATGGTATTGACAGAATGAGGATTGGTAGCGTAAGTAACAGGCAAACCATTCTCCAAAACGTTGACATCGGCAGAAGGCAAGCCGATCTGAATCTCACGAGGACCAATCGCACTGGCTGCATTGAGCATCACATTACGATTACCCTCTTCCTTAGCACTTGAATTATCACCTGTGCTAAAGCTGCTGTAACATTTACCACTGAAAGGGCAAGCACCATGGCTGCGCTCTTTCCATTTAAAAAGTTGTTCATACTTTAAATGTTTAATTTGTTAGCGTTATTTTTTATTTCTGCTGCAAAATTATATAATAGTATCATCAAAGGCTTTAAAATTCATATCATTAAATAAAAAAAACGTTCATTGTAACATACTTACTAGCTGATGAACGATTATTATCAAGAACAAGAAGAAAGATTTGCATAAAAAAGAAAAAATTCGTAATTTTGCAGATACATAAAACAGACTTTTAATAAAAAGAGTATAATATATCAAACAATGACTGAGCGAAAAATCATACATATCGACATGGATGCCTTCTTTGCGGCTGTAGAGCAAAGAGACAATCCAGAACTTCGGGGCAAACCGGTAGCGGTAGGCTTCGACGGACCTCGCGGTGTGGTTTCTACAGCCAGCTATGAAGCTCGAAAATGGGGCGTTCACTCGGCGCAATCCATCGCTCAAGCCAAGCAGCGCTGTCCAGATCTCATCATCGTGCCGTGCCGGCATTCTTATTATGCAGAAATATCTCATCAGATACATCAGATATTCCAGGAATACACCGATCTCATTGAACCCATCTCCATTGATGAAGCCTTTCTGGATGTCACTCACAACAAGAAAGGGATAGAACTGGCGGTTGACATCGCCAGGGAAATCAAGACTCGCATCAAGGAAACAACCGGGCTCACCGCCTCGGCAGGAATCAGCTACTGCAAATTTCTAGCCAAAGTGGCATCCGATTACCGGAAACCCGATGGAATCTGTACCATTCATCCCGATAAAGCACTCGATTTTATCGCCAAACTTCCGGTAGAGGATTTCTGGGGCGTTGGCAAGAAAACCCTTCAGAAGATGCACTTCATGGGCATCTATAACGGTGATGACTTGAGGAAAGTGTCCGAAGAACATCTTGTTGAAGTATTCGGGAAAGCCGGACACATCTTCTACAATTTTGCCAGAGGAATAGACGAACGCCCCGTCATCACCTATCGGGAACGCAAATCGGTAGGCTGCGAGCAGACCTTCCTGGAAGACATCTATACCAAATCGGCGGTAGTTATCGAACTATATCACGCAGTTCTTGAACTAGCAGGACGTATCGAGAAGAGTGGATTCGAAGGGAGAACCTTAACCTTAAAAATAAAGTTTGCCGATTTCACTCAGATTACCCGCAGCATTTCGCAAGAAAAGATTCTGAAAAAGAAGGAAGACATCCTGCCCCTGGCGAAGCGTTTACTGCAACAGGTAGATTACTCTTCAATCCATCCCATCCGTCTTATCGGTCTATCCGTAAGCAATGCTACATCCGAAGAAGCAAGGATGGAGGATAAAGAAAACAGTACACAAAAGCCTGAATACAAAGAGCTTGAACTGGAGTTTAAGGATTGGGAGAGATAAAAAGAAAGCAGCTGACGGCATTTTTGCCCCAGCTGCTTTTCCTGATTTTACTCTATTTCCCAAAACTAACTTTTTACCTTAAAGAAAACTACTTACCGCTTGACACTCAATCTTATAACCTAAAAACATAAACCTATAAAATGCAACAACTAATGCACGAAACAATTATTTAACTTTTAAACTCTGGTGCAAAAGTACAAAGTTTTTTCGAAACCCTTGGACAATTATCGTTCAAACAGTGACAAAAATGATACAATTTCCCCTTTATGTTAAAAAATGAACGATTTTTATCCTTCTTATCGCATTTTTTACATCAATTCTACTATATTTTTAGAAAATAAGTATTGTTTCCTCATAAATAAATTTCCGACAGCTTAATTATTTCCAACGTCGCCCGGCAATATTCCGTATTCTTCTTTGAAACATTTCGTGAAGTAAGAAGGCGCAGAAAAACCGACATCGTAAGCAACCTCAGAAACACTCATACTGCGAGTTTCGAGCAAACGCTTAGCCTTAGCCAAACGAGCCTTACGGAGCAAGTCAACGACAGAAGAACCCGTCATCGCCTTCACCTTACGATAAAGCTGAACTCTACTCAAGCCTATCTGCTTACCGATATCCTCTACACTGAACTCACTATCCGAAAGATTCTGCTGAATGATAGCATGAAGTTGCTTGAGGAACTGCTTATCACGATCTTCAAGATGAGATTCTGCAATCTCCTGCTCTGCCTCTTGAGAACCTTGGAACAGTTTCTTCAAAAGCTTTCGCTGCTTCAACAGGTTTTCAATACGAGCAAGGAGTACCTTACTGTGGAATGGTTTTGTTATATAAGAATCGGCACCATGTTCATAACCCTCGGCACGATGTTCCTCCAGATTCTTGGCGGTAAGCATGATTACAGGAATATGAGAGGTTGCCGTTATCGTCTTCAATTTTTCTGTGAACTCCAAGCCATCCATCACAGGCATCATCACATCGCAAATCACCAAATCAGGAACTTCCTTTTTGGCTATCTCCAATCCTTCCTTACCATCTACTGCTTCCATAACGATATAATCATCCTGCAAGAGTGTATGCTCATACTGGCGAATATCATTGTTATCATCTATGACTAAGATAGTAGGTTTATTGGTTGTCTCGCTAACCAATTGCTGAACTTTTCCACTTTTACGTTCTCCATCGTCGATATATTGCAAAACGGACTCGTTTATCACATGATTATTACCTGACAGAGAGTTACTTACAGAGTTATCCACATTTACCACATCAGTGTGGATAACTTGTGAATCTCCCTCCTGCTGGCGCGGAATCACCACGACAAAATCGGAACCCTTACCAAGCTCGCTCTCAACCCAAGCCTCACCATGATGCAGTTCCACAAAGGATTTGACCAATGCCAAACCGATACCAGTACCACTGGCTGCCCCTTTAGCCTGGAAGAATCGTTCGAAAATCATAGTTGCTTCATCTTGAGAAATCCCCTTACCAGTATCCCGAACATCAAGGCGCAGCTTTTCATTTTCGTCCTTTAAAGAAACGAAGATATCACCGCCTGCAGGGGTATATTTCAAGGCATTACTCAAGAGATTGAAAACTACACGGGCAATCTTCTCCTTATCTGCAATCACCTCGTGACTACCCGAAAAATCTGCCATATCCAAATGGAGCTTGATACGTTTGCGTTCGGCTGTGAGCTGGAAATCCCCCACCCATATCTCTAGAGCCTTCACGATATCAAAACGATAGAGCTCTAAATCCATTTTACCATTCTGTATCTTGCGGAAATCAAGAATACTGCTCACCAACTGCTGTAGGGCAACGGCATTTCGCTGTACCATCTTTAACAGTTCGCGACTTTTTCCCTTGATTCCACTATCCTCTAAAAGCATCTCTACAGGATCAGCTATCAAGGTTAATGGAGTTCGAAGCTCATGACTGATATTCGTAAAGAACACCAGACGGGAATGAGTCAGCTCCAAAACCTCCTCATTCAATCGCTTCAGCTCGCTGTTCTTATCTTCCAATTCCTCATTCACTCTCTTCAATTCCCCATTGGTCTTAGCCAATTCCTCGTTCAGCTTCACCTTGACTACATAACCCCGGAATATCATAGCAGCAGCAGCAATACATACCAGAAGGAATAGAGCCAAACCTATCAGCATGATTTTCTGAGAGTTATAATCAGCAAGGTATCGGTCCACCTGCTTATGCAACAGCTTCAGATTATGCGCCTGACGCTCAGCATCTCTAGCCTCCATCAGGGTGAGTTCGGCATTTGCCCGAGTAATGATAGAGGTGCTCAGATAGTTGTCCCTCTTATATGGCTGGTGTTTTAAGATCTTCATAGCCAAGGCTATAACTTCATCTCCCTTGGTTGGATAAAGATAAGATGCCTCAAAGATGCCATCACGTACCAACTCCAAACCACCACCTTCGGTAGCCATGCCGTCTACTCCGGTATACTTATAGTTACGCTTTACCCTCATCTGTCGGGCAGCCACATAAGCTCCCCAGGCAAGACAGTCATTATGGGCAAAGACATAATCAAAGTCCTGTGTCTGTTTCAATATGCGTTTCATCGCCTGGATTCCACCCTCTTCTTTCCAGTTTCCTTCCTCCGAGGCTACAACCTGTAACCCAGGATAAGGCTTGATAGCATCCATAAAACCACGATGACGCTCCAAAGCAGGCGAAGAACCCTCCAAACCGCTGATTTCAACGATGCGGCCCTTTCCCTGAAGCTGCTGGGCGATAAAAGTTCCCATCGATTTACCAATCGTATAGTTATCGCAGCCGATAAATGCCGTATACTTATCAGAATTGGTCTTCCTGTCATAGAGAATCACAGGAATACCTTTATCGTAAGCACGCTCTACCGACTTGGATATAGCACTCAGCTGATTAGGAGATACGATAAGCAGATCTACGCCCTCATCGATAAACTGGTTAACTTGCTTATTCTGCAACACATTATCATCGTTGGAAGAAGCAAGCTTCACGATAATGGAATCGTTGAGATATTCACCCATCTTCAGCTCGTCATTGAGTTTATCACGCCAAATGTCCTCAGAACATTGTGATACACCAATGACAAACTTCTTTGGCTGCTGATGACAACCGGTCAGCAACATCCCAAACACTATATATATATAAAGGTATAGATATCGTTTCATACTTACTTATCTATCTATTTTTGACATTTAAAAGATTGTTCACCTTGAAAAAATCTAAAAATAAGACTTTCCGGTGCAAATTTACATTTTTTTTTTGAAATTATTTACTTTTGGTTCGTTTTTTACAAATTCTGGTTCATTTTTTATAAATGAAATATACAAAAAACATCGTATCTTTGCAGCGGATAAAGGAAACTACTCCTTCTTCAGAAAAACAAGAATAGTAATAACAAGAATATTAACATCAAAACTGACAATATTATGGCTGAAGAGAAAAAATTTAGAGTAGAGTCTGACCTTTTAGGTGAACTCAAAGTTCCTGCTGGAGCACTTTATGGTATACAAACACAGCGCGGTATCAATAACTATCACATCTCACGCAAGACAATGTGCAGCTATCCTGACTTCATCATCGCTATCGCTTACGTGAAGTTGGCTGCTATCGAGACAAACCATACTCTTGGTGTTATCAATGATGAAATTTCAGGTGCAATCTCTCAGGCTTGCCGTGAAATCATCGAAGGCAAGTGGCACGAGAACTTCCCTATCGACATGGTACAGGGTGGTGCTGGTACATCTGTCAACATGAACGCCAACGAGGTAATCGCTAACCGTGCCCTCGAGATTATGAGTCACGAGAAGGCTGATTATCAGTTCTGCTCTCCTAACGACCATTGCAACTGCGGTCAGAGCACCAACGACGTTTACCCAACTTCTATCCGCCTGGCTTTGATTCGCATGAATACCCATCTGATAGGTGCCTTGACTGGTTTGATCAGCGCATTCCGCTATAAGGCAGACGAATATGCAGACGTTATCAAGATGGGACGTACCCAGTTACAGGATGCTGTTCCTATGTCTTTCGGTCAAGAGTTCAATGCTTATGCCAACAACCTGGAGGAGGAAATCCTCAATTTGGAGCGTAACGTGAAACTCTTACACGAAATCAATATGGGTGGTACAGCCATCGGTACAGGTCTGAACGCTGTTCCTGGCTTCGCTAAGCTCTGCGCAGCTAACCTCAGCAAACTGACAGGCGAAAACTTCGAGACAGCAACCGACCTGGTAGAGGCTACACCTGATACAGGTGCTTACGTAAGCTACTCTTCTGCTTTGAAGCGCTTGGCTATCAAGTTGTCAAAGATTTGCAACGACCTCCGTCTGATGGCTTCTGGTCCCCGTTGCGGCTTGAATGAAATCAACCTTCCTCCTAAGGCACCAGGTTCTTCTATCATGCCAGGTAAGGTAAACCCAGTTATCCCTGAGGTAACTAACCAGGTTTGCTTCAAGGTAATCGGTAACGATGCTACCGTAAGCTTCGCCGCAGAGGCAGGACAGTTGGAGCTGAACGTAATGGAGCCAATCATCACAGAGAGCCTCTTCGAGAGCTTGACATGGTTGAAGAATGCTATCGAGACTTTGACATCTGAGTGTATCCTCGGCATCACAGTCAATAAGGAGCGTTGCTACGAAATGGTAAAGAACAGTATCGGTATCGTTACTGCCCTCAATCCTATCATCGGTTACAAGAAGAGTTCTAAGGTAGCTAAGGAAGCTCACGCAACCGGACGTTCGGTATACGATATCGTCATCGAGCAGGGCATTCTGAGCAAGGAAGAGCTTGACAAGGCGCTCGATCCTAAGGAGATGTTGCAGTCACACAAGTTTACGCTGAAATAAATTTTTCCATAACCAAGTCAGCTGATTAGTTGACAATACAAAAACCTGTAAGCGTATTCCTTTTTGGGAATAATGCTTACAGGCTTTTTTTATGCTATCATTCTAACATTTTATAATTGATTACGATACGCTAACGGGGTCATCCCGGCACGAATCTTAAAGAAATTCGTCATCGCACTCTGATCGCTGAAATTCAGATAGGTAGATATCTCTCCCATCGACATATCCGTCTGGTGCAAGAGATTACATATCTCCTTGTAAAGTAAGGAAGAGATATGATCATTCACCGTAGTACCAGAGATCTCCTTTATCATTCTTGAAAGATAAGGAGCAGAAACATTCAACTTATCAGCATAAAAGCGAATCTGACGTTCTGTTCTGAAATGTCGATACAAAAGATGCAGAAATATCTCATAAACATCTTTCTTATGCTTCAAATCACGGGTGATGGTAACATTCTCGTAAGGTAATTCTGATACCAAAAGCTTTAAAACATTTACCATCGACTGTATCATCTCCACCTTATTGATATGTTGCTGACGCACAATGTCGCCAATCATGTGGAAGATATCAAGTGCAGACTTCTGTTTGTCATCAGATAACTGATACACAACATCGGCCGCAATCTCCTCGTCCACAAAGATGATTTCGGCCTCAAAATCATCAGACATATCAGAAAAAGTAACGATATGCTTGGGTGATACGACCAGCAATTCGCTAGCCGAAAGCATTCTGTCGGATTTTTCCGTTTCAACCCCATGCTGAAGAATACCCATTCTGATACTTCCCCTATTCACCAACATCAGTTTAGTGAACAAGGTGCGCTCTAGAGCCATCTCTATAAAATCCTTTTCGCATAAATCGTCTATATGAATGTGTGAGGCATAAGCCCCATATATGCTTTCAAGATGGTGTCGAGCAGCAAACTCCTTTAAATTATATACTTGCTGCTTCATTAGACTCATATTTTTAGTTGGGCACAAATTTACTATTTTATTTTGAAAAGGACAATAGAAAAAGGGATAAAAAATGTGAAGAACTTGATATCCGAATGTTATCAACAATAGTTTTCCAACCAAATATCTGCTGAATATCAAAAAGTTAAGATAGTTATCCACACTTATCAACATCCTGTTGATAACTTTTATAAAGACATTTGTAGAAAAGTACAGAAAAGTTCAGAGCATAAAAAAGACACCAACTAAAAAGTTAGTGTCTCATGAAGTAGCGGGAGGGGGCCACGATCCCTCGACCTCCGGATTATGAATCCGACGCTCTAACCAGCTGAGCTATCCCGCCATCCTTACAAGTCATTTCTGATTTGCGGGTGCAAAGGTAATACATTTATTTGAATTGAACAAATTTTTTCGAAGAAATTTTCAAAAAAAAATGTTTTTTCTTATTTCACATCGCATTCATCACCTTTTTTCACCTATTATTAATATAAAAAAACGAAAAATGAAGAGATTCTTATTTTTTTGTGTTACCTTTGCACTCTGAAATAGTATGCACTTCATTCCAATTCATGGATAAAGGCACAGAACAACAATTATAAAAATGCTTAGAATTAAAAAATTAGACATATTCATCGCCAAGCAATTTGGCCTGCTCTTCCTGGGAACCTTCTTCATCTGCCAGTTTGTGCTGATGATGCAGTTCTTGTGGAGATACATTGATGACTTGATCGGCAAAGGACTCACGATTGACGTCATGGCACAGTTCTTCTGGTACATGGGACTCATGCTGGTTCCACAGGCTTTGCCATTGGCAATCCTCCTCGCCTCGCTCATGACTTTCGGAAACCTGGGCGAAAGTTCAGAGCTTACAGCCATCAAGGCTGCCGGCATATCTTTGATGCAGGCGTTCCGGTCTCTCATCGTCATCACCTTCATCATCATGTTTGGCTCTTTCTATTTTCAGAACAACGTGGGGCCTGATTCCAACCAGAAACTTGCCCAACTGCTCATCTCCATGAAACAGAAGAGCCCGGAACTCGAAATTCCTGAAGGTATCTTCTATGATGGCATTCCTAACTGCAACCTCTATGTACAGAAGAAAGACCTGAAGACAGGCAAACTCTACGGTATCATGATTTACCGTATGACCGACAGCTACGAAGATGCCGCCATCATCCTTGCCGACTCGGGTATGCTGCAAAGTACTGCAGAAAAAAAACACCTGGTGCTTAGTCTGTATAGCGGAGAATGGTTTGAGAATATGCAAAGCAGCGAATTGGGAAACAGTGCAGCTGTGCCTTATCGCCGAGAAACATTTGTATCCAAGAAAATCATTCTCGACTTTGACGGTGGCTTCAACTTGGCAGATGCTTCTTCTTTATCCAATAATGCAAAGGCAAAGAGTCTGTCCAAAATCAAACACGATGTAGACTCTATCAATCACACCTATGACTCCATCAGCAGAAGTTACCTGCAAGAATACAACGTCAGATACTACAATCTGGCACGACTTAACAACAAGGCTGATTCATTGAAGGCTATCAAGGAGGGTGACAAAGTCAACTTCGACACGATTTACAACAAACTGCCTAGCGACAGAAAGTTAATCGTAACCAACGATGCCTTGTCGACCGTACAGCAAGAGCTGTCGGATCTGGACTTCAAGTCGATGATGACCAGCGATGCCGACTATATTATCAGACAACACGATATCGAGGCAATCCGCAAGTTCACGCTCGCTCTCTCCTGCCTGATATTCTTCTTTATCGGTGCTCCATTAGGAGCCATCATCAGAAAGGGAGGATTGGGTATACCTGTCATCATCTCGGTATTGGTATTTATTGCCTTCTTCATCCTTGACAACACTGGATTCAGAATGGCACGAGGCGGAATGTGGGCAGTATGGTTCGGCATGGGACTTGCTCCTGCCGTTCTATCACCACTGGCAATCTTCGTGACTTACAAAGCCACCAACGATTCTGCCGTATTCAAGATAGAAGCATACCGCGATTTCTTCATGCATCTCTTCGGCCTGCGAATGAAACGACACATCTTTGGTAAAGAAGTAATCATCGAAGACCCGGATTACCGGAAGGACGCAGAAGCTTTGGCACAAATCTCAAATGACATTACTATATATAATAAGGTGCATAGACTGAGAAGACTGCCAAACTTCATCAACGTATTCTTCAAGTACCAGCCAGACCATGAGATAGAACGTATCAGTAACGAACTGGAGAAAATCATTGAAGACCTCAGCAACACGAAGGACAAATATCTTCTCCATTCCATCAACCAATACCCTATCCTGTCTACCAAGGCACATACCCGACCATTCGAAAAGAAATGGCTCAACATCACTGCAGCCATTCTCTTCCCAATCGGAACGGGACTGTATCTGAGAATGTGGCGTTTCAGAATGCGACTGTATCGCGACCTGAAGCTCATTCTTCAGACCAACGACAACATCATTAGAAGAATAAAAGAAATGTAACTATAAAAAAGTATCACAAACATGGGAGAATATAAGTTAAACAGCATCGAAGATGCAATCAAGGATTTCAAGGAAGGTAAATTTGTCATTGTTGTAGATGACGAAGATCGCGAAAACGAAGGCGACCTCATCATCGCTGCAGAAAAGATAGACGCAGAAAAGGTAAACTTCATGCTCAAAAATGCAAGAGGCGTACTTTGCGCACCTATCACCCTCAGTAGATGCGACGAACTCGACCTGCCTCATCAGGTATCAGACAACACTTCCATGCTCGGTACTCCATTCACCGTAACCGTAGACAAGCTGGAGGGATGTACAACAGGAGTTTCTGCTCACGACCGCGCAGAGACCATCAAGGCACTCGCTGATCCGGCATCAACCCCACAGACATTCGGCCGTCCTGGTCACATCAACCCACTCTATGCACAAGACAACGGTGTGTTGAGAAGAAGCGGACATACAGAAGCAGCCATTGACCTCTGCAGAATGGCAGGTCTCTACCCAGCAGGTGCACTCATGGAAATCATGAACGAAGATGGAACCATGGCACGACTTCCACAGTTGATGGAGATGGCAAAAGAGTGGCACCTCAAGGTGATTTCCATTAAAGATATGATAGAATACCGCCTCAAGAAGGAATCACTCATCGAAGTGGGTGAAGAGGTGGATATGCCAACAGAATACGGCCACTTCCGCCTCATTCCTTTCCGTCAGGCTAGCAATGGACTCGAACACATGGCCCTTATCAAAGGCGAATGGAAGGAAGATGAACCTATCCTGGTTCGCGTTCATTCATCATGCGCTACCGGCGACATTCTGGGAAGCAAGCGATGCGATTGCGGACAGCAGCTGCACAAAGCTATGCAAGCCATCGAAAAAGCAGGCAAGGGTGTTGTTATCTATATGCAGCAGGAAGGACGAGGCATAGGACTCATGAACAAGATTGCCGCATATAAATTACAGGAAGAAGGATACGACACCGTAGACGCCAATACCCACCTTGGCTTCAAGCCAGACGAGCGCGACTACGGCTGCGGCGCACAGATGCTCCGCCACCTCGGCGTACACAAGATGAGATTGCTTACCAACAATCCCGTGAAACGTGTAGGACTGGAAGCATACGGCTTGGAAATTGTAGAAAACGTAGCTATCGAAGTAACACCAAACGAGTACAACGAACGTTATCTCAAGACCAAGAGAGACCGCATGGGGCACACTCTGCACCTCGGATAATGAAAATTATGTTATTATTTCGGTACAATACGTAAAATAATGCTCAATTTTCTTCCGAAAAAGAAATAATTTGCTTAATTTTGCAAACGATAAACAAATAGTAAAAAAGAATTATGGCACAATTATCTGATCGTTTAAACAGATTGGCACCATCAGCAACGCTGGCGATGTCACAGAAGAGTAGTGAAATGAAAGCTCAAGGTATTGATGTTATCAACATGAGCGTAGGTGAACCAGACTTCAACACTCCTGACAACATTAAACAGGCAGCAAAGAAAGCTATTGACGAGAATTTCTCCCGTTACTCACCAGTCCCTGGTTATCCAGACTTGCGAAAAGCGATTGTTGCCAAATTGAAAAACGAGAACGGCTTAGAATATACAACCAATGAGGTAATTGTAGGTACCGGCGGCAAGCAGTGTGTCTGCAACGCTGTCCTTGCTCTCGTTAATCCAGGCGACGAGGTTATCATCCCTGCTCCTTATTGGGTAAGCTACCCACAGATGGTAAAATTGGCAGGTGGTACACCTGTTATCGTAAACGCAGGATTCGACCAGGACTTCAAGATGACAGCGGAACAATTGGAAAATGCCATCACAGACAAGACCAAGATGCTCATCCTCTGCTCTCCAAGCAATCCTACTGGTAGCGTATATTCCAAGGAAGAATTGGCTGCATTGGCAGAAGTTCTCAGAAAGCACCCTGAGGTTTTCGTGTTGGCAGATGAAATCTACGAACACATTAATTATATAGGCAAGCACCACAGCATTGCTCAGGAACCAGGCATGAAGGAACAGGTCATCATTGCCAACGGTGTATCTAAAGCATACGCCATGACAGGATGGAGAATCGGTTTCCTGGCTGGTCCTGAATGGATCATCAAGGGCTGCAACAAGCTCCAGGGTCAATACACCAGTGGCACATGTTCTGTTAGCCAGAAGGCTGCAGAGGCTGCCTATACACTCGACCAGAGTGCAGTAGAAGAAATGCGCCAGGCATTTGAGCGCCGTCGCAATCTGATTGTAAAATTGGCAAAGGAAGTACCAGGACTCGAAGTCAACATGCCACAGGGAGCGTTCTATCTCTTCCCTAAGTGCAACAGCTATTTCGGCAAGAGCAACGGTACTCACACCATCAATAATTCTACAGACTTCGCCATGTATCTCTTGGAAGAGGCACATGTTGCTACTGTAGGCGGTGATGCATTTGGAGACCCAGACTGTTTCCGCATGAGTTATGCTACTAGCGATGAGAACATCGTTGAAGCAATCCGACGCATCAAGGAGGCTTTGGCTAAGCTCAAGTAAGAAGTGCAAAAAACGTCCAAATATTGGCAATTTTGTAAGAAAAAAGCGAGATATTGACAAAAAATGCGTCAATATCTCGTTAAAACTTCTTAATTAGGGTGATAGTTAACCAATAATTATTATCTTTGCCATTGGAATTTGAATAACCGACTGTGTTTCGTGACAACAACACATACAAGGTCTACAAAGCAACCAAGGAAACAAGAAAATATTAATAATTTATTAACTAATAATTTAAAAAAGTAAAATTATGGCAACTACAAAACAAGCAGCCCCAGCTAAGAAGTCTGAGGGCTTTCAGGGAGTAAGAGGCGCATTCTGGATCATCGTGGTTTGTGCTATCATCGCATTCACATTGTTCTTCACATGGTTCGGAAACGACATGCACTTCCAGGATCCAGGCATCCAGGATCACCCAGCAGACATTTGGGGTACAATTTACAAGGGTGGTGTTATCGTACCAGTTATCCACACTTTGTTGCTCACAGTGTTGGCTATGACAATCGAGCGTTGGTTGGCTCTTAAGACCGCTACAGGTACAGGTGCTCTTCCTAAGTTCGTTGCAAACATCAAGGCAGCTTTGAGCGCTAACGATTTCGCTAAGGCTGAGCAGCTCTGCAACAAGCAGCGCGGTACAGTAGCTAACGTTGTTTTGGCTTCTTTGAACGCTTACAAGTCTATGGAGTCTGGTGCTAACGCATCTTTGAAGAAGGCTCAGAAGGTAGCTAAGATCCAGCAGGCTCACGAGGAGGCAACTCAGTTGGAGATGCCAACTTTGACAATGAACTTGCCTATCATCGCTACAATCGTAACTCTCGGTACATTGACAGGTCTTCTCGGTACTGTAACCGGTATGATCAAGTCATTCCAGGCCATGGGTGAAGGTGGTGGCGCTGACTCAGCAGCACTTTCTGTAGGTATTTCTGAGGCGTTGATCAACACCGCATTCGGTATTTTGACATCTTGGTGTGCTGTAGTATCTTACAACACATTTACAAACAAGGTTGATAAGTTGACATACGCACTCGACGAGGTAGGTTACTCAATTGCTCAGACATACGAAGCTAACCACGCAGAAGAGGCTTAATTTTTGCTAACCCTTTAAAATTTTATCGCTATGGGTAAAGTAAAAATTAAGAAGAGTGACGTCTGGATCGATATGACTCCTATGTCAGACGTTATGACCCTGTTGCTTACCTTCTTCATGCTCACTTCTACATTCGTAAAGAATGAGCCTGTAAAGGTTAACACACCAGGATCTGTGTCTGAGATTAAGGTGCCAGAGAACGGCGTCTTGACTATCTTGGTAAGTCCTGAAAAGGACAAGGCTGGTAAACCAACCGGCGAGGGCCAAGTATTTATGAGTATTGATAATACCGATCAGTTGGGAGCAACACTGAGCACAATGACAGGCAACTTCGGCGTATCATTGACTCCTAAGCAGATTGAAACTTTCAAGAGCGAGGGTATGTTCGGTGTTTCTATGAGTGACATGAGCACTTACTTGTCTATGAACGCTGCAAAGCGTCCACAGTATCTCCAGACTAAGGGTATTCCTCTCGACAGTATCAAGGGTGGTATGAGCGAATTCCAGCAGTGGGTAGACGCTGCTCGTAACGTAAACGAGGACATCAAGATAGCCCTCAAGGCAGATGCTTCTACACCTTATAAAACAGTGAAGAGAGTGATGAACGAACTCCAGGACATGGATGAGAGTCATTACTATATGATTACACAGTTAAAACAACAGGGGGACGAATAAATGGCAAAGAAAGAAAGCAAACAAAAGAAAATGAATGTCCGCGTAGACTTTACGCCTATGGTGGATATGCTCATGCTTCTTATCACGTTCTTCATGCTGTGTACATCATTGAGCAAACCTCAGACAATGGAGCTGACTATGCCAAGTAATGATGACCAGCAACCAGAGGACAAGAGGAACGAGGCGAAAGCTTCTGAGACTATTACCCTCTATGTAACAGCTGACAACAAGATTTACTACGGTGCTGGTATCCCTCAATACAATGATCCTACATGGATCAAGGAAACAACATGGGGCAGCCAGGGAATCCGTAAGGTCTTGAGAGAGCACGCTACAGAGAATGGTACAAGACCAGTAGAAAGAATTTCGCTCGCTGTTAAGGAGTTGAACATGGATCGTCAGAAGAATCCTAAGCAGTATCCTGATAGCATCTATCAGAAGAAACTTAGTGATTTGAAGGCAGGTATTTTGAAGGATGGCAAGATTCCTACTCTTACCATCGTCATCAAGCCTACCGACAACGCTTCTTACAAGAATATGGTTGACGCTCTCGACGAAATGCAGATTTCAAACATTGGTACTTACGTCATCGATAAGATTAACGCAGACGACGAGAAACTTCTCAAGTCTAGAAACGTTAAGATGTAAGATGAGTAACAAACAATTTTAAACAAGAAAGAAATGGCAAAAATAGATCTTTACGATCCTAAATGGGTCGATATGGTTTTCGCCGGAAAGAACAAGGAGTATGGTGCATACCAGCTCCGTAAGGGTACTTCTGGTCGAAACATCAAGGCTCTTCTGATCTTGGTCATTGCTGCAGCTCTCGTGGGTGGATTCTTGGCTTGGAAAGTCATCGAACAGAAACAGGCCGAAGAACAGCAGGCATATATGGAAGCTATGGAGTTGGCTAAACTCCAGCAGCAGGCTAAGAAGGAAGAAAAGAAGAAGGAGCAAGTGAAGCCAAAGATTGAACCAAAGAAGGAGATACCTGTGGCTCGCGAAACTCAGAAGTTTACTGCACCTGTCATCAAGAAGGATGAACTCGTAAAAGAGGAAAACCAGGTTAAGCAGATGGATAAACTGGACGATAAGGTAGCTGTAGGTTCTGAAGACAAGGAAGGTGTGAAGGACCGTACAGTGGAAGCTGTAAGAAGTGAGATTGCAGTAGCAGCCCCACCTCCACCACCAGCTCCAAAACCTGAGGTTGCAACTAAGGTCTTCGATGTTGTAGAGGAGATGCCTTCATTCCCTGGTGGAAATGCAGCTTTGATGTCTTACCTCAATAGCAATACAAAGTATCCTGTTGTAGCACAGGAAAATGGCGTACAGGGTCGTGTAATCATATCATTCGTGGTAGAGCGTGATGGTTCTATCTCTGATGTTAAGGTTGCACGCTCAGTTGACCCTTCACTCGACCGCGAGGCACAGCGTGTTGTTAAGAGCATGCCTAGATGGACTCCTGGTAAGCAGAATGGTCAGACTGTACGTGTTAAGTATACTGTACCAGTTGTATTTAGATTGCAGTAATAGAATGAAAAGAATATCTTATATTTATATAGGATTAACAGTACTATCAATGGCTTTCTTCTCGTCTTGCGGCGAGAAGAAAGCCAAAGATGGTAGAACTGACACTCCTACTTCAGGCACAATACAATTTGTGGCTGACGAAAGTTTGAGTCCTATCATTGAGGAAGAAAGGAGTCAATTTGAGTTTGAATTTCCAAAAGCCAAACTCAAAGCAAAATATACTGATGAAGTCACAGGACTTCAGATGATTAAAGATTTCAAAACAGCCCTATTATTCACAACAAGAAATTTGAAAGATAGTGAAATAGCATACTTGAAATCAAAAAGTAATGTTATTCCTTCTGTATTCCCTATCGGTTACGATGGTTTGGCATTCATTGTAAACAAGAACAATACGGATACTTGTATTACGGTAAATGAAATCAAGAACATCTTAACGGGAAAGGTTACAAAATGGAGTGATATTAGACCAGGCTCTAAAAGAGGTGATATCGAAGTCATTTTCGACAACACCCGATCAGCTACTACTAACTACGTGGTAGATTCTGTATTACATGGAGCTAAAATGGGAGCCAAAATCATGGCTGCCAAAACCAGTAAACAGGTGATTGACTTTGTTGATCAAAATCCTGGGTCTATTGGTGTGATTGGTTCTAATTGGTTAAATGATCGTAGAGATTCAACCAATACCACATTCAAAAAGAATATTCATGTCATGAGAGTATCCGTGAAAGATGAGGCAAAGCCTTCAAATAGCTGGCAACCTTATCAGGCATACTTGTTGGATGGAAGATATCCGTTCGTCAGAACTATATATGCTATTGTAGTAGACCCTCATAAGGCTTTGCCTTGGAGTTTTGCCAACTACATTTCCAACCCTAAAGGACAGCTTATTGTGTTCAAGTCGGGTTTACTGCCATACAGAGGTGACATCACTATAAGAACTGTTAACGTAAAACGGTAACAAGACAAGATAAAGAAAGCGAAGAAAATATACGATAAAATTAAAATAAAAACTTACTAACTGGAGTCAAAGCATGTTTTGATAAAGGAAAGTATTTAAAAATAGAATTATGAAAGCAGTTAAATATTTAGTAGCAGGTTTGCTCGTCATGGGTTTGGCAGCTCCTGCAATGGCTCAGGAAGTGAACTATAAGGATGCACTTAAGCCAATTGAGACTACATTGAAAGCAGGCAACGTTGATGCTAAAGAATTTGCTAAGGAAGTTAAGGCCTATCAGAAGACCTTCAAAAAAGATCCTAAGGCTCTTGTTGCATTAGGTAATGCCCTTGTTATCAACAAGAAGTATACTGAAGGCAATGCAGTAGCAGATGCTGTTATCGCTAAATTCAAGAATTATGGTGATGCATATATCTTGAAAGGTGATATCTTCGCTATGCAGGACAACGGTGGTGAGGCTGCTAGCTGGTACAAGCAGTGTATGATTATGGATCCAAAGAATCCTCAGGGTTATATCAGCTATGCTCGTGTATACCAGAAGATTGACCCAAATGGTAGCGCAGAAGCTTTGCAAAAATTGAAGACAATCAATCCTGACTATCCTGTAGAGGCAGAGACTGGTCATACATTCTATGCTAATGGTAACTATGAGAAGGCTTATGAGAATTTCTCAAAAGCAAAACATAGCACCATGGAAGAGTATATCTTCTATGAATACTGCTTCACTGCTTACATTTTGAACAAGAAGGATGAGGCACTTCAGTTGTGCAAAGAAGGTATGCAGAAATATCCAAAGGATACAGCATTCCAGATTTTGGCAATGCGTGCAGCTGTAGATACACAGAACTTCGAGGATGCATTGAATTATGCAACAGCTATCATCAACAACGCTGATGTAAAGAAGAACTCTAGCATCTATTCATACTACGGTTTGGCCCTTGCTGGCAACAAGCAGTATGATCAGGCTTTGGAGCAGTACAACAAGGCATTGGAAATGAATAAGGAAGACGTTAAGCCTTACCAGTACATTTCTGAAACATACAAGGCTATGGGCAACGAAGATAAGGCTATCGAGTTCGCTCAGACTTATATGGAGAAGAACCCTAACGCTGCTCCTTCTGACTTCGTTAAGATGGCTGAGATTTACAATGCTAAAGCTCAGAAGGGTGGCGCAGATAAGGCTGTATGGGTAGACAAGGCTATCGGTGTTTACAACATCTTCGCTGAAAAGTATCCACAGATTAAGGCATACGCTGACTTGCAGGCTGCTAACATCGCATTCCAGAATGAGTTGGACGACAAGGCTCTTGAGAACTATGAAAAGGTAATCAAGGAACTCGAAAGCAAGCAGTATGATGAGGATGAAAAGGGTTACTTGATGCAGGCATACAAGAATGCTGGTTACATCTACTGGGGTTCTAAGAATGACTTAGACACTGCTAGACCATACTTCGAGAAGTTGATTAAGCTTGATCCTAACAACTCTCTTGCAAAGAAGGCTTTGGGTCTTGAAGAGGAAGCAGCTCAGTAATATGAAATTTCTCAAGAGAATTCTTTAACAGAAATCTTGATTAGAAAAAATATAAGGCGGTGAAGTACTTAGCTTCATCGCCTTTTTACGTACATTAAACTGCAACATATAATTGTATATACCTCTATAAGAACGAGAAACAGCCGTTTTTCTACACAAAGCAAGGATAAAGGGTGAATCAAAGTCCATATAAAAGAAAAGAGCGATTCCAGAGGAACCGCTCTCAATGTTTTATGTAACTAAAAGTATCTATCCTTAAAAATTAAGGAAGACTAATTGCCTCATTAGGGCAAACATCTGCGCAAGTACCACACTCTGTGCAGAGGTCTGGGTTGATAGAATACTTCTCGCCCTCAGAGATTGCACCTGATGGGCACTCATCGATACATGTACCGCAAGCGATACAATCGTCACCAATTACGTATGCCATAATTCTTAATGTTTTATAATGTTAATAATATGTATTCGCATCAATAGTTTAATACCTAATTTTGATGGTGCAAAGATAATAATATTTTCCGGAATACCTACAAATAGGTATAAGTTTTTTAAGAGAAAACTTCAATTTATACATAATCGAAATAGAGAACAAAGCAATAAGTAGACTACTTATCCGTTAATAATAATATGAAAAGATTGATAATGACCATATTAGCAGTCATGACTATAAGCATAGTAATCATGGCACAAGAAAGGACTGTAGAAAACCGTCCTTATACTGATTTGCGCCCATTCCATTTTGGCGTTATGGTTGGAACCCACTTCCAAGATTTAGAATTTACGAATACAGGACTAACTTCTTATATAGATGCAGATGGTAATGAGAAGGAATCCAATGTTACGGTAGATCAAGACAGATGGGATGCGGGATTTACGGTAGGAGTTTTGGGAGAATTCCGCCTAAACAGCCACTTCCAGTTTCGTATTGCTCCGGCCATGTACTTCGGTACGAGACATCTCACATTCCATAATCTGATGGAAAAAGATGGTATAGGAAATCCCATAGAAGAAAAGCAGGAAATGAAAACGGCATATATTTCTTCAGCTTTTAACCTCATTTTTGGCGCACAGAGATTTAACAATCATCGACCTTACATCATGGCTGGATTGAATCCGATGATCAATCTTAGCGGAAACAACGATGATTACATCAAACTGAAGAAGTCTGAAATGTTCCTCGAAATTGGTGCCGGATGCGATTTCTACCTACCATTCTTTAAGCTCAGACCAGAACTTAAGTTTATGTATGGATTAACAGACTCATACGACAAGAATTATATCAATAAAGTGAAAGACAAAAGCATGTTGCCTTATACGAAGGCGGCAAAAAGTGCTCATAGCAAGATGATTGCATTGACTTTCTATTTTGAATAGAACGTAAGAAAAATAAAACAAAAGATAAACAAGAAGAGCTTGACTCCTACCCAAACGAGTCAAGCTCTTTTTATATATTTTCAAGAACAGATTACTCTACAATCTCCCACGAGAAGACACACCCATTTTTCATTCCTGCATCAGCACCCTGAAAATCAGCAGAGTAAGGACTACCATCCACAGGATTCTTGCCCACATAGCGTTGCGTTTTCAGAGAAAGAAGCATGCAGCGGTTATAAAGCATATCCTGCCATAAAAACTCCTCTGCCTTGGAAGAGTCGGAAGTCAGACGAACATCACCAGACAAACCAGCACCAGCAATATAAACATATCGTCCGTCAGCCGTCTTCAAAGCAATCTTTCCCTTACCTCTATCCTCCACAACAAACTTCACCTGATTTCTCATGTCCTTTCGGTTACCGGAACTATGCATCAATCCATGTCCGGTAGCATCCATCAGACTGGCATCAGCGAGATTAAAGAATCTTATGGTCTTGCCTATAGGCAGATTGTCTGTTCTGTCAGCCATCGGCTCCTCTACCTTGAAATCATCGAAATCAGCCACACCGCCATTCACATCCTTCTTATTGAAAGCATAAAGTGCCACACGTACCCCCTGGAAGGTCTTCAACTGATAAGGCGAAAGCATCTGCTCGCCGATATTCTCCCAGGTCTTGCCATCCAGAGAATAGGAATATTGCAACTGGCTCTTGTCATAATCACCCCAAAGGCGCAACCAAACTACCTTGCTTTTAGCCAACGGTTTCAACACTTCCTTGTTGGTATTCTGGTCATAACATCTCAAGTTCAACCCCTTATCCGTCTTGACAACGCCCAATGAAGCGTATGGCGTATTGATGGCACCCAAACCAGCCTCATCACCTACCTTCAAGCGGGATGCATCTAATTTAACAGAAGTATAAGAAACAGGTCCGATGGCACGCTGCGTCAATGTATTCTTTGCCCAAAGCAGTTGCTTGGCAGGCATGGAATGCAAACGGAGCCATCCCTTTCGCTCCTTATTCAGCGACCACATCTTGTCGTTCGGATTATGATTCCACTGCCAAACCGGCTTGAAAGTCTTGCCAGAGAAATCATCACATCTTTCGTATGGTGCCTGAGGTGCTTTTACCGCATCATTCGGTTTGAACCAGGTACGAGGCGAACGTCCCAGGTTCTTCTCCAATCCGAAATAAGGCCAGCCGTCAACCCAAGTGATAGGCGACAGGCATACGGTTCTGCCCACGGCATTGAAGTCTTGCATCGAAACGCCCCACCATTTCCCGTCAGGAGCCTGCACGATGCCACCCTGGTGAATCGTAGCACAGCCCAGGTTCAAGCCATTTGGTTGGTTGTTTTGGAATTTGAAGCCATCTTCCGGCAAAGGACGACCGATGCCCATGTTACCTACGCTCCATCCCGCAGCATAACCATACGATTCTCTCTCGCTGATTACACAGGTTTCGTAAGGTCCCCAGATACTCTTGCTTCGGGCACACTGCATACGACCCATCGGCGAATAATCGGCAGAGAGGATGTAGTACATACCATTGATTTTATAAACATGATGTCCCTCACCCATCGCATTGCCTTCCGGAATCACCACCTTGCTGCTGCCCTCTACCGGACCACTCAAATCGGGCTTCAACTCCGTAACGGTCACGTTGCCATACTTGTGCACGGCATAAATCTTGCCATCCTCATCGAAGAGCACAGAGAGGTCGTAGATATCACCATTAACTTTATGATGCGTCCAAGGTCCCTTGGCACTGTCCGAAATATACACCTGCAAACCATGTCCGTTGATGTTAGAGAAGATATAGAACTTGCCGTTATGATATCGGATGGCAGGCGCCCAGATACCCTGTCCGTAAGCCTCCTTGCCGTTTCTGAGATTGAAATCATCAGAATCATCGAATCGGTCGAAACAGTAGGAAGAAAATTCCCAATTCACAAGATCCTTGGAATGGAGAACCACCAGTCCCGGAACACTGTGCATCGTGGTACCCGCCAGATAGTAATCCTCCCCAACTCTGATAATATCAGGGTCAGAAAACTCATCATAAAACAAAGGGTTTGTAAAGGTACCATTACCATTATCAGCCGACCAAGACTTCCCTTTCAAAGTCTGTGTCAGAACATTCTTGGCTGCAGATTTTTTCTGCGCCGCAGCTCCCAAAGAACCGCTCAAAAAAGCGATGCAACAGGTTGCAAATAATAATTTCTTCATTCTCATTTATAGGTCTAAAAGATTATTATAAAAAATATTGCCACAAAAGTACGAATAATTATCCAACCAGAGGTGGACAAAATGATACTTTTATGGCAACAAATGTGATTTTAGGACATTATTTAATCAGATAAGCCTTTCCTGGTTCTGTTTCCAAGTCATATTCATATACGTCAGGAATAGGGACCTTCACTCCCTCTGCTATCCGATGCTGTTCCATTACAGGCTTCACTTCTGCAGATGCAAAAAGGATATTTGGACATTTTCCTTCTGCCTTCTTCAGTTTTTTCGCCTTCAGCGGTACGTATGAGCGAAGACGCAGGATGCCTCCAATGGTGGAGCGAATCTTCGCCTGCTTCAGTTTTCCATTCTTCCATTCCATGTCTACCACAAAACCGCCACGGGCACGAAGTCCTTTTACGCATCCCTCTTTCCAGGCATCAGGCAAGGCAGGCAAGAGATGCACGGCTCCATCATGGCTCTGCAGGAGCATCTCTGCGATGCCGGCTGTTACTCCGAAGTTACCATCAATCTGGAATGGTGGATGGGCATCGAAGAGATTCGGATAGGTTCTGCCATCAGGATACTCCTTTGCCTGCGCATCAGATGGCAACAGGCGAAGCATATTGCTGATGATTCTGAAAGCATGATTGCCATCTAGCATGCGTGCCCAGAAGTTCGTCTTCCAACCTAGACTCCAGCCCGTAGCCTGGTCACCACGATGCTTCAGAGTGGTAGCTGCGGCATGGAACAGTTCCGGATGAGAAAAAGGAGAAATCTGATTGGATGGATACAATCCATAGAGATGCGAAATATGGCGATGCTCATTCTTCGGATCATCCGCATCCACAAGCCACTCCTGCAACTGTCCGTACTTTCCTATCTGCATTGGCGGAATCTGAGAAATCAGCTGCTGCATCGCCTTGCGTTCAGCCTCATCAACACCCAATATTTCAGAAGCCTTCACGGCACTGGTCAGGGCATCGAAAGCTATCTGGTTATCCATCGTGCAACCTGCCGTTACGGCAGTTCTCTTACCCATAGGTCCCTGTTCCGGACTCACCGACGGCACAGTTACCTTCCATTCGGTGCCCGGCAACTTCTGCATATAGTCGAGATAGAACTCAGCGGCACCTTTTATTACCGGATACCACTGCTTGAGGAAAGCCTTGTCGCCCGTATAGAGATAATGCTGCCAGAGATGGGTGGTGAGCCAGGCTCCACCATTCGGGAACATGCCCCACTGCGCACCATCCACCGGACCCGCTATGCGCCAGATATCGGTGTTATGATGTGCCATCCAGCCACGGCAACCATACATTTCCCTAGCCGTCTGTGCTCCCGTTACACTCAAATCCTTAATCAGCGAATACAGAGGCTCCGTGGTGTTACTGAGATTCGTTACCTCGGCAGGCCAGTAGTTCATCTCCGTATTGATGTTGATGGTATATTTGCTGTCCCAAGGCGCATTTTTGCTGTTGTTCCAAACACCCTGCAGGTTTGCCGCCTGTCCACCAGGCTGTGAAGAAGAAATGAGCAGATAGCGACCGTAATTATACATCAGCGCTACCATCGCCATATCCTTGCTGCCTGCAAATTTCTCCAGGCGCTGATTGGTAGGCAACGAAGCATTGGCATCGGTTGGCAGAACCAGGGAAGAAGTAGCGAACTGCTTCTGGTAAGCCTCCACATGGCGTTTCTCCAACTGTGCATAGCTCATCAGTTTCACCTTATTTATATAGTCAGCATTGCGCTGGGCTGCATTGCCCGACACATCGTGATAGTTCACAAAATTGGTGGCAGCACTCACGATGATGGTTGCCTCGGTGCCATCCGCCCTTACATCTGCCACACATTCGGCAGCGAGAGCTGCCTTGATGCCTTCCTGATCTTGTCCCTTCACCTTCAGCATAACCCCTGAAGACGTTTTCTGAGTCTGATATTCAAAAGGCGAATCCAGGGTAACATCGATATTCAAAGCCCCCTTTCTGCTCGCCTTGATGTGGCAAACGATAACGCCATCAGCCAGCGAAGCAAAGGTGGTGCGGGTATATCTTACGCCATCCATCACGAAAGAAGTCGTGGCAATCGCCTTCTTCAAATCCAGGTTGCGCACAAACTGCTCAGCCTTTCCCTGATTCTTCATGCTGATATGCAGATTTGCCATCGGCAGGAAGCGCATGCCATGAGGACCTGGGATGAAAGTCTGGTTGATGAGAGCCGCTGCCTCCTCTTCCCTGCCATTGAAGATGAGTTCCCTCACCTTTGGCAGATTCTCCAGGGATTTCCTGCTATTGTTGTTATGGGGACCGCCACTCCAGAAAGTCTCCTCATTCAACTGGATATTCTCATCCGTGGTTCCGCCATACACCATACCTCCCAGATGTGAGTTTCCGATAGGCAGAGCCTCCAGCCACTGCTGGGCTGGGGCGTTATACCAAAGTCGAGTACTATTATCTGTGCAACTTGTCTTAGCCATCATCTCTATTGGAAACAAGAGTCCCAAGACCCAAGCCCCCAAAATCATCTTATTTCTGTTCATAAAATCAGCATTGATTAGTTATTAAAAACGGCACAAAGATAAGGAAACTTTTTGATTTTCCTTCACTTTGTGCCGTTAAAATTTAAAAAAGCTCAAACTTTAAACCTATTTTCTTTTAGAATACTCAAAAGAATCAACATCTATATATCCGCCAGCAGCCTTTGTGGCATAGTTATAGATGGCAATACGGGTGCCCATGAAGAAGCGGCGATAATCATACTGCATCTTGAAATCCTTGATGGCAGGAATCCAGGTCTTGCCGTCTATACTATATAATAAGGTGGCGAGATCCTGATGAAGACGGAAATCACAACTCATCTTCAGATAGATGATGCTTGATTTCGTTGCCTTATCCTGCTTCAGATTCAAAGGCTGGCGATACACCTCCTCACGCTTCACATCGGTCACAGCCTTTTCCTTTTCAGTCAAAGCTACACTCTCCTTGGTACCTACCACAAAGAGTTTCTTGCCTTCCCTTACGATAGAAAGCAGGGCTGCATCACCCTGGAAGGCTGACAGACCAGCCACATCGCCATCCTTCATCTTGCTTACATCCATCTTGATGATTCCCTCGCAAGCAGGTCCTTCGGTACGGGTACTGATGGTATTTGGAGCCAGGAAAATATTAGGAACGATACGGGATGTCTTCAGGCGGAGCCAGCCCTTACGCTCTGTGAGCGACCAGGCATTATCCACAGGATTGTGGTTCCACTGCCACTGCAGTTCCAGTTTATCCTTCGAGAAATCGTCACTATACACGAGTCCCTTGCCATCGTAGCCCAGCACAGGCTTCTGCATCTCGGCAGGAATATTGCCCTTCTCATCGGTCAGCATAGGCCATCCGTCCTTCCAGGTACATGGCTCCAGCGTGAGCACTCTGCCCACACCACCACGGTCTTGGAATACGATGCCATACCAGTTGCCATCCTTATCATCTACAATCGTACCTTGTCCCACGCCGTTGAATCCGGCAAACTCCGTTTCCAGAATTACCTTCTTTTCGTAAGGACCCGTTATCTTATCAGCACGATAACAAACCTCACGACGAGGATGTCCCTGTGGCCACGAAATCATCAGGAGATAATACTTGCCGTTGTGCTTGATCATGCGGGAGCCTTCGAGCAAACCCGTTTCATCAGCATCACGCTCAAAGAGTTTACGATGGCTGCCAGGCACTACATTAGTTAAGTCTGCATTCAGCTGCACCATCTCTCCTGTACCATAAACCACATACGCCTTGTCATCATCATCAAAGAAGAGAGCGGCATCATGGAAATGCTGCAAACGGCTGTGGATAGTCCATTTGCCCTCGATATCATCGGCTGTACAGATATAAGTCTCTCCACCAGGATTATCATTCGGAGCAAAGAGCGCATAGAACTTGCCACGATGATACTGCAGCGAAGTGGCCCACTGACCACGACCATACACCGTACCCTCCTTCATGTCATACTTAGGCGAATCGGTAAGTTTAGGGAAGATATAGTTCACGGTTTCCCAGTTCACCAGATCCTTCGATTTCATGATAGGCGCACCCGGCATCAGATGCATGGTGGTGCTTACCATATAGAAGCTGTCACCCACACGGATTACATCCACATCAGGCACATCAGCCCAAACCACAGGATTGGCGAAATTCTTCTCAAACTTCCACCAGTCGAAATTGAAGAGTTTGCTTCCCTTCAATCCCTTGAACACGAAGTATATATCATGCTTTCCTGTCACTTTCTTTAGCATTTGTGCCGAGAAAGTCTTCCACTTTTCCCAGCCACCCGTCTTGGTAACATCAAGTTTTGCCACCAGTTCGCCATCTTCCTTATCAAGATGAACCTCCAGCGAACCTCCAAGCGAAGAGCACGCTGCTGAGATGGCAAATACATCTGGACCTTCATCACCAAAATCCACCTCACGTACCTTAATATAATCACCTGTATGAATTTCTGAGATATAAACACCCGTCTCGTCGGTCTGCTCCGACTTCACTCCCTTAGAGAAAGCGATGGTTTCTGCTTCCTGGCGCTTGTAAGGATTGAGGGTTGCGATAGGAGACACTCCTTCCTGGGTATGATGGATGATAGGGAAAGTGCCGTCGGCATTGTATTTGAATTCTTCCACAGCCACACTGCGTCCGAAACCGCCACCCAGTTTACCCGTATGATAGAAGAAATAAGACTTGCCCTTGAAGTCGGTCACACCGCAATGGTTAGTAAAGGAACCCGTATCTTCCAATGGCATGATTTCGCCCATATACTTCCATGGTCCGAAAGGCTTCTTGCTCATGGAATAAGCAATATGCTCAGGCACTCCACCTGCAGCATAAAGCATATAATAGTTCTTGCCACGCTTCATGAACCAAGGTCCCTCTGTGTAGCAATCCTTATATTTTCGGGTAGAATCACGCTTCTCCACGTCAGGCGAACCGAATCCCTCCTCAGTCATCACGATTCTGCCCACTTCACGCTTTTCATCAACAGCTGACTTAGCATCTATACCACCCTTGAAGCTGATCATATCTTCATTCAGTTTGGCATAGTAAAGATGCGGATTACCCCAATAGAGATAAGCCTGACCATCCTCATCCATCCAAACCGTTGGGTCGATATTGTCCCAACTTCCATTATCGAAAAGCGGTTTGCCCAGCGCATCCTTGAACGGACCGGTAGGAGAATCTGCCACAGCTACGCCGATAGCCATTCCGCCCGTCAGTTTAGAGTGCGCACAGATATACCAGTAATACTTACCATTACGTTCGATGGTCTGTGCTGCCCAGGCACGGTCGTCTGCCCAGGAAAAAGAACTGAGGTCGAGCGGAGAACCATGGTCTGTCCAGTTCACCATATCCTTGGTGGAATACACACGCCATTCGTTCATCCAGAAGAAGTCAGCCTTATCTTCATCATGACCGGTATATACATAGAGGCGGTCTCCGACAACCAGAGGTGCTGGGTCGGAAGTTAACTGTGTTTGCACGATTGGGTTCTGTGCATAGGTAGCCCCCTGCATGGCAAGCAGCCATGCGCTTATCAGTAACGGCTTTTTGCTAGTCCAAATTTTCTTTGTATTCATCATTATGATTGTTTATTCGTTTAACGCTGCAAAATTACGAAAAAACAATCATAATGACTTTATCGAATGTTTCAAAAACTTTATTAAGTTTATCTTACTCCCCAAACTTCCACCAGTCCAGGAAGAAGAGGTTCTGCTTCTGGATGTCGCCTCCCTTAAAGACGAAGTAGAGATCATGAACACCCTTTACCTTCTTCACCTGAGTAGAGAAGGTTTTCCTCAAATCCGCAACTATCATTCAATACACGATTAAGGGTAGATTTATGAGTCGTTAGTAGTAGCTTTCAGTAAAAAGCAACAGCACAACATCAATATGTAGCCACCATCCCCTTACCCCACGATGCGACTTGAGGTAATACGCAGATTCAAACCGGAAAGAAAGGATTCTTA
>NZ_JBQKHJ010000024.1:0-55431 GCF_052118345.1 Prevotella sp. LCP21S3_D2 | reverse complement strand
GATTGTCTACTTTTGCAAATGAAAAGGAACGAAATTTGATAGATATGTGTACTTTTAAAAATATAAATAATTAATAATCATTTTTTGTGTCCACTTTGGGGAACTGCTACATAAACATACATAGAAAGCCAAAAGATTTTGAGAATATCGGGGATTTTGACCAAAAAGATTTTGAGAATATCGGGGATTTGGGTCAAAAAGATTTTGAGGAAACATTTTTTTTGCGTATATTTGCACCCAAATTAAGACATTAACAAGAAAAGATTATGAGGATATTCAAAAGAAAACTATATGATAAGTTGCTCGATTGGAAGACCAATCGAAAAGGCAAAACTGCTGTCATGATAGAAGGTGCTAGACGTGTCGGCAAATCGACTCTTGCCAAGCAATTTGCCGAGAACGAATACGAATCGTATGTTCTCATAGACTTCTCCATCGCCTCAAAAGATATCATAAAACTCTTTGATTACATCAATGACCTAGAATATTTCTTCATGCAGTTGCAGTTCAGATTGGGCGTATCTCTCATTGAGCACAAATCACTAATCATCTTTGATGAAGTTCAGAAATGCCCCAAAGCTCGCCAGGCCATCAAACATTTAGTGGCAGATGGACGATATGACTACATCCAAACTGGCTCTTTGATATCCATCCACAAGAACGTGAAGGATATCGTGATTCCGAGCGAAGAAGAAAAGATGATTCTGAATCCGATGGATTATGAAGAATTCAAATGGGCACAAGACGATACCGTCTCCTATCCACAACTCAAAATACTCTTCGATAAGAAAATCGCGATAGGAGATGCCGTAACTCGCAAACTGATGCGAGATTTCCGTATCTATATGGTAGTAGGAGGAATGCCACAAGCTGTAAGCGAATATATAGATAGCCACAACCTCCAAGAAGTGGATAGAGTGAAAAGATCCATCATTCAACTATACGAAGATGATTTCTATAAGATTGACCCATCTGGAAGAATTTCCTCGCTTTTTGATGCCATCCCAGCTCAGCTCAACAGCAATGCCTCTCGCTATCAAACAGCAAGTGTCATAGGCGACAATGCAGGCACAGAAAAGGTGCTCCAGCTGATCTCTGAGCTTAGAGAATCTCGCACCATCAACATGGCTTACCACGCCAATGACCCAGGAGTCGGCATGTCACTATCCATGGATGTGTCTAAATACAAGATGTACGTAGCCGACACGGGCCTCTTCATCACCTTGGCATTCAAGGACAAAGATTTCACAGAGAACATTATCTATCAAAAGTTGATGAGTGACAAGCTGGATGCCAATCTTGGCTATGTATATGAGAACATGGTGGCGCAAATGCTAACAGCAGCTGGCAACAGGCTCTTCTATTATACTTTCCCTACAGAGACTGGCAAACACAACTATGAGATTGACTTCCTCCTCTCTCGTGGCAACAAGATTTGCCCGATAGAGGTAAAATCGTCTGGTTACAAGCGTCATGCCTCGCTAGATGCCTTCTGCCAAAAATTCTCCAACAGAGTGCTCCAGCGATACTTGATTTATACCAAGGATTTGCAGAAGGATGAGCAGACACTCTTCCTTCCGGTATATCTCACGCAGTTCTTGTAAAACAAGCACGAAATATCGGATGAAGCGAGAGATGGTTCATCAAATGAGTAGTGACATCCTGGTACTGATTGAAGCTTCATGCCATCAACATACCTGTTATCATTATGTCCTCACATATTCAGATGGATTAAATGATAAAAGCCGCTAGGATATTCTCACGCGATATCCTAGCGTTTTTTTCTTTACCTACAGGAAAGATTTTGGTAAAACGACATATTTTCGCTAAAAAGATTTTGGTAAAACGACATAAATTACGAAAATAAATTTTGGTAAAACGACATATTTTCGCAAAAAAGATTTTGGTAAAACATATTTTTCATGTAACTTATGCCCATAAAACATTGAAAATATGGAGAATATGGTATTCAAGAGAAAAATTATATAGCCAATCAATAGAGGTCAAGTCGTCTGGATACAAAACGCATGCCTCGCTTGATGCTTTCTGTCAAAAATTCTCCGACAGGATAGTAAATCCGTACTTGGTTTACACCAAAGATCTGCAGAAAGATGGGCAAACACTCCTGATTCCGATTTACATGACCCCATTCTTATAAAGCAAGAATGCGCTGGGAGCGCAGGTTTGTTACCTGCCATCCCAGCGACAACCTTGCAAAACACAATGTCTTTTTTATTGTACCTTTGCACCGCAGTTGGGCGATAAAAACATCATCTCGTCAGCGAGAACTTGATGCTCAAGCCGAAATCCTGTGTGGTGGTAGGATAACTGCTGCTCGACAGGAGCGGTGTGTTGGTCTGACGATCGTAATAGAAACTCATGGTAAGGAGCTTGCTGAACGTATAATCGGCAGAGAAGCTCAACTTCAAGGCATTATTTCCACTGCTGGCACTACTTGTCATGGTGGCAATATCACGAACAATAGCAGCCTGCTTGCGGAAACTGAAGTCAAGACGAAGGTTGAGATCATGATTGGCTCCACGCATCTGCTGACTGTTAGCAGTTGCATTTCTGTTGTCCTTCCTATTGCCAGCCCCCATCTTGGCTTTCAGCTTGCGGGCACCACCCTCAAACAAACTGAAGTTGTTGATGCGATAACCCATACCGATGACCCAGTCTTTACTGAGTGCCTCATTGAGCTGCACACTCGTCATACTGAGATTCAGCACACGCGTCTGGCGATACTCACCCTTGAGAGTCATGTTATTATTAAATGTAACGTCCATACCCAGCAATGGAGAGAAAGCCTCATTGATGCTCACCTGCGAAATGTTAAACATACTGCTAGGCGAAGGATTCTCCGTAGAAGCATCATTGATGAAGCCCAGACCGTTCATATACTCCTGATAGGTGCTGTAACTGTTATAACTGCCTACTGCAAAGATGCTCTTATAAGAATGGTTGATGTTAACACTCTTAAAGTGATCACGGAACCAAGGCAACTTACCCAAACCGCTATAACGAACCGTCCAGTTAGGCAACAGTCTGCTCAAAGCAGGGAACAGCGAGAGAGAATTGCCACCCATCGAAGTATAAGCATTGAGGAAAGCCGGAATCATCACGTCACCACTATACTGATTAACAGGAGTACGGGATGCGTCAAACTTACCTCCACCCAATGCAGAACCCGCCGGATAAACAGTTCCTGCATATTGAGCTTCTACCCTATCACGATAGCCCGCCAAGGAATTGACAAACTTCTCGAAAGTCTTGCTTCGATAACCGCTATTGGCATCACCCATTCCCTCAAAGGCAGTACTCAGCGAGATGGTACTCATCTGGAAAGAACCACTCTGCGTAGTAGGAGTTCCCTCATACATATACTGAATACTCTTCTGGGTAGTCTGGGTGCGGACAGCAGAAAGATCTATCTTCAAGTCCTTCACCGGCTCCAGCGTCATACGCAACTGCAAGTTGTCCGTCTTACTCGTAGTGGCAGGTGTTGCAACAGAGTCATTACGGAGCAGCCAGTCATTCTCCCTAGCCTTACCGATATAGTCATCATCCACCAAGCCAAAGGCAAAATCGAGACCAGGCGCCATAGAACCCACTTTTTTCTGTCCGAAGGCATCACCGACACTTGGGGTGAAGCCTGGCAGCGTGAGCTGATAGCTGCTGCGATAATTGAAGCTGACATTACGGACCATCATCGCCAACCGAGCCACCGTCTGCCAGGTCTTATACCAACTCTTTTCTTCCAGCGGTTCCTTAGCCAATACCGAGATCTTGATTTTCTGGGCACTATCCACCTTGGAGATGAGTTTAATCTGATTATTGTCCACCTTTTTATATTTAATAGGGAACAGCTTGCCATCAGCAGTCTTGGCAGACACGATAAGACGCTTGCTATTCTTGCCATGACGGATGTTGAAAGAGGTATCAGGCAAGAGCGTGATTTCCTTCTCGAATGCCTTCCTGTTCTTAGGCAATGCCTTCTTAGGATCGGCAGCCAGTTCTCTGGCATCTTTCTTTTTCTTCTCCTTCTCCTGCTTCTTGCGCTCATACTGGCTTCTGGACATCGTGCGATTGAACTTTTCATTTACCTTCTTGAGGAAAGGCACATGATTGTAGAGCTTGACCAGATTGAACGAACCGTTGAGGGTCACCTCGCGATGCGTATTAACGGTATTGCCATAGGAGTTGCCATTCTCATCTTCCATACCCCGCTCCCAAGAATAGTTGGAACTATAAGAAGCATCGGTGTTCACCCAGTCGAAAACAGGCAACAGGTTGAGCGGCACCTTATAGGAAGCCGTAAAACTCTGACTATAATCGAGCGGTGTACCCCAGGTTCTGACACTATTGAGCACGGCACTTCTATATACAGAATCCTTCCAGGCATGATACTGCTCAGCATAAAGATCCGTATCCACATCAGGATATGGCACATCTACCTGTGCATGGGTTGCACTCTGGAAGTTCATGTGAAGATTCCTGGTCAAGTCCCAACGCAGAGCAAATTCACGGTTCCAAAGGAACTGATCGCTGAAAGTGATAGGCAACTGCGACTTGGTAAGACTTTCCATATCACGCTCCTGCAATTCATAGGTTTCATGAGTCATCTCGGTATTGAAAGCGAGATTTTGCGGCAACCAGTTCAAACCGAAACGCTTCAGGATGTCGAGCCACTTACTCTTGTTCTTGATTTTCTTGAAAGGTTCCCACGACTTATATACCGGAGTCCATGAATAATCCAATGCACCCCGCCAATTGTCTCTCTGCTCACGAACCGTAGTTTCACCGGTAGTATGCTGATGAGCATGACTATAGGTAAAGGAGAAGTTGGCTGGGTCGTAAGGCATCGGATGGCGCTTGGTGGCAATACCCACACGGGCATTAGATACCGAGAAGTTGGTTTGTGTAACCTTGGTCACGGCAATATTCTCGATAGAATCGCGCTCCGCCTTCGAGCCTGCAGCATCGAGAGCATCCTTCAGTTCCATATCCGTATCCATCGGATTATACTTTGGCGAAGTCTTCTCCTTGGTGACACTATAATATAAAGGTATGCTCACCTTCGCCTTGTCCGGGAAGAACTTACCCATTTCCAGCGAGGTGGTCACACTATAGGTACCATAGTTGTCGGTACTGCGGCTAGCCACGCCGTCTTCCAGACCTCCAAATCCTTCGCTGACATATCTTCCCGTAGCATTGACACTACCGAAATCAGACAGCTGCACATTGAGATTGGCATTGGCAGCCCATCCACCCTTGTTGTTATGTTCCTTCAGGCGGAGTTCATTTACCCAGACTTCACCACTCTTGATATCGCCCGAGTGATTGCGCACACCAATCATCATGGTCTTCACCTCGCCAAGGCTAGGATTACCCACAATGGTCAACTTATTGTTAGGGTGCTCGCTATCGTATGCCGAGTAAGGTGCCATATAAGAAGCCATGCCTTGAGCCTTAGCCTTATTACGCTCCTTCTTGAGATTGGTAAAGATGCTGAGAGCCACATCCAGCATATTCTCCTCAGGCCAAACCAACCTGCGGTCGGCAGGCACATTACGGTTGTAATTGCTGCGTGGAGCCGTAAGGGTGAGCGGAATCTCATATTCATAATAGTTATTCTTATAGTCACTACCCAGACGGATGAAGACAGCAAGCTCCCTATCCTTCAGATTTGTGGTATTCTGCTCCAAGGCATTGGCATGGGTAAACATCTGGATACGCTTATACTGACGGAGGTCGAGAGTTGTATTCTTGTATACCGCCTTGGCTTCTCCACTGGTCAGATTCCTGACAACAAGACTCAAAGCCTGCTCGTTGGATTCTACCAGCTGTGGCTGACTAGGATCCTGCTCACGACTGATGCCTGGAGGCAAGACGTAATTGACCGGAGTCTTCTCGGCATTTTCCTCAAGATTCACGGCACTAGCCTCCAAGGTTCCACCAGAAGCTGCACTCAACTGCTGATCATAAGTACGCCATTCACCACGTACCAGGTCGAGCGTTCCAAAGCGCAGAACGATAGGCTTCTTGAAACCAGTAAGGAACATACGCATGAAACGGATGCTGGAGAAATCATTGATATTACCCTGCCGGCTCTCGAACTCATCTACAGGAATACGGAACTGATACCAGGTAACAGACGACTTGGTATTGTCTCGCCATGTCTGTGAATATTCTCGCTTGTCCACAATATGGTTGGTACCCACAACCAAATCTTCCGGACGAATACTTACCCTATACTGGAAGTACTTCTCATATTCATTCAGCGTATAATCCTGATTGATATCTTCCACGTCAGGGGTAGACTTATAAGATGTATCATAACTCTCAGAACGGCTATCACTGTCAGGCGAGTTGCCCTGAGGGTTGTTGATATACTTATAACGCTGCAAGATAGGAGCACGCATCTCATCCCAGTCACTGCCACGGAAATAGTGATAGTTATCACGTGCAGGGTCGGCAAAGATGCTGTCGAATACAGCCTGGTTCACCTTTCCCTGTATCTGGTCGAGATAAGCACTCTTATAGAATTCCTGTTCCTCGGCATCGGTCAGACCGTTGAAACCCACATCCTGCAAGGCCCGACTGCCACTGGTTGTTGCAAAGGCATAGGTTACCGTACTCTGAGTAGGAATCTTACCCCACTGAGTATAAGTAAAGCTCTTGCTGCCATCTACAGGCATTCCGCTCTCATAGAACTTCTTACCATCCCGCAAGATATCTTCACTAACCTCGCCCAGATTGATATAGAAATCTCCACCATATTCATTGGCATCCGGCTGTTCACGGGTATAGAGGAACGGATCCAGCAACCAGAACTCGATGTATTCAATGTTGGCTTGCTCGAAATCATTGGTATCGAGCTTACGCATCATACCACCCCAGTTGAGCTGTGGATTCTTCAATTTACCATCTGCTTGCAGGTCTTCCACATTAAAGTTATAAGGACCCGGCTCTGACGGATAGTAAGCCAGGTTGAGCACACTCAGGGTATTGGTAGCACCCTGATAACTGTTCTGCTGGCGCAATGGGAACAGCTCCTTCACATATACTTCGCGAACATAGTGATTACTGAGCTGCTTGAGGTCGCTCTTGATATGTCCAGGCGTCAAGGAACTGCCTCGACGGGTAAAGAGAGGGTCGATGCAATACCAAGCCAGACGGGAACGGTGGAAACCGCTCGTCAGTCCTGTCTTATCATTATAATCTTCCTTGAAATTGAGCGATGGCACGCTGGAGATAAACCAGGAAGTAGGTGTCATCACATCAATGCCGTTCTTGGTGTTTTCGAAGTCATCAATATAGGAAGCATTGTCCTGCGTACCACCAGCCTCTCCAGCCAACAACTGTGCAAACTCACTGGTAAAAGAGATTTGCGATGGTTGGGTAAGATGCAGGAAAGGAATCTTGTCAAGTACATTGGTAAGCCACTGGCTCTCCTTCTTCCAATTGAGATTAACACCCCAGAGAGTATTCTTCAATGGCTCAGAACCCATGGAAACCTTCGTGGTAAGGGCCTGTTCGGAAAGATGCTGCAGGGTACCACTCATCTGGAAGTTCTTGGAGAAATCATACTCCCAGTTCACACCAAACATGGTCTTGCGTGTCTGACCATAATCCGTATTACTTTCCAGGGAAACATTGACCGAAGTACCCGCATCGATGATGCTCTGGTTGAGGATGGTAACCTCACCCGCATTGTAATCTACCGAATAGTCAGTACCCTCTGTCAGGGTAACACCACCTGCGGTTACTACGACCGACCCCTGTGGAACGTTATAGGCATCCAGGGAAATGACATTAGCTGATGAACCTTTGAACTGACCCACCATCTGATACTTATTCTTTTCTGCAATCTGCCTGGCAACGGTCTTGGTACTGTCATACAGTTCGGTAAAGGCATATTTCTCAGCCGCATCCGCAGCCACTCCGTTCTTGACCAGATAATCACGCATATAACTTCCGAAAGGTTCTACTTTCGGAATAAACACGCGACCATTAGAAACGGTATAGCCTTCTACATAATCGTAGTATCCATTGCTATGTGCCTTGTTGTTGTTATCAAGTCGGTCGGCACCCAACACACGAATGATAGGCGTATTCTTGACTCTCTGTTCCGGAATATAAGACAGATAAACGCCCGTCGTATCGCTCTGGTATTTCACGTCAAGACGGAATTTCTCCTTCTCGATATTAGAGGCAAGATAATACACGTTCTTCATCATCAGGTCCCAGTTGCCCTGCTGAGGATTACAACTGGTATTCTTGAGCGACTTGACGAAAAGAGCCTGTTTGGTATCGGTGATATCAGAAGCAAACTCACCCACCTGATAAGTTACGCCACCCGATGTATATTCATAAGCCACAGCCAATACCTGGTCGGTCTGAATACCCGTCTTCAAGGAAACATAACCCAAGGCAGTATTGACGGTATACTCAGAAGAACTCAAAAGACGGGCACTCTCCAGTTTCTCAAAGTCTGCACCACCTACCAGACCAGCCCCCTCCAGAGTAGCAGCAGCCTGGTCGATATCCCTGGCAGCCACATACTGGGTAGTCATAGCCTGATACTCGGTATTGGCACGGTTGGAAGGCACCTGTCCGGTTGCCGTCCACATCGGGTTACTGATTTTAGAAGCTTCGCCAAGATCGGTCAGTGCCACGATATTTCGGGTATTGGCAGTAGTTCCCGACTTATTGGTTACCCAAATCTCCACACGGTTAATCGTAATGCCGGTAATGAGATTAGGCAACTTCTGCATCCATTCGTCATAATGATTTCTGAAATATCGGGAAAGGAAGAAGTGACGATTCTCCTCATAATCGGCAACATTGATTTCAAATGGAGTCAACTGTACGCCGCCCCTGCTGGAAACACTCTTGGATGCACTCTTCTTCTGCGAAGCCACCATCTGCAATTTCAACTTTCCAAACTGCATATCGGTTCTGACACCGAAAAGGCTGCTGGCTCCCTTGATAAGCGAAGAATTGCTGGGGAAAGACACATTACCTGCCTCCACAAGCTTGATAATCTCGTCTTCCTTACCATCATACTTCAGTTTCATGTTCTGGGCATCGTAGTCGAAGGTGGCATCGGTGTTGTAATTCAGGTTGAGGTTCATCTTATCGCCCACCTTTCCATTCACGTTGAGATTGATCTTCTCATCGAAGTTCATCATCGTGGTTTTCCGGTTGCGGATAGGCAAAGATGGATTATCGATACTCTTCTTGTTCATACCCAGTTTCAGCTCGGCAGAACCCTGTGTCCTGACACGGATACCGCCAGGACCGAATATCTTCTCGGCTGGTCCCAGGTCGAAATGCATATCAGAGAAGTCGAACTTCTCCTTACCCTTCGCCTGATAAATCTCATCGTTCTTCTTACGGAAGAAAGCACTTCTTTCATTCATCTCAGTCCAGGAGTTATACTCTTCTGGAGTGAGCATGATAGGGGCCGAGAGCCAGGTATTGCCCATACGATTGCCGATAACGAAACGGTTGAGCGTATCGTTATAGACCACATCATATTTCATGTTGTCCGGGCGCTGCAAGTCGAGCGGACTCTGATAGAGGTCGCTGAGTGAATAAGGCTGGGTAAGCTGAATCTTCCAGCGGGGATTCAGCAAAGAATCAGGAATGGTATCATCCTCCACCTTGAAGGGTTGGGCAGAAACAGAAATTTTGCTGCTCTTTCCTTTATCCTGTTCCCCATTCTTTGCTTGCTTATCCAGCTGTTTCTGCTGGGTATTAACCGGATTTTGAGTTCTTTTACGGGTACGGTTATCCTGCAAATAAGGCATGACGAGAGCATAGCTGAAAGTAGAAACCATCAGCCAGAACAGCAACAAATATATTTTTCCCTGCCTCATTTACAGATGCTAAATTCTTTTTCCTGACATTTAATTTTCTCTCTTACCGCAACTACTTGATTTGCTTCAGAGCCAACTTCACAACCTGCTCAACCGGCAAATCTGGCTGAGCCTTCAAGATGTCGACAACCACCTTGGCAGAAGGAGCCGGAGAGAAACCTAGCATGGTAAGGGCACTCACAGCCTCATCCTTCACATCATTGTTCACCATCACAACATTGCCTCCGTTGGCAGGGAGCTCATCCGCGATGCCCAGACTCACAATCTTATCCCGCAAATCGAGAATGATACGCTGGGCTGTCTTGAGTCCGATTCCCTTTACACCCTTCAACATCTTGTCATTGCCCGATGAAATCACGTTGCACAGTTCGCTTGGCGACATCGACGAGAGAATCATTCTCGCCGTATTGCCTCCCACACCCGATACGGTGATGAGCTGGCGATAGAGTTCGCGCTCCTGCTTGGAGGCAAAACCGAAAAGGGTGAAAGAGTCATCTCTTCCACCTGCCACCAAAACCTCATGCACGTAGAGTTTTACTTCCTGCTTGCCCTGAATGGCAGTATAGGTATTGAGCGAAATATTGAGTCCGTAACCCACTCCTGCAGTCTCTACTACTGCCATTGCCGGGGTCAGTTCGGTCAGATCGCCATGAATATATTCTATCATTTTAATTTTCTCCTTACTATTTAAACACTTGGTTATACCTCTTTCATAAATTAATTATAATAATATGAACGCACGAAATAGGAATTTATTGTATCTGGCATTGGATTATATTGCCGACACCCCTATAAGAAAAAGCCTTTATCCCCTATGGAAATTGTTTTTAGAACTAGAAGAAATCTCCGTTCATAAGTTTTGAACCGACATTCAATACTTATGAACGTACATTCAAAACTTTTGAACCTAGATTCAAAACTTATGAACGAAGAATTCTATTAGGTACAGGAACAATTTCCTTTAAGAGTAGAAACAATTTCCCTTAAGAGTAGGAACTAATTCCATAAAGGATAGAAGCTAATTTCATCAGGAGCGAAAAGAAATCACTCATTATCCATCGACAAACAGAATAGGAAGAACTAAGGCATTCTCTTAAATCCCTGAAATCACGAAACTGTAAGGAATCTGTTCTAGAACCCTTACAATTCCCCCGTCATTCTACCTAGAAACTATGATTTTATTACCTTTTGCAAGTTTTATGAGTTAAAAATCTATTAAAACGTCACGTATTTCAAGAAAAAGCTATACTTTTGCAACCGGAAATAGATATCTAGAAGGAATTATTCAAAATAAACAACAATATAAAAGAAATAAATACATCAAATGAAAAAGTTTAGAGCAGCCGTAGTAGGTTACGGCAATATCGGTAAGTTTACAGTAGAAGCTCTCGAAGCCGCTCCAGATTTCGAGATTGCAGGTATCGTTCGTCGCCAGGGTGCTAAGGACAAACCAGCTGAGTTGGCTAACTATGAGGTAGTAGATGACATCACCAAGTTGAAGGATGTAGATGTTGCTATCCTCGCTACTCCTACCCGCTCTTGCCCTGAGTATGCAGAGAAGATCGTTGCACTCGGCATCAACACCGTAGATAGTTTCGATATCCACACCAGCATCCTCGACTACCGCACCAAGCAGATGGAGAACTGCAAGAAGGCTGGCAAGGTGAGCGTTATCTCTGCCGGTTGGGACCCAGGTTCAGACTCTATCGTACGTGTATTGATGGAAAGTCTGGCTCCAAAGGGATTGACTTATACCAACTTCGGTCCTGGTATGAGCATGGGACACTCAGTTTGCGTTCGTAGCAAGAAGGGTGTAAAGGAAGCGCTCTCTGTAACCATCCCATTGGGCGAGGGTATCCACCGCCGTATGGTATATGTAGAACTTGAGGAAGGCGCCAAGCTTGAGGATGTGACTGCAGAGATCAAGGCTGACCCTTACTTCGCTCACGATGAGACTCACGTATTCGCCGTAGCATCAGTAGATGATGTAAAGGATATGGGTCACGGTGTGAACCTCGTTCGCAAGGGTGTATCTGGCAAGACCCAGAACCAGCGCTTCGAGTTCAACATGAGCATCAACAACCCTGCCCTCACTGCTCAGGTATTGGTTAACGTGGCTCGCGCTTCATTCCGTCTCCAGCCAGGTTGCTACACCATGCCAGAGATTCCTGTCATCGATATGTTGCCAGGTACCCGTGAGGAAATCGTTGCAACACTCGTATAAAGACATAATAAAGGCTCGCAAAAAACAAAAACTTCTTGCGAGCCTTTTTAGTATCTTATGTCTTGAGTTCAAGACATAAGCTAGAATACGTTTTCACGCTTTACTTAACGTCAGTTGCGCCCTGACCGGCAATCAATGGCCAACCTGGGTTCTGGTAAACAACAGATGTAGTAAGATCGGTCTGGTCACCCGCTGCTGTCTGACGGAATACGCTCTGTGCGATAGGAGACAGATAGTGAGCAGGAGTAAAGTGATAACCATCAAATACCTGATTGTTAATCTTAGAAATCTGGTATGGACGGATGTAGTCACCACTAACGTCCTTACTACTGATATTACCCTTACCACCTTCAACATCAACCTTAGCGAGGTCGGTATCACCATCGCGCCATGTGCCCTCGTAAACAGTACCCCAGTACTTCATACCTTCAATCTGGTAACCGTTTACCTGGTCGCAAGCACGCCAGCGGATTAAGTCCTCCCAACGGGAAGCCTCCCCGATGAACTCATCACGACGCTCACGACGGATGTTGTAAGTAGTAGCATCAACCAACTGACCATGAGAGTAAGCACCGAAGTCCCACTTAGCCTCCTCCTGCATGTTGGTAGCTGCGATAGTCTTGTTGTAATCAGGATCTACCTTGGCACGGGTGCGGAGAGCACGCCAGTACTTATCAGCTGTGGCGTCGATAGTATTGTTCTTCAACCAGGAAGCCTCCATGTAGTTGAGGAGAGCCTCTGTGCCACGGAATACAATGCTACCACTCTGACCATAGTCGTGGTTGAGCTGCTGCAGAACATCATAGTTCTTACCCTTCTTCACAGCATAACCGGTAACGATACGAGTCTCATTGTTACCCTTTACTGTCCAAGAGAGATCAACGGTATTAGCACCATCACTTGTATAGTTCTCTACAGAACCATCCATCTTGGTGAATATCTGGATACGAGAGTCACGATCCTGGAGAGTAGCCTTGATGCCCTGGTTCTCCCACTCAGGGTTGTAACCTGAACCTGCTGCATAGATAGGAAGGCCGTTGCGCATAAGGAATGAGTTAACCAATCCACGTGTCCAACCAGTACCACCACCATTACGCTGGAGCTGCATCTGGATGTTGTGAGTTACGTTAGCCTTGTCCTTATCGAAAGCACGGTACATCAAAACCTCGCTATAGCCACTCATATCCTTGTCACAGAACATGGTGTAGTAAGGATTGATACTTGCCAAACTAGCATTCTGTCCCTCTGGAGTATCCGTATTCTCTACAAGGTTATCAACGAGCTTATCACCCAATTCCTTAGAAGACTTCATAGCCTCATCGAGGAAGTGGTTGATGGAAGAATCGATGTCAAATCCCTGGATATCCTCAGCCTTGCCTGGCCAACCTGGACCACCTGGCACAAACGCTGTCCCCTTGTGATACTTCTCCCATGTAGCCTCGAAGAGAGCTGCACGAGAACGGAGCAGAAGGGCTGCATCGCGAGAGATGCGGTTCTTGCCACCAGGGGCAGACTCCATCAGCAGGCCGAGTGCCTTATCAAGGTCGTCGAGAATCTGCTGAGCTACCTTATAACGTGGCTGGCGCTTTGAAGCCTCAACAAGAGTCTCCTTGTCATCAGGAAGAGCTGTGAGCACGATAGGGAAATCGCCAAGAGACTGCAACTTGTCCAAATAAAGGTAAGCACGGAGGAAGTATGCCTCACCAATGTAGTGGCGTACATGACTCTCATTACCGCCAATCTGCTTAGCCTCGAACTTTGGCACTACCTGGTCTAAGAAATAGTTCACCGAACGGATGTTGCCGAAATCCCAGGCACCACCACTCTGACCTACTTTCCAGTTTCCAGGAACCCAACGGTTAGAATAACCGGTTCCCGCCTGGTTATCTGTATCATTATCGTAAGCAAAGGTACTCATACCATAGCTACCCGGATTGATACTTGTCAATACACCATAGAGATTCACGGTGTAGGCAGCCAGGTCGTCTGCGCTTGTGAAATAAGACGCAGGTGTCACGTTGCTTTCAGGCTCCTTGTCAAGATAGTCATCGCAACTTGTCAGACCGAGCGTCGCGCCCAATAAGAGCATTGAAATATATTTAATTTTCATAAATTGTTTCCTTTCTATAAATGATAAGTTAGAATGTTACACTAAGACCAAATGAGAATGTCTTTGACAATGGATATGTCTTACCAATCTCACCGCCATAACCTGCTCCAATCAGCTCTGGATCACCTGCCTCTGTGAAGTTAGTGATGGTGAAGAGGTTCTCTCCAGATACGAAGAAGCGAAGATTCTCAATATAAGCCTTGCTTGTGATTGACTTTGGCAAGGTATAACCGATGGTGAGGTTCTTCAAACGGCCATAAGCTGCATTCTGCAAATAGCGGGTCTGAGTCTTGATGTTGCGGCCACCACCCCAGTCAGCACGTGGGTAGTATGCACCCTTGTTGTCCTCACGCCAGTAATCCTCGTGGAACTTAAAGCCGGTAGCCTGCCACTTACCCTGACCGATAGCACCCCAGAATACGGCACCACCTGCTGCGTAGTCACGCTTGAGGGTTCCCTGGAAGAATACCTTAATATCAAAGCCCTTCCAAGCTGCATCGAGGTTCAAGCCGAAGTTATAGCGAGGAGTAGAGTTACCGATGATGCGTCTGTCACCTGGCTTATCAGCTGTATTCTCGCCAGTATTAACATAACCATCACCATCGAGGTCGGCATACATGATATCACCTGCAGTCCAGCCGCTTCCGAGTGCGCTCTGGTTAACCTTTGCGAGGTGTGCATCCATATCTTCCTGGCTCTGTGCGATACCGATTGTGGTATAACCCCAGATGTCACCGAGCTTAGCACCAGCATAGTATGAGCCGAGGTTCTTGGATGGATTAGGATACTTATCGATGACCACCTGGTTATCACTCAATACGAGAGATGCACCATAGCTTACCTCACCGATTACGTCACGCCAGCCAATCTGGAGATCCCAACCCTTAGATGTCATATCAAGGTTGTTCACCTTTGGAGGATTGGCACCGAGGATAACAGGCAACTCAGGAGCAGGACCTACCATGTCGAATGTCTTGCGCTGATAGTAGCCGAACGATCCCGTCAAGCGGTTATTGAAAGCACCCCAGTCGAGACCAACTTCCCATGTACGGCTCTTCTCCCATGTAAGAGTAGAAGACACGAGACCTGGCTGTGAAGCAGTATTTGGCTTAGCGCCATTAATCAACCAGTTGCCACCCTGAGAAGAGAAGCCGATGGTTGGATAGAAAGGATACCAGTTGTCTGTATTCTGGTTACCCAACTGACCCCAAGAAGCACGGAGCTTCAATGTGTTTACGTAATCAGTCAATGGCTCCCAGAACTTCTCACGGGCAATGTTCCAACCTGCAGAGAATGATGGGAAGAAGTTCCAACGGTTCTCGCGGAGGAAACGTGAAGATCCATCATAACGGAGGTTAGCCTCGAAGAGGTAACGGCCTGCATAATCGTAGTTGATACGACCGAAGAAACCGGCTGTAGTCCATGAGTTATATGCACCACCTACACTTGGCTTGGTGGTTGTTGTATCGAGAGTAGGAAGACCAGACATGATACCGTTCTGACGCGCTGTGATATTGCGCTGACGGAACCACTCACTCTGGAAACCACCCATTACCTTCATATTGTGATCGCCAAACGAATGGCTGTACTCTGCAAAGAGGTTAGGGTTGAAATAGTTTGACTTAAATGAATACTCATACACGCTTGATGTGGCGTTGCTATCTACGTATGGATTATTATCGCAGTCGTAGCCGTATGTGGTCTGCCAGTCACGGTGATTGAACTGTGTAACAATACGATAGTTTAACTCAGCATTGAGAGTCAGGCCCTTTACAGGTGTTGCAACAAAAGAAAGCTGCTGTGCGAGACGGTCTGCCTGGTTCTTGGCACGGCCACCATTCTGAAGACGTCCGATATAAGACTCTGGCAACCAGTTACCATTAGGATCGGTAGTTGGCAAAATAGGCCAATAACGGCACATATTGTGGAAGAACACATCTGTACCATTGATCAAATCACCAGGAGAATCGAAGTCCTGACGTGAGAAACGGGTATTGTAGGTCATGCGCAACCATTTGGTTATCTGTGCATTGATCTTACCTGTCATAGTATAGCGCTGCATACTATCATCACCATGACGGAGGAGACCACCACGGTTGAGATAGTTGCCAGATACATAGTACTGCAAACGATCATCACCACCATTGATACTCAAGGTATGCTCCTGAGAGAAGCTGGTACCAAACTGCTCCTTGAGCCAGTCGGTATTACCAATAGGCAAGAGTGGCGTATTGTCCCAAACCTCCCAACGGTTGTTGCTGTTCTTGAACATCTTCTGCATGGTAGGATCGCTCTGAGCCTTCTTGATTTGCTCGAGTTTTTCATCTGTAAACCAGATACCTGCACCACTAGCAACAGAAGCATCATTCATGTACTTAGCCCATGTGTAAGAGTCCATCATCTCCGGCATGTTGAGTGGAGAATCAAAACGGAAAGAGTTGTTGTAGTTAATAGAAGCCTTACCCTTCTTACCACTCTTGGTAGTAATAAGGATTACACCACCGGCAGCACGTGAACCGTAGATTGAAGAAGCAGAAGCATCCTTCAATACAGAAATGTTCTCGATGTCCTGTGGGTTGAGTGCGTTCATATCGCCCTCCATGCCGTCGATGAGCACGAGTGGAGATACAGAAGAACCGGCACCGATAGTACCTGTACCACGGATATTAAAAGACTTGGTTGAATTAAGAGTACCACCGCTGCTTGGTGTAGAGAAGTTCATACCGGCTACTGCACCCTGAAGAGCATCAACAACAGAGTTGACTGGGCGAGCGCCGAGAGTCTTGGAATCAACGGTAGAAACGGCACCAGTGAGGTTTACCTTCTTCTGAGTACCGAAACCGACAACAACGACCTCATTCAGAGTCTTGCTGTCTTCCTTCATGGTCAAATTGATTTCACCACCCTTCCATACCATCTCCACTGGTTCGAAGCCAATGTAGCTGATACAGATAGTTGCACCACGATTTACATCAGAAAGAGCAAACTTACCATCAAAATCGGTAATGGTTCCACCTTGCTTTCCCTTAACTGTGACTGTAGCACCAATTACAGGCTCCCCTGTAGGGTCGATAATGGTACCAGTGCATTGTCCATCTTTGGACTGATTAGTTTCCTGGATACGAGTTCCCCCATAAGCCTGGGCTGGAGCCATTCCAAGAGCCATAATCATAGTACTTACTGTGAATAGTTGTCTTATCATAAGATAGAGTTTAAAAATTTGTTATTTGGTTTCTTATTTATTACGTTATATTTTTATATTTCAGTTAGCTGTTGCAAAGATACGTTATTTTTCAATACGGTTAAGATTTTAAGGCAACAAATGTCAGTTTTTTAAATCTTTTTAAGTAAAATAGCCCCAAAAAACAATCAAAAAAGGCTCGCAAGAGGTGTTTCTTGCGAGCCTTTTGATAAAGTATGTAAAAAAGACACTCTTCATTATTTATGTGTCATGATATCAAGCACCATATCGTCGGTTGCTCTCATCGCATCGGCACCGATACTTGTAAGATTGTGAATACATTTATCCACATCATCATCTACGATGCCCTCTGCCGATGTCACGCATTTGCCTTCCATCGAAAGAAGAGCGGAAAGCAGGGCGGTACTGACACCCGAAGAAATCTTCAAGGCACAGCTAGGTTTGGCACCATCGCAGATCATACCTGTAAGGTTTGCCACCATATTCTTGACAGAATTGCAGATGCGGGTATAATCACCACCCATCAGATAGGTGATACCGCAACTGCTGCCCGTACTGGCTACCACGCAACCACATAGAGCTGAGAGTTTTCCCAAGCTCTGCTTGATATAGATAGCCGTCAAGTGACTGAGCATCAAGGCACGGATCATTTCTTCCTCAGTATTCTCATTCTCCAGAGCATATACCACAACAGGGTTGGTAGCACAGATTCCCTGATTGCCGCTACCGCTATTACTCATCACCGGAATCATGGCTCCACCCATACGGGCATCGCAAGCAGAAGCGGTACTGGAGATGATGTGAGAGAATATATTATTACCGAAGATGCCATGACTCAAAGGACGATCCATTGTCTTACCGAGACAATGTCCATAATTACCCTTGATACTCAATTCAGCAGCCTTCATATTATATTCCTTGGTCTTGAGGATGAAAGAGATTTCATCAAGCGGAGCTGTTGTTGCAAACTCGTAAACCATCGGGAAATTGAGTTGGATGTCGTCATCAGCCTCATCGCCCACAGCACCGCCACGCTTGTCGAAAACCACCTCACCATTACGCTCAACATACACAAAATGGGTATGAGAACCGGAGATAATTGCCGTAGCCTGGTCTTCACCGGCATGACAGATGATTTCGATATAGAGTTTATCCACATCACCCTGCTTCAGTTTGATGTTGATATCCGCATCCTTGATATATTGTTTGCCCTGCTCCAGACTGTCGGGAGTGAGGTCTTTCAACACTTCCAGCTGATATTCAGGCTTTCCGATGAGCGCACCCAGCGATACGGCGATAGGCAAACCGATCATACCCGTGCCAGGAATGCCGACACCCATCGCATTCTTGAGCATATTAGGACTCAGAAGAACTTCAATACGTTCAGGGCGCTTGCCCAATGTAGTAGCAGCCTTGGCTGTACATAGTGCCACAGCCATCGGTTCGGTACAGCCGATGGCAGGAACCACCTCTTTATTAACGAGCGCAATGATGCGCTCACGCTTACTTTTCTCTAACATAATCTATATAGCTTTTATATAAATAACGTTCTTACCATTATTTCGGGTACAAAAATACAAAAAATAAACCGTATTTCACGATATTATCGAAAAAATACGGTTTATCTTTATATAAATGGAGCACTTTAGCCAAACTTTTCGTCTAAATATCTTATTTCGAGAATAGTTCAGCCAACTTTGCAGCCAATTCCGTACCACGGATATTCTCAGCAATACACTCACCTGTAGTTCCATCTACCAGGAAGATGGCAGGAATGAACTTTACCTTATAAGAATCAGCTATACCGGCACGGTCAAGTCCGTTAGGCCAAGAAAGTTTCTCCTCAGCAAGCGCTTTCTTCCAAGCAGTTTCATTCTTATCGATAGAAACACTTACTATTTCCAGTCCCTTTCCTTTATACAGTTCATAAAGTTTTTTGAGGTTAGGAATTTCCTTGCGGCAAGGTCCACACCATGAAGCCCAGAAATCAACCAGATAATACTTCTTTCCCTTTACACAAGAAGCCATGCTCACCTTAGAACCATCAACTTGCTGGAGTTCGAACTGAGGCAAAGTCTCACCTGTAAGTCCCTTTGGATTAATCTGCTCGTTGAGAAACTTTCCATAGAAGCTATTCTTAGCTGTTTCTGAGAACGAATTCCATTCCTTGGAGTTTTCCTTGGTGAAATAGTTCAAGGTACAAAGCATGGCGAAAGGTCCCCACCAGGAATCCTTGTTGTCTGAATACAACTTTCCATAAGAAGACTCTACCGTATCAAAGAAATTCTTCTGTTCGGTAGCCATCTCTTTTCTCTCGTCACTATCTTCCAAAACTTTCATCTTAGCTTTATCCTTTGCCTGGTAAGCCTTGCTCTGTTCTGCAATCAATTTTTTATGCTTATCGTTTATATCCTTATACATCTTATCAAGCATATCCCTCACTGAACCGATTTTTGTCTGATATTCATCGTTCATAGCACTGCCAGAAATCTTTACATTGCTGGTATAAAAACCTGTGTTCACCCCATCATTGATGGGTTTGGCATCGAGAGACACCTGCACTTTTTCGCCACCTTTGGTCATCAGACTAAAAGTGAAAACACCGTTTCTTGGACCGACACCGATAAAACGAGCCTCTGTAACAGGGATGGTTAAAGTAAGTTTTCCACCCTTTACCACACCTTTAGCGAGAGGTTTCTCATTACGATGGGTAGCAGCCAGGACGGCTTCCATTTCCGTACCATCAGGCACACCATTCAAGATTGCATCAATGATACACTCGTCTGCATTCTGAGCATGAGCACTCATCACAGAGATGAGCGCCAATGCCAATGAGAAAATTGTTTTTTTAAAAATCATATTTGTACAATTACTAGAAAGATTTATTTTAACGTTCATTACTTCTCCACATTCTGTACGAAACTTCCGTTGCCAGGATTATCAATGGCTCCCTTAGGGAATGGGAAGGTCCAGAGATGAGAGGATGGAGCAAGACTTATCTGCTTGCCATCTATCTCTTTTGTCAGCGTGCGGGCATAGGTACCTTCAGCATTTAAGCGACGAGCATCGCCAAACGGCACAATAGAGAAGATAAGTTGATTATCCTTAGCTTGACGTATATACCGGATAGCTTCTGCCACAGAGGACGCCGATAGTGGCTGATATTTCTCTGGAAGGATATATGTCTTACGCACCTCATTGAGCACATCCATAGCATCTGTCAACTGTTTCTTACGAGCCAAGCATTCAGCCTTGATAAGATACTGCTCCACGGTTCTCATACCAGCAAGATTGATATAGCCATTGGTCAACCCCTGATAATAAGTTTCTGCACCCATCGTTCTTAGTTTCCAATTGCTCAAGAAATAAGCATCTCCCTCTTCGAATCCGGCAGCACGATTTACCGGTATCTTGAATATCGCAGATGCATAGTTGGAACTATTATCGGCATAATTGAAATTATAACAGTCCTGGCTATCAAATCCCAATGGCGTTTTCAAAGAAGGATAAACACCCTCTTGGCCTATCACACCCTTATTATCATTATAGAATCCAACCCAATCAACCAACTTATCATTAATGGCAAGAGCCTTATCAGCAAACTCCAACGCCTTTTCATAGTTCATCATCTGAAGATAGGTACGTGCCAACATAGCATAGGCAGCTCCCTTGCCCGGATGGAGGAGCGTGGTACCCATATCTGGAAGATCAGCTACCGACGTGTTCAAATCATTCAAAATGAATTCATAGATTTCCTGAATGGTGGCCTGATGATAAGGAGCATTCTGAAGACTGCTTGTAATCAGAGGCACACTCAACTTACTGGCAGCATTTGAAGGCTCGTAGGTATCAGCATAATAATTAGCGAGATTGAAATAGTTCATCGCACGCAACACTCTGGCATATGCCATCACCTCAGCCTTTTCTTTCTCAGTACCTTCTGTTGTATTAGGCACATCTTCCAATATCAGATTGCAGGTATTGATAGTGCCATAAGCCACATAATAAGTACTCTCATCTGCAGAGTTCCAATAGGCACGATCGGTTTCCTCCTCCCAATTGTAGTTAGCCTTATACATCGGATAATAACTGGCATACGAATTGGTGAGATATTCATCATTAAGCAAATAGCACGTTTGCAAAACCGGCATGCGATGAGTACCATACTCGTAACGGAGAAAAGCCTCATAGTCGGCGAGCGACTTAGGGATGCGTTTGCCCTTTGGTTCTATATTGAGATAGTTATCGCAAGAGGCAAGTCCCATAACCATGCCCAGCAACAACACCATATATACTAATTTCTGTTTCATTTTCTTCATTATTTAAAAGTTGAGATAAATGCCTAACACATAGTTGGTGGCATTATAACCACCCAGCTGGTACTTAGCCTGTTTGGTCTTTGCCCAGAAGAACGGATTCTCCACATTAGCCTGAACACGGGCACTCTGCATATAGAGCGAACGGCACAGCGACTTTGGCAAATGATAAGCCAGAGAAATGTTGTTCAGACGAATATAACTGGCATCAAGGATATTGATATCAGAATAAAAATAAGTACTATACAAAGAAGATGCTGACAAACCACTTTCGGCAAAAACAGCCTTTGGCACATTGGTATAAGCCTCATCACCTGGTTTCTGCCAACGATTAGCAAGTCCGGCACTAGCTCCCGCAATATTGGAGATATATCCTACGCTGGAATAACTGCAAGTGAGGAAAGCAGGATTGGCATTGCGCATCTTATGACCACCCGCAAAAAGGAACTGCATACTGAAATCGAAATCCTTGTAGCTGATACTGGTTCCGAAAGATCCACTATACTTAGGAGTGGTAGTACCCATGTAAGAGATGGCATCCAATGTCGTTGGCTGATTAGTTACCTTCTCACCATTCTCATTATACACCTGTGGCAATCCTTCTTCACTCAATCCAGCCCACTTATAGCCATAGATTGCATTATATTCGTTGCCGATAATAGGATAAGCCGAAGGGTAATCCAACTGAAGAATATAAACCGGCGCCTTTACATTTACATAAGTCACCTCATTCTTATTATAAGCATAAGTCATATTGGCTCTCCATGAGAAATCCCTGGTACGCAGAACCTCACCACTCAGGGAAATTTCTACACCACGATTGTACATCTCGCCATTGTTGATGGTATAGGTGCTGTAGCCCCAACCTTCAGTAGGTACACCCATGGAAGAAGCCAGGAGGTCGGTACCCTTCTTGTCGTAATACTCTACAGTACCATTGAGTCGGTTCTTAAAGAGCGAGAAATCGATACCTATATTAAAGGTATTGGTTTTCTCCCAGCTCAGCATCGGATTGGCACGCGACTGCACATATCCCTGTGTACCTCCCACATGCCCGTTATTATTATAGCTTGCCACCATATAAGGGGCAGAATTCTTAGATACGTTACCGGCAATACCATCAGAAACACGGAGTTTCAGATAATTGACCCAATCTGCGTGGAAGAACTTCTCCTTACTGATAATCCAACTGGCACCTACCGACCAGATAGGCTTGTTCTGAAACTTCGAACTGGTTCCCCAGAGATTAGAGCGGTCCCATCGTAAACTACCAGTCAAGCTATAACGGTCATCGTAAGTATAAGCAGCATTACCATATACCGAAACATAACGGTTTACATTCTCATAAGAAGCAGACAAATCAGTCGCAGTCATAGATTTATATCCCAGCACACCCGCTATACCTTTCAACAAATCAGCATTATTCACCATATTGGATGTTAACATCTGAGAATCATAGTTAAACAGTTTGTCTCGATGCAATTCCTGCTTGTTCTGGATGGTTTCCGTGCCCAGAATAGCAGTTACGCTGTGAACATCCTTGAAAGTCTGATCAAAACTCAACTGCTGACGGAAATTATAAGCAGAGGTATATTGGTCTGAACGAACCAGGATATCCCCATAAGGAATCACATAATTGACAGAGCCATCACCATTATCGGTTGCATACCCGTTTACCACACCCCGAACCTGCACAGAAGCTTTATCAGCCCAGTTTTCACCACGATATGAAGCTCGTTCGTACTGGAAGGAAGCAGCATACTTCAAACAGGGCAGAATCTGTACATTCAGACGGGCAAAAGTTCGTAAAGCCAACTCCTTGTTGGTGGTAATCTGACGATCCAGCTCTTCCAAAGGAGTGATATCCATATTATAAAGACCATACTTCTGATAGATAGCCAAAGTACTTGCATCATATCTCTCACTCATCGGCTTGGTATAACAAGAGCCATCAGCATTCACTAAATTATCGTATGGCAAAACAGAATATCCAGGAGAAAGGACATTGTAGTTCTGTGTCTGATCCTCACCCACCTTTAGGTAAGCACCTAAATCCAAAGAAAGCCATTTTGTGAAATGAGAAGTATTGGTAAGGTTGATACCTAAACTCTGATTATTGGAATACTTATCTTCAAGGGTATTATACTTATAAGTGACCGAAGCCTTGAAGAGATTATTCACCGAGTTGTTTACAATATTCATATTATACTGCTGATACAACGGATCGCGCTTAGCATACTTCTTCATCTGGTCATAGTAGTTATAACCTTTTCCAGCCAAATCAGTCAGTTTAGCATTCATTTCTGACTCAGAGATATTGCCTGCATAATAATTCAAGATATTGCAGATACCCGCGCTCGTATAGATTTTCTGATCCAACATATTCTGAGCGTATACCTTAGCTCCATTGCCTGCAAGATTCGGATTCTGCGCAGCCCACTCCTTCTCCAAATCAATAACAAGAGAAGAATTGGCGAGATAATCTGTATAATAAGAATAAGGATGCCAGGTAAGAGAAGCATTGAAAGAGACATTGGTCTTACCCTTAGCTGCCGATTTCTTGGTAGTGATGACAATGACACCATTGGCAGCACGAGCACCATAGATGGAAGCAGCAGCAGCATCTTTAAGAACAGTAATACTCTCAATATCATCCATATTCAAATCAGGGATTTCCTCGGTAATATCACCAGTTCCATTGCCGGTCAACTTAGTTTTCTCTACTGGAAAGCCATCTATGACATAGAGAGGAGAAGCAGAGGCATTCATCGTGGTTACGCCACGAATCATGCCGTCATTATATCCGGCAACCTCGCCAGCCAGCACAGTAGAGAGATTACCCAACCTCTTGTCTTTCAGTTCATCAGCTGTTACCTTGGTAAAAGCACCGGTTGCACGCTCCTTAGAGATTGTCTGATAACCCGTTACAACCACTTCACCAAGTATGGTCTTATTTTCAGACATCACAATCTTCACATGATCCCTACCAGCCACCTTTACCTTCTGGTCATTCATACCGACAAACGAAACCGTAACCTCATGACATCCTTTAGGAATATAAAACTCAAAATTACCATCCGTATTAGTCACGGTTCCAAAAGGACTGCCAGGCACTACAACAGAAGCGCCAATCATAGGTTCTCCATCCTCATCGGTAATTGTTCCTGAGAGGGGGCGGATGGCAGCTCCATTATCTGTAGCTTCAGCTGCAGTTTTATGTTGCAAAACCTTCTTGACGGTAATAAACTTACCACTTACTGAGTAAGTGAAAGGTTTACCATGTAAAATCTGCTTTACGGCAGTTGAGGCAGAAGCATTCTTCAGATGAACCGTTGTGGTATAGGGATTTACGTCCTCTATCACAAAACTCACCTTATAATCCGACTCCTGCTGTACTTTTCTCAATGCAGAAGCCAAAGACTCATTAACGAGCGACATCGTGATGCCTCTCTTTGCATTCTGTCCTCCTACAGGCAATGCCATCCATAAAGTCAGGACAGCAAACATGAATACACATCTTATTTCTTTCATATTTCTCTCTTTTTCGTTAATACTATAATAAAAATACGTTTCTGACAGCGAATCGGTAACATCTACTTTCAAAAAATAATGAAAAAAGTTTGTTTTCTTACAAATAAAACTAAAACATCGGCATTTTCAGGAATTATAATTTCCCAAAAATGCCGATGTGACGATACATCAAGATTTACTTAAATACCTTATTCTATATATATAGTATTTCCCTTAAAACTAACCTTTGCAACTCCCAGATTATTCAAGAGTCCTATAGCATCCTCTATACTGCCACTCTTATCTGCGGAGAAATCGAGATGCTTGGTTTTGACTGCAGGATTTCTAAATACCACCTTACTCTGATAATATGCTGCAAGATTATCCAAGATGTATTCCAAAGTCTGGTCGTGATAATAGAGCACACCATCTGCCCATGCGGTAGTTTCATCCGTATTTACATTAATTATCTGCCCAGAAACAGTCTCCTTTGCACTTAAGGAATATTGCTGTCCCGGATTCAATGTCACAGGTTTATGCTGACTGTTCTTTGCCAGGACTTCCACCTTTCCCTCAACCAAAGTCACTTTACAGTCACTACCCTGATAAGCCTTGATATTAAAAGAAGTACCCAAGTCCTTGGTCAAGACACCACCTGCATCCACCACAAAAGGACGCTTACTGTCGTGCCTTACCTTGAAGAATGCTTCTCCTTCAAGATGCACCATACGCTCTGCTCCCTTAAAGCAGTGGGGATAAGTAATCTTACTATTACTATTGAGCTTTACTTCAGTGCCATCAGCCAGTGTCAGAGTAATCATCTCACCATCTGCAGTCTGAAGCATTGTCATACCTTGTTCAGAAGATACATTTTGCGTTATCCGATTTCCGGTAGCTTCATCAATAGTCTGCCTGGAGCTCACCCACTGCCATACAAAAACTATCGCCAACATAGCAGCAGCGCCCATCAGAGCACTCATCAGCATTCTCATCATCGGATATTGATGTTTCACAGGCTCTTCGGCATCCGAATTTTCTTTGCCTACTATCTTCTCCAACTCCTTGTCAAGGTTTGGCAGAGGATATGTTTTTCGTATCATAGCCTGTTCTATGGCAACCAAGTCTTGGATGTCATTCTGTAAACTCTCATCATTAAAAATATCTGTTTGCTTCATCATATTTCTATTTCTTTACTAAAAATAATACGTTTTACCTACCAAAATAGTAACATCCCCAATTGAGATTCTTTTGATTATTTTCAAGTTTTTATTTGATGATAATGTTCTCTTAACAGTTTCAAGGCCTTTATGATATGGCGCTTGACCGTTTCCTGACAGACATTCATCTCATCTGCTACTTCCCGATATTTCTTATGGTTAAGATAACATTCTTCCAAAACATGACGAGTAGTATCCGGTAACAAATCCAACATTTCTTCTACTTGCCGCTGACGTTCTTTCTGGATATCATTATCTTCATAGTATTGATCTACTGCATGAAGATAGTAATCGGCATATTGTGCATGAACAGCTGTATGCCGAAGATAGTCTAAACACTTATTTTTCACGGTTTTAAGCAAGAAGGCTGGTAAGGTTTGCATGTCATAGGAGTCGAAATTCTCCCATACGTGAGCAAAAACGCCACTCACGATATCTCGGCTTGCCTCCTCATCTTTCAGAAGTTGCAGCGCATAATAATATAATCGACCATAATATGATTTGAAAAAATGCCCAAAAACTTCCCGCTTATTCATCTATACCTAATTCTATGTTGATTACTAGAAACAATATGCCATATATGGCGCATGATACACCATATATGGCTTTGAATATTCTTATTATTAGTCTTCCAACTGGAACAGAGGATCATCTGGAGTCAGCATGGTTGGCTTCTGGTCGAATTCCTTCAAGAGCTGCTCAGAAGCATACTTCTTGTTTACTACCAGGCGGAACATGTACTCATTGAACCAATCGTTGGTCATGATGAAGCATCCACCAAAACCATTGTCAGCACCCCAGCTGTTCTCAACCTTCCACTTCACAGGCTTGCCTGCTGCATCCAGATCAACGGCAGTCAGAGTCATGGCATGAGTAGAACCGCTATCGAAAGTAGCGATGCGGTCAGCCTTGTTCATTGGGAATGTTGTATTGAAGAGGCTGCCATAGTCGAAGTTATCGAGAGCCAGATAGCCACGCTTTCTGTCGAGCTGCTTGCCCACATCATAGCTTGAATACATCTTATGACCATCCTTCAGGGAAGCGATAGCGAGCTGGGCTATCTCCTCCATAGGCAGGTTCAGGTATTTCCAGTTATGACCATCATAGGTATGACGGTCGTATTCTACCTCGTATGTCTTGTGATAAGGACGGCGTGGGTCGTTCATCACCATGATGAAGGTGCCGTTGAGATCCTTACCAACCGTCTCCTCATAGAAACTCTTAGGAGTATACTTCTTAGCCTCACCAATCTGCTTGCCATCCTTATCACGGAAAGCATAAGTGAATTCCTTTACAGGCTCGCCCAAAGTAAGGCTGAGCATGCGATAAACCTGAGCCAGCATTTCTGTCTTACGAGCCTGGATAGCAGCAGGTTTCTTTCCCTGAGCTACCATCTTGCGGAGTTCCAGACCATATTCACGGAGCTTGCTGCTGATAAGGCGGCTCATCTTGGAAGTATTGTTGCTGGAGAAAGTCTCAGGCTGAGCGCTCATAGGCACGAGACCATATTTGTTAGCCAGGTCGGCAACGCCACAGAAAGTACCACCGTCGTTGAGAGGGTTCTTGAAGAAGAACTGCACCTGAGGATCCTCGATGCTCTTCTTACCGAGGTCGATGACACCCTGAAGCATGAGGTTAGCCTTCTCCAACTGGTCGTAGAAGAAGAGATAATCCTGAGAATACTCCACCACTCTACCCTGCTTGTCGTTGACAGCAAAGTTGGAACGGAGCACATTGAAGCCGCTGAACATCCAGCAACGGCCCGAACTCTTCTGATTATGAATGCTCTGAGAAGGAGTCTCGATGCTGAAATGGGTATCAACAGGAGCCTCATTGGCATGATTCTTTACCAGGTCATCGATATTGTTGTTAGCAACAGCATTAAAGAGAGCCTTGTGTGCAGCACATGCATGGTTCTTCTCCATCTGCTGAAGAGCAGACTGACTGATGCCGCCCCCCTTGGTCTGCGCCATCATAGACATGGAAGCCATCAGCATGGCTCCAATCAGTAATACGTTTTTTCTCATTCCTATAAGGTATTTAATTGCTTGTTATTAATTTATTATTCAGACTTTTCATTCTATTCCTCCAAAATTCCTTTGCAAAAATACAAAGAATTATCGGAAAAATCGAAAATATTGCCTCAAAAGTGCTTTATATAGGAAAAAAGCATTATCTTTGCAGAAGATTTTCACAAAGAAAACATGGACAAGAACAAGTTTAGTCTATTAAGTAAAATAAAATACCCAGAAGATTTGCGCAAGTTGAGTATTGACCAGCTGCCGCAAGTTTGTAAAGAGTTAAGAGAAGACATTATCGACGAGGTTGCCGTAAATCCTGGTCATTTTGCCTCCTCTCTTGGTGTGGTTGAAATAACCGTAGCCCTTCATTATATCTTCAACACCCCTTACGACCGTATCGTATGGGATGTAGGACATCAGGCTTACGGGCATAAAATCCTGACAGGTCGCCGCGACAACTTCTGTACCAACCGCAAGTTGCACGGCATCCGTCCATTCCCTACTCCTTTGGAAAGCGAATACGATACCTTCGCCTGCGGACATGCGAGCAATTCCATTTCCGCAGCACTCGGTATGGCTGTTGCTGCAAGAGAAACTGGAGAAACCAACCGTAATATCGTTGCTGTCATCGGCGACGGTGCGATGAGTGGCGGACTGGCTTTCGAGGGCTTGAACAATGTTTCGAGCACCCCGAACGATATGCTCATCATCCTCAACGACAACGATATGAGTATCGACAGGGCCGTAGGTGGTATGGAAAAATACCTTCTCAATCTGGATACCAATGAAACTTACAACAGGCTCCGCTTCAAGGCTTCACAGTGGCTACACTCCAAAGGGTATCTGAACGAAGACCGTAAAAAGGGAATCCTACGTCTTAACAATGCGCTGAAGTCTGCATTGAGCCATCAGCAGAACATCTTCGAAGGAATGAACATCCGATATTTCGGTCCGTTCGACGGTCACGATGTCAAGGAAGTGGCGAGAGTGCTGAAACAGCTCAAGCAGATGAAGGGTCCTAAGCTGCTGCATCTGCATACTACCAAAGGCAAGGGTTATAAACCGGCAGAGAAGAGTGCCACCATCTGGCACGCACCGGGTAAGTTCGACCCAGAAACAGGTGAGCGACTGATTAAGGATACCAGCAACCAGCCGCCAAAATTCCAGGATGTCTTTGGCGAAACCTTGCTGGAACTGGCTCAAAAGAACCAAAAGATAGTAGGTGTGACTCCAGCCATGCCTACAGGATGCTCCATGAACATCATGATGAAGGCGATGCCTAACCGCACTTTCGATGTGGGTATTGCAGAGGGACATGCCGTCACCTTCTCTGGAGGTATGGCGAAAGATGGACTGATTCCTTTCTGCAACATCTACAGTTCGTTTGCACAGCGTGCCTACGACAATATCATCCATGATATGGCATTGCTCAATCTGCCGGTAGTCATCTGCCTGGACAGAGCGGGACTGGTAGGCGAAGATGGTCCAACCCATCACGGAGTCTTCGATATGGCAGCCCTCCGTCCGATACCGCATCTTACCATCGCTTCTCCTATGAACGAACATGAGTTGCGCAACCTGATGTATTCAGCACAATTGCCAAACCAGGGCAGCTACGTAATCCGCTATCCAAGAGGAAACGGTGTGCTGGTAGACTGGCGCAACCCGATGGAAGAAATCAAGACCGGTACCGGCAGAAAACTAAAGGATGGAAAGGACGTGGCTGTGCTCACCATCGGTCCTATCGGAAATGATGCAGCCAAGGCCATCGCCGAAGTAGAAACAGAAACAGGCATGAGCGTAGCCCACTACGATATGCGCTTCCTGAAACCTCTCGATGAAGACATATTAAAAGAGGTGGGAGAAAAGTTCAGCCGCATCATTACCATCGAAGATGGAGTAAGGATGGGCGGAATGGGTTCTGCCATACTCGAATGGATGAACGATCACGACTATCAGCCTCACATCACACGAATGGGAATACCAGATACCTTCGTGGAACATGGTACTGTGGCAGAACTGAGAGAAATCGTGCATCTGGATAAAGATTCAATCAAAGAAGCAATAAAGAAATGAAGATTATCATAGCTGGCGCATACGCCATAGGTACACACTTGGCGAGACTGCTGTCTCGCAGCAATGAAGAAATTACACTCATCGACGAAAGCGAAGAGCGACTGGCAAGCATCGGCTCAGACTGTGACCTGCTCACGATGGTAGGAAAGCCTACCAGTCTGAAGATTCTGCGTGATGCAGGAGCCGACTGTGCAGATCTTTTCATTGCTGTCACCCCCATAGAGAGTACCAATATCACAGCTAGCATCCTTGCCAAGAACCTGGGTGCAAAGCGTACAGTAGCCCGTGTTGACAATCCGGAATACATGGAGCCACAAGCACAGGAATTCTTCAAGAATCTGGGCATCAGCAAGCTCATCTATCCTGAGATGCTGGCTGCAGTAGATATCAATAACGGTCTGAAAATGAGTTGGGTTCGCCAGCGTTGGGATGTGCACGACGGAGCACTCGTCATGCTCGGCATCAAGCTGCGCGAAGGATGCGAAATCCTCAACGAACCGCTCAAGAACATCAGCGGTCCTAACGACCCATACCACGTGGTAGCCATCAAGCGAGGCAGCGATACCATCATCCCTGGTGGTAACGATGAACTGAAGCTCTACGACCTTGCCTACTTCATGACTACCCGCAACTATATTCCATATATCCGCAAGATTGTGGGCAAGGAACATTATGTAGACGTGAAGAACGTGATGATCATGGGTGGCGGACGCACTGCCGTAAGAGCCGTCAAGAAGATGCCTGAATACATGGAGTGCAAAATCATCGAGAAGGATGAGAACCGCTGCGAATATCTCAACGACATTCTGGACGAGAACAAGACCCTGATTATTCATGGTGATGGACGAGACATTCCATTGCTCACCGAAGAAGGAATCAGAAGCACCCAGGCATTCGTTGCCCTGACCGGCAATGCAGAAACCAATATCCTGGCTTGTCTTACAGCCAAGAGAATGGGTGTGCGAAAGACGGTAGCTGCCGTTGAGAATGTAGACTATGTGAGCATGGCAGAAAGTCTGGATATCGGTACCATCATCAACAAAAAGATGATTGCCGCCAGCTACATCTATCAGATGATGCTGGATGCTGACGTGATGAACGTCCGCTTCCTGATGAATGCCAATGCCGATGTGGCTGAGTTCATCGCCAAAGAAGGTTCCAAGGTTACCAAGAAACCGGTGAAAGACCTCGGTATGCCTATCGGTGTAACCATTGGTGGACTGGTACGCAAGAGCGAAGGTATGCTCGTTTCGGGTAATACCCAGATAGAACCAGGCGATTCGGTGATGGTATTCTGCCATAACATCAATATGAAGAAAATAGAGAAGTACTTTGTGTAATCAGCACACAAAGAACGATGATACAAAGGAAAATCAGATAAAATGATAAACAGTAAACTGATATACAAGGTCTTGGGGCAGCTGCTTTTCATCGAGGCATTCCTGCTCTTCATCAGTCTGCTGGTAGCCTATTACTATCAGCAGGATGATATCTTCGCCTTCATTGTGGCAACACTCATCACCATCGGAGGCGGACTTATCCTGAAATGGAAGGGCCATGGAGCCGACAACTCGATGTCGCGCCGTGATGCTTACCTCGTGGTTTCGCTCTCATGGATTATCTTCAGTCTCTTCGGTACGCTGCCCTTCATGGTAAGCGGCTACATCAACAACTTTACGGATGCCTACTTCGAGACGATGTCGGGATTCACCACCACGGGTGCCACCATTCTTGATGATGTAGAATGCTTCCCTCACGGTTTGCTCTTCTGGCGATCGCTCACACAGTGGATAGGCGGTCTGGGAATCGTGTTCTTCACCATCGCCCTGTTGCCATCGCTTGTAGGAGGACAGACCAAGGTGTTTGCTGCCGAGGCTACGGGTCCTATCAAGACCAAACTTCATCCCCGTCTTTCCACTTCGGCAAAATGGATATGGAGTATCTATCTTGTGCTCACCATTGCCTGCATCGTATCTTACTATGTGGCGGGAATGAACCTCTTCGACAGTTTCAACTATGCGATGACCACGACGGCAACGGGTGGTTTCTCTACCCACAACAGCAGTACCGAGTTCTTCCATTCACCAGCGCTAGAATACATCTGTACGTTCTTCTGCTTCCTATCGGGTGTGAACTTCACCCTACTTTATGCAGCAGTCATTAAGTTCAAGATCAAGGATCTGTTCAAGAACTCGGAATTCAAGTTTTATGCATTCCTGGTTGCGGCATTCACGGCTTTCATCATGGTAGAGCTGATGGCGATACGCAACTACGATATGGAGCATGCCTTCCGCAGCGCCGTCTTCCAGGTGGTTTCATTCATCACCACCACAGGCTTGTTTAATGATGATGCTGCCCTCTGGCCTCATGTCACCTGGGTGGTATTGGCAACCTGCATGTTCTTCGGAGCCTGCTCGGGCAGTACGAGTGGAGGTTTGAAATGTATCCGCGCCGTGATGCTGGTAAGAATGGTGAAGAATGAATTCCGCCAGATTCTGCATCCTAACGCCGTACTTCCATTGAAGATTGATGGCGTGAACGTACCGATGCAGAAACGAGTCACCTTGCTCGCCTTCCTCACCACCTATCTCATCATCTGTCTGGTTATCTCCTTCACGATGATAGCCATGGGCATCGACAACACCAATGCCATCACCATCACCCTGAGCTGTGTGGGCAACGTAGGTCCTACGCTGGGCACGGAGATTGGTCCGACGATGTCGTGGAGCGAACTGCCGGATGTGGCAAAATGGTTCTGTTCGCTGATGATGCTCATCGGACGTCTGGAGATATTCAGCGTACTGGTAATCTTTACTCCTGCCTTCTGGAGAGAGAACTAGAGTTCAAGTGAAGAGTAAAGAACGAAGAGTTCTATTACAATAGAACATTTTATCAACTAATTCCATAAAATTATGAAACCATTAAAATTTGAACCACTATTGAAGTCCACCATCTGGGGTGGAAACAAGATTATCGCCTTCAAGCATCTTGACATCAAACAGGAGAAAGTTGGCGAGAGTTGGGAAATCTCAGGTGTTCCTGGCAACGAGAGCATCGTAGCTGACGGCGAGATGAAGGGCAAGAAACTCAATGAGGTAGTTGCTGAGTTGAAGGAGAACTTCCTCGGTGCAGAGAACTACAAGCGTTTTGGCAACGAGTTTCCATTGCTTATCAAGTTTATCGATGCCAATACCGACCTTTCTATCCAGGTACATCCTAATGACGAAATTGCCAAGAAGCAGGGTAAGGAGCGCGGCAAGACCGAGATGTGGTATGCGCTGCCAAGCGAGCCAGATGCCAAGCTCTACAACGGCTTGAAGATGCAGATTACTCCTGAGCAGTACAAGGAGATGGTGGAGAATGATACCATCACCGATGCCCTGGCTCAGTATAACGTGAAGGAGGACGACTGCTTCTTTATCCCTGCCGGCAGAATCCATGCCATCGGAACAGGCTGTTTCGTTGCAGAGATTCAGCAGACCAGCGATGTAACCTATCGCATCTACGACTTCAAGCGCAAGGACAAGGATGGCAACTATCGCCAGCTCCACACCAAGGAGGCTGCCGAGTGCATCGACTACACCGTATTGCCAGACTATCGCCAGAACTACACTCCTGCCAAGAACCAGGGTGTTAGCATGGTACAGTGCCCTTACTTCACCACAGCCGTTTATGATCTCGATGAACCTATGACTTTGGATTATTCAGAGCTGGACAGCTTCGTGATTCTGATTGGCTTGAAGGGTGAGGCTAAGATTACCGACAACGAGGGTAACGAGATTACGCTCCAGGGTGGCGAGAGCATCGTAGTTCCTGCCTCTACCCAGACATTGAAGGTAGAAGGAACCTTGAAGTTCCTGGAGACATACGTATAAATTTAAAAGTAGAAAGGTAAAAGGGTAAAAAGGTAAAAAGAGCCTGGCGGAATGTCATCTGCCTGCTTTCTTTTTACCTTTTTACCCTTTTACCTTTTTACCTTTTTACTTTTTTACCTTTCTAAAAATCTTTCCACATCCGCCTGAATCTTCTGGAATTCCGGAGAGAACTGGTAGAAGGTGTTCTTCTTCATCATCATTTTCACCTTGCCCAGACTGTTCTCATAGCATGCCATCTCTGTCCGTGCCTGCTCGGTATGGACAGCCCTGGCACGGATTTCATTCTCCCTGACATTGCGCAGCGTATCGCAGACGCTCTGCACCAAAGGGAAAACCACCAGGTCGAAAAGATGATGACCCTGTATATATAAATAGGTATTATGCTCGTTTACCCCCAGATTATTCAGATACTGGATCATATCCGGCAGCTCATCCTTGAACGTCTTGAAGCGGCGCTCCAGCTGGAAAAGCTTCGCCCTCACCTTCTTGGCAAGATAATTGATAGCCTGCTGCGGGTCCTGGATTCTGACTGATGGCAATACGATGACCTTGTCAAACTCTGCCATATCAAAATGCATCGACATCTTGCAATGACGGATATAAAAGAGAAGATGCCATACGAAGAGCGGCCATATCGTACGGGAATACGCCTCCATGAATCTTTCGAAATCGAAGATATGGGCATCGTTCAACGTCACCATCACGCAGGTTTCATGCAAACCCTTGGAATAACACTGGAAATTCTCGATGGCATAAGCGTAGGTATGGAAGATATAGGGATTCTCCAGCATCTGCTGCGAGGCTTCGGTAGAACCCTGCCTCAGGAAATCATAGTCGGCATCCACGCAGGCTATCATATCCCTTCCCACTCCCTTGAGCATATTCACGATAGCCGCCTTCTTGCCACGGTCCAGATGGTTGTTGCGGGTAGGAAGCAGGATTTCGAAATAGCGCGTCTCATCCTCATACTTTCCCAATACCGAACGCCAGAAGAAGACATCATCGTAGCTTTCGACATAAGCCACTATCTTGCGCCGAGCCTTCTTCGAGGTCATCTTGTTGGCGGCCTCGAAGTAGAGGGAATTGATATTATCGGTTAAACGTTTAGCCATAATACTTTTAATTAATAATTTATAATGTATAATGTACAATGCCCCATTCTACCATTATACATTGTACATTATTAATTGTACATTATTAATTGTACATTATTAATTACGAAATCGTGATATCGTTCACATCCGTCACCCTGTCTGTCCATCCGTCCATCACCACAGCAGGACTATGGGTGGTCATGATGATCTGGATATTCGGATTCAGTTTCAATACCAGACCGATGAGCTGCTTCTGCCATTCGAAGTGAAGGCTGATTTCTGGCTCATCCATAAAGAGGACGTATGATTGGTTGTCCTCCACCAGCACGGTAAGGAGGATGGCGAGAATCTGCTTCTCACCAGCCGAAAGCTGATAAGGCGAGAGCTGCTCACCTATCTGGTTGAAGCGGATTTCGTTGGCTGTACGGATGATAGTCTTGCCGGTATCCTTGAAAAGACCATCTACTATATCCTGGAACATTCTCTTCGGTTCACTCAGTTGCTGAGCCTTGAAGGCAGCATCCGGTTCGCCACTCTGAAGCACGGCGATGATGCGGTTGCCGATGTTCACCTGATAATCCAGATACTTGCGCTGCAGCTGGAAGAGCTGCCAGTCGAGTTCGGTAACCAGAGTAAGGTCTATCTTGTTGATCATCTCGGCATTCATCAATGGTCTATCTACCGATCGGATTACATCATATCTAATCCACTTCGCCTCCTCCGGCTCCACCTTCAGATGCACGCCCTTGATCATGTGACTAGGAAATTCACCGCCAGCCGCCAAGCCCTTTACCACCTTATTTAATATAGTACTCTTGCCCACGCCGTTTACACCACTCAGGATATTGACACGGCGGTCAAGGTTCCAAAGAATATGTTTGGTACCGCTCCAAAGAGATTCTATCTCTATCTGTTTGATATAATCAGCATATTTCTGCATAAGAATAATCTCCTATCTTTAATAGTCAAGAACGGAAAAAGACTATTGTCTTAACTTCTTAACTCCTTTAACTTCCAAAAAATATACCGCAAATATAGCAAAATTCCTCGAAATTTTGTACCTTTGCACTCGATTTTATTCAAAATAAAGAAGATTTAAATAGAAATAAGGAAAAATGGATAACAAACGACCTCTTATCGCCCACCTGTGTCTCTTCTGTTCCGGCGCATTCTGGGGACTGATGGCTCCCGTAGGCAAGGATGCCATGCTTCACGGCATCAACGGCATCGACCTGGTGAGCTTCCGTGTTTTGGGTGGTGCTCTCCTCTTTTGGCTCACCTCATTATTCACCAAGAAAGAGCATGTTCCAGTAAAAGACATCTTCAAGTTTGCTGCTGCCGGACTCTTCGCCCTCGTGTTCAACCAGTGTTCTTACACCATCGGTCTGAACATGACCTCGCCTAGCAATTCCAGCATCATGACCACCTCGATGCCTATCTTCGCCATGGTTCTCTCCTTCCTGATATTGAAGGAGCCTATCACCTGGAAGAAGGCACTCGGTGTATTGATGGGATGCGCAGGTGCCGTCATCATCATCATGACGAGTGCTACGGCTGGCAATGCCAAGGTGGGAAACATCTGGGGCGACCTGCTCTGTATGTCGGCTCAGCTTTCCTTCGCCCTCTACCTGTCGCTCTTCAAGAACCTGCTGTCTAAGTATTCGCTCTTCACCATCAACAAGTGGATGTTCCTCTGGGCAACCATCATTATATGGCCTTTCACCATCAGCCACGTCATGAGCATCGACTTTGCCCATGTTCCGATGAGCACCTGGTGGGAAACGGGCTACGTAGTTCTATTCGGCACGTATCTGGGCTACATCTGCATGATGATTGGTCAGAAGACTCTGCGCCCTACCGTGGTGAGTGTATATAACTATGTGCAGCCGCTGGTATCGGTCACAGTGAGTGTCATCGTAGGTCTCGCCGTATTCAAGGGTATGCAGGCGATTGCCGCCATCCTTGTATTCTCTGGCGTATGGCTCGTAGTAAAGAGTAAGTCGAAGCATGATATCGACCAGCACGACCACAGTCTGGCTTACGAGAAAAGACATGCTTAAAAGAAGTTGGTGTGTCATAAGTCCGCTAGGCGTCCCGGCGGATTTGCAATCCGCCGCAAAAAAGGGTTCGACCTATTAAAACCGGGGGATTTATAATCCCCCAACAAAAGGAAAAAGCACACTTCTTTGCTGCGGATTGCAAATCCGCAGAGCCCAAATAGGTTAGGACTTTTTTTGACGCCGGATTGCAAATCCGGCGGGACGCCTAGCGGATTTGCGTTCTTGAAAAAAAAAGAGAAGAAGCTTTGCAGATATCTTAATGTCGATTTATAAAACTGAAACTGTCCCCATCTGAGATAACAGATGAGGACAGTTTTTTATATAAGAAAAAATATCAGCAACCGAAGTAAACCATCAATCCGCCCAATACGATATACAGCAGGGCGTATGGGATAGCCGAACGGAGAATCTCTCCATCCTTTCCCTCCATATCGCAGGCTGCAGTCGCGATGGCGATGCTCTGCGGACTGATCATCTTGCCACCCGTGGCTCCCGTGGTATTGGCAGCTACCAGCCAGTTCTCCTGACCGCCCTCCATACCAAAGAATGTGCTCTGTCCCGTCATGCCCAACTGGTTAGCTACATGAGCCTGGAGCTTGGCAAAAAGGATATTCGAAGAGGTATCAGACCCCGTAACGAAGGTTCCGATGGCACCAATCATCGGTGCAACCAGAGGATAGAAATCACCCGTTACTGCCACCAGTCCTGAGGCGATGGAAGTAATCATTCCCGAATAGTTCATCACACTTGCCAGGGCTATCAGCGAACAGATGGTCACTACCGTCTTGCGCAGATTCACCGTGGTACGGGCAAGAATCACCATCAGTCTCTTGAGACTTAATCCCTGTATCAGTCCACCAATCGTAGCACCCAGGAAGAGCATCAGTCCTGCATTGGAAATCCAGCCAAACTTAAAGGTGCTTTCGAGCACAGGCAGATGAACCGCACTCACCAGATGACTCTTGAGGAAAGCATTGACCGGAGGACAGAGTGCGCCGGAAACCAGGATGAATATCAATATAAAGAGGTAAACGCTCCATGCCTTCAGGCTCTCGGCAAGCGTAAAGGTTTCCTTATCCTGCACCTTGCTCTTTCTGGCAAACACCTTGGCGTATGCAATGATGGCGATAATGGCTGCCAGCGAGCCGATGATGGCTGGTGTCTCCGAACCCAGATAATAGCCGCATACAAACTGCACTGCCACGGAAATCACTCCCACCCAAAGGGCGATGATGAGATTCTTGATAAGATTATGCTTATCGGTAAGCGTCAGGATGATGAAAGGCAGGATGATAAAGAGAGGTGACAGCTGGATGATGGCGAAGGCCGAAGTCTCGCAAATCTGTGCCGCCGAAGCCGATCCGCTTTCAGCCACCTCATTACAGAGCGTAGTAACCGGCACGCCCACGGCACCAAATCCCGTAGCCACGGTATTACCGATCAAGGATACCAGAGCCGAGAACATCGGTTTGAAGCCGAGTCCGATGAGGATGGCAGCAGGTATCGCCACCGCTGTTCCGAAGCCCGCCATACCTTCGAGCAGTCCGCCGAATCCCCATACGAGGAGTAGCACGAGCAGTCCCTTATCATCGGTAATCGATGTAAACTGCCTCTTGATTACCTCTATCTGCTTGCTTTCCACGAGGATATTATAGCTGTAGATAGCCATCAGGATGATGATGAGAATCGGGAATACCGCCTTCAAGATGCCTTCCACCACCGCCCATCCCGTCAGGGCGATCACGCTGTCCTCCGCATGTTCCGGGGCTATCATGCCTAGCGGCGAAGCTGCGAAGAGAGCGAGCAACACGGTAACTACCAGCGTCAGCAAGGCGCTCTTATGACCTGCCATCTTGAAGCCGAGCATCAGGATGAACAGCAACACGATGGGAATAATAGAAACTATTGATGCCATAAGCCATTCAGTTTTTAAATATTTTCGATTGCAAAATTTTATGTTTATGACTGCAAAAATAACATTTTTCTTTGAAAAAAGAAAGCATTTTTTGAAAAAAATCTCTTCTTAGATGTCCGATTTTTCAATTTCATACGTCTATAGAATGTAAAGGTTATGAGAACAGAAGAATTCAAACATATCATCCTACCGATGCGCAGCAACTTGAAAGCGTATGCGCTAAGGTTGACTGAGAATGACGACAATGCCGAAGACCTCGTGCAGGAAGTCATGCTCAGGCTGTGGGACATGCGCCAGAATATCCAGGCAGAAGATAACCTCAAGGCTCTAGCCATCACCATCATGCGCAACAAGTTTTATGACCAGTGCCGACATGAGGAGCGGAACTTCACCACCGACAAGGTGATGGAAGTGCCCATAGAAGACCGGCGGGCAGAGCAACGGGACGAGGTAAACCTCATCAAGCAGATAGTGGCACAGCTTCCGCCCTTGCAGCAGCAGATATTCCGCATGAAGGAGATAGAAGGCTATACTGCCGATGAAATCATGCAGATAACGGGATGCACAGCTGATAATCTCCGAAAGAATCTCTCCAGAGCCCGACTCAAAATCAGAGAGACTTATATGAACATCGTGAAACAGAACAAAATAAAGAAGGAGGAAAAGTTATGAATGATGAAATAAAAAGAATACAGAACTTGCTCGACAAGTATATGGATGGTGCCACATCCAATGAGGAAGAGGCAACGCTCAGAAAGTATTTCGAAGAACATGCCAATGATATTCCGGAAGAATGGGAATCCTACCGCGCCCTCTTCAGCTATATCGGATTCCACTAGTGTCCACTAAATAAATTTAAGACTTAATTCTCTTACAGTTTGTAACTTCTCGGCAGGTTTGCTTTTGCCGAGCAAATCTACGAGAGGGGTTCTGTCCAACAATGAGACAGATAAAATTCTTAACAAATCATACATTTCCATATTCAATTTCATTTTTCGTTCAACAATCGCAACCAAGCAATATGCAATGATTGCACTATACAATTGTATCTTTACAGCACTTTCGGTTGTGCCATAGAATTCCTTGACATGAAGATGTTGCTTCATCCATTTGAAGAACAACTCTACCCTCCAACGATATTTGTAAGCCAATGCAATATCCTCTGCAGAGAGGATGGAGTTATTGGTATAAAACACAAAGGTTCTGTTTCCCTCCTTATCATAAAAGGTGATTCTTCTCATTGGGGAAGGGTATTGCTTTCGTGTTTTATATCCACTAAACTGTATCGTTTGATCAGCCATCACTCCCGTTATAGGGTTGTTATATTGTTTGTCTTCAATCACTGTATATGACATACGACGTTTCTCACGAACAACAAAGAACGCCTTTATCGTATTGATGATGGTGAGTTGCTCCGTGTCCATATATGCTCTATCAAATATGTATAAAGCATCAGGCTCATAAGGTATCTCGTTCATTACCTTGGAATCATGTAAATCCGCATTGGTTATAAGAAAGAATGATGGTATGTCTGTCTTTACATCATATAAGGTATGCATCTTTACACCACCTTTGTCATGATGAAGTTTACTCCACCAAAACACATTTAGGCAAAGTGAGATGGTTGTTGAGTCAAAAGCATAGACATTACCTTCATAGAAGAAGTCTTTGTCAACTAATCCTATGCGTAAGTCTCTTGCGGTCTTGACCATATGATACGCCATGTCTTCAAATATTTTAGCCTCTCTTTGCTCATTAGCTTTGGAAAGATTACTTCTGGTAACAGATGTGCCAAATCCAAGCCTGTTGAACTTAGTCTTATGCGCATTGAGCGTAGCTATCAAGTCTCGAAGACTCTCTCGATGGGTCAACTGAGCGAATATCATCACTAGCAAATGATTCCAGCAAGTGAACTTCTTAACATATTTGTTTCCTTGATATTTTTTTACGAACCAATCGAACTGGTTTTTGGGAAGGAAATCACATATTTGACTGAATATATACTTACCTTGATTCATGAGTCTAAACTAACTTACAGATTGTAATTTTCTGCAAAGATAGTCATTTCTAACCCATAGAGTCATTTCTTGCTCGTATTTTGTCGTATATCAACCACTTACAACGATTGTTAATCGTTTTTAGTGGACACTAGTGATCGGATTCGAACAGATGAATCTTTCTCAAATTCTAAAAGGAGAAGAAGAGAAGGAGGAGGATTTCGAAAAGAAAGATATCGAGAAGGAAGAAATCCCCCAAAAGGAAGCTTCTCGCAGCAGATGGCTCAAATATTTCGGCACTTCTGTGGCAGCAGCCGCTACCATCGCATTCCTGATTGTGGGCATCCAGAAGATAGCCCAGCCTCAGCCTGAATGTTATGCGGTTATCGATGGAAAGGTTTATACCGACCAGGAGTTCGTTCATAACGAAGCCCTGGATGCCCTGGAAGATGTTTCGGCAGATTCCGAAGATCCATTCAGTGCCCTGGATATGATGAATCAATAAATTCATCTTTTAGATGAATCAATCAAACTATAAAGTATAATATATATAATAAGGTATAGAATATGAAACGATGCAACTTGATAAAACGCTTCTTCATCGGACTGCTTCTTATCGTGGTAGCCTCGATTTCGGCTAATGCCCAGGAGGGGCTGTACGTAAAAAGTATATTCCAACGATTCGGGCACGCCAAGGGATGCAAGATGGTTACGATGCAGAATACGCAACTCAAAGGTTACAAGCTCAAGATATACAAGAGCCTGGTATATAAGAACCACTCCACGGAAATAGCCCACTATCTGAAGTCCGACCGCAAGGCTGCGAAAAAGATCAGAGAGGTGGTGGAGAATGGCAAGATGGTGAGCGGCTATTACATGATGGCGCCCTTGAGCAATGGCAACAACCGCTTTATCCTCTTCAGTAATCCGAATGAAAGCAAGGGAACCGTGATTTATATCGAAGGCGACCTGTCGCCCGAAGATATCATGCAACTCTGCTATTCCAGAAGATAGAAGCAACATCTTCCTACAGGAATCCTCTCAATAAGAATAAGAAACAACATAAAATATAGTATTATGAATATCAAAAACGTAATGATGATGGCTGCCATGATGCCAGCCTTCGCCCTTGCTGAAACCAACAGCAACTGTGCACCAGCCTCGGTAGAGGCTAACGACACCACAATCAGAGTGAACGACCAGAACATCGTCATCAAGCAGGATGGTGAACAGACTTCTGTGAAGATATATAAGATGAACGGCAACGAGATGACCAAGATTTCCGAAACCCAATTCGTAGATGGTCAGGAAGTAGAAAAGGTATTTGTCACCTCGCCTTTCATCCCTCAGACCTTGAGAAAGCGCAAGCGCAGTCTGGAGAGTCATTATCCAACCTTCTTCTTCGGCTGCAGCCAGTTGCCAGGCAGCAGGGGAAGCATGGGAGGCAACAACGAGATGCACAGTCGCGACTCCAAGTCGTGGGAATGGGGCATCACCCTCACCAGTCTCTGCTTCCGCCTTTCCAACGAAATGGCACTTACCTCCTCTCTCTCCATCGGACAGGTACACCACCATTTCAAGGACAATTATGTATTAAGCACCCAAAACGGGGTATCGGCAATGACTCCGATAGAAAGCGAGACGCTGAAGAAAAGCTATATCAGCTACAATGTGCTCCGCCTGCCTGTCATGCTGGAGTGGCAGAAGCGCATAGGATGCCATGATGCATTCCTGGCGTTAGGTCCATCGGTAGAATACCGCTGGCACGAGCATTCCCGCTACTTCATAGGCAAGCACAAGCATACCGAAACGGGCTATATCAACCTCAACCCTATCGGCTTGAACCTCGAGGCCCGTGCCGGCTACTCAGGAGTGATGCTCTACGCCCGTGCCGGAGTAACCCCGCTGCTCAACAAGACCAAAGCTCCCGAGTGCTACCCGATGACCATCGGCTTAGGATTTAGACTGTAATTTCTCTCAAAAAATCGAAAAAAATGCCCGAATACCACAAACGTGGTAGCAGGAATACTACTCATATGCTATTTCAGAATCCAAAAAATCGCCGTACCTTTGCAGCGTCAATCAGAACAAACAGCATGATGACTTTCAGAAGGACATCAGAATGTCTTTCAGAGAGAGAACATCAATCTGATTTCTGGGCGACAGATTTATATAAATGAATAGATTGAATATTAACGTAAAATTAAAGAAAGGACATAGATTATGAGTACAGAAAAGAAACTTCGCTTTGAGACACTTCAGTTGCATGTAGGTCAGGAAAATCCAGATCCAGCTACCGATGCTCGTGCGGTGCCTATCTACCAGACCACAAGTTACGTGTTCCGCAACTCTCAGCACGCTGCCGATCGCTTCGGACTCCGTGACGCTGGTAATATCTATGGTCGCTTGACCAACTCTACTCAGGGTGTATTCGAAGACCGTGTAGCTGCCCTCGAGGGTGGTGTAGCAGGTTTGGCTGTCGCTTCTGGTGCTGCCGCCGTTACCTACGCTCTGCAGAACATCCTTCAGAATGGCGACCACATCGTAGCTGCCGACAACATCTACGGTGGTACTTATAACCTCATCACACATACATTATCCACACAGGGTGTAAGCTACACCATCGTGGATCCTCGCAACTTCGAGCAGGTAGAGGCTGCCATCCTGGACAATACCAAGGCACTCTATGCAGAGACCTTTGGAAATCCTAACTCTGATGTAACCGATATCGATAAGTTGGCAGAGATTGCTCATCGCCACAACATACCTTTGATTATCGATAACACCTTCGGCACCCCATACCTCATCCGCCCTATCGAGCACGGAGCAGATATCGTGGTTCACTCAGCAACCAAGTTCATCGGTGGTCACGGTTCATCTCTCGGTGGTGTCATCGTAGATGGCGGTAAGTTCGACTGGAAGGCAAATGCCGACAAGTTCCCTACTCTCGCTAAGCCAGACCCATCTTATCATGGTGCCGTATTCGCAGATGTTGCCGGAGCAGCAGCCTTCGTAACCCGAATCCGTGCGGTCATCCTTCGTGATACCGGTGCAACCATCTCTCCATTCAACGCCTGGATTCTTCTTCAGGGCTTGGAGACATTGAGCCTCCGTGTAGAGCGTCACGTTCAGAATGCATTGAAGGTGGTAGAGTATCTGGAGAATAATCCTAAGGTGGCTAAGGTTAATCACCCAGCCGTTCCTTCTCATCCAGACCACGAGCTTTACAAGAAGCTCTTCCCTAACGGCGGTGGTTCAATCTTCACCTTCGATATCAAGGGCGGCGAGAAAGAGGCATGGGAGTTCATCGACCACCTGCGCATCTTCTCTTTGCTGGCTAACGTAGCCGACGTGAAGTCACTGGTTATCCACCCAGCAACAACCACTCACTCTCAGTTGAGCCCAGAGGAGTTGGAGGAGCAGCACATCTATCCTTCTACCGTTCGATTGAGCATCGGTATCGAGAACATCGACGACCTGATTGAGGCACTCGATGAGGCATTTACCTACGTAAAGTAAAAGTATTAATGATTTAAATTAGAGTACAGTTATGGCAAAGATATATAAGCAGATTACTGATTTAATCGGTAAGACCCCATTGGTAGAATTGGGTAAGTATTCAGCATCCAAGGGTTTGGAGACCCCTGTGATTGCTAAGGTAGAATTCTTCAATCCTGGCGGAAGCGTAAAGGATCGTATCGCACTTGCAATGATTGAAGACGCTGAGCAGAAGGGCATCCTGAAACCAGGTGCCACCATCATCGAACCAACCAGCGGTAATACGGGTGTAGGTTTGGCTCTGGTATCAGCCGTAAAGGGCTATCACCTCATCCTCACCATGCCAGAAACCATGAGTGTGGAGCGCAGAAACCTGGTGAAGGCTTACGGCGCAGAAGTGAGATTGACCAGCGGTAAGGACGGAATGCCTGGCGCCATCAAGGCTGCCGAGGAGCTCCGTGATTCCATCCCAGGCTCTGTGATTCTGGGACAGTTTACCAACCCATCCAATCCTGCCAAGCACTATGCCACAACCGGTCCTGAAATCTGGGCTGATACCGATGGCAAGATTGATATCTTCGTAGCCGGTGTAGGAACAGGTGGAACCATTTCGGGTATCGCCAAGTACCTGAAGGAGCAGAATCCAAACGTGAAGGTGATTGCCGTAGAACCTGCCACATCGCCTGTATTGAACGGCGGACAGAGCGGTCCTCACAAGATTCAGGGCATCGGTGCCGGCTTCGTTCCAGAGACTTACTCTTCAGAATATATCGATGAGGTATTGGATATTCAGAACGATGATGCCATCAAGGCTGGTCGTGATTTGGCTCAGACCGAGGGCCTCTTGGTAGGAATCTCATCAGGTGCCGCCGCCTTTGCAGCCACCGAGATTGCGAAGCGTCCTGAGAACAAGGGCAAGAAGATTGTAGCCCTCTTGCCAGATACTGGCGAGCGTTATTTAAGCACTGTACTCTACGCTTTCGAGGAGTATCCTTTGTAATTCACAATCGGATATTTTCTGATGAAAGCAAAATCTATCATAATGGTCAGCACGTTGATGATATCCTCCAGCATCTTCTGCTGGTAGTCATAAAGCTTGATTTTCTTCATCAAAAGAAATTATATGAGAAGACAATAGCCGACAAGATGAGCCGAGCTTTTATTCAAAGCTCAGCCCATCTTATCGTATATAATTAAAATTTAAAATCTAATCCCTTTGTGTTTCTCTGATATTATTTATATAACTTTCCAAAAGTACGACTTTTTTCATCACCACCAAGAAAATATGATTTTTCCTGCTCTTCTGTGCAGAACATAAAATCAAAACCATTCTTCTTATAAAAAGCCACAGGCACATCTTCATTATAGGCATCAACTACCAAATAACGACATCGTTTTGTCTGCTAAAAATCCCAAAATACTAACTTTAAAATTTTGCTTTTGCCAGAATAGCCTTCATCTCAGCACGTTGCTTTGAGAAATCTATGCTACCACGCTTCTTCAATGTTTCTTCAGCTTTTTCTCTGAAAGCTAAAGCCTCATCACCTGTCAGCATTGGGATACCACTAATTGCTAATGCCATAATCTATCCTCCAATTATTAAAACGTTTAACTTCTGCCACAAAAGTACGCTTTTTTCCCGAAACCACCAAGAAAATCAAAAGAAATCTGTGTAAATCCGTGAAATCTGTGGGACTAATAAACAGTAAAGAAGAAAATCTGAGTCATCAGCGAAATCTGCGTGACCAAACTCCAGCCCAAATAGGACTTCAAGAAAAGAAGATTCCGAAAGATTATCTCCGTGTTTAAGTCTCCAGAAGAAATGCATATTTCTCCTCATTTCCAAGACAATACTTCAGAAAATCGAAAAAAGCAGTTATATCATTTATTCAACTATTAATCTTTATTAAATAATTAATACTACCGCGTAACTACTCAGCACCCCTATGGGCATGAGTAGTTACCTCTTATGTAAAGATTCTGAAAAATTATTTAAAATGATAGGGACACCTTCATCTCTACCAAAGAAACAAAGATGCCCCTATATATAGTAAGGTATCAGAATCAAGTACCGCAAAAACACAAAATAAATACCGCAAAAACACAAAATAAAATACCACAAAAATACAAAATTATTTGTAGATTCCGCTATTTATTACTATCTTTGCAAACAAAAACATATTGAATATGAAGTATTTAGATAGAATAGTAGACAGAATGCTCCGACTTCGTCTGGAAGCCTTTGGAGCAGTACAGATTGTTGGACCAAAATGGTGCGGAAAAACCACTACGGCCATGCAGCAGTCAAAGAGCGTAATCAAGATGCAAGATCCAGATAAGCGTGAAGGATATCTGGCGACGGCACGCACCAAACCATCCTTGCTGCTCAAAGGCGAAACACCACGACTGATAGACGAGTGGCAGGTAGCACCAGTTTTATGGGATGCTGTTCGGAATACCGTAGATGAGCGAAACCAGAAAGGTCAGTTTATCTTAACCGGTTCTACAGTCGTCGAAGACAAAAACGGAGAAATCATGCATACGGGTACTGGCCGCATCTCCAAGATGCCCATGTATCCTATGAGCCTTTATGAGTCAAAGGAATCAACAGGCTCCATATCTTTACGTTTATTGTTTGATGACCCAGCTTACGATATTGACGGATTGCAGTCAGACATGACCGTGGAGAAACTGATTTTCGCTGCTTGCCGAGGCGGTTGGCCAGCATCACTGGACGTCACTTCGCAGGAGGCACAATTACTGATAGCAAAGGATTATGTAAATGTGATTTGCGATGAAGATATATCGAGGGTAGATGGCGTAAGAAGACAGCCAGCTTTGGCTCGACTCATCATGCGTTCTTATGCCCGGAACATCTGCACCCTCGTCAAGAAATCCAAGATGTTGGCAGACATCACGGTAGAAATGGAGAAAACGTCGATGCCAACATTTGACGATTATGTTTCTGCCCTGCAACGATTGTTTGTCATAGAAGATGTGGAAGCATGGTGTCCGGCAATCCGCTCAGCCGCTGCAATCCGTTCGGGAGCCAAGCGTTGCTTTGTAGATCCGTCCATAGCTGTTGCTGCTTTGGGTATGTCACCAAGAAGTCTGGAATTAGACCTTCGAACCTTTGGTTTCATATTTGAGTGTATGTGCATTCGCGACCTGAAGGTATATTCGCAAGCCTTGGGAGGTAGAGTCTCTTACTATCACGACCGCTATGACCTGGATGCAGACATAGTGCTTCATCTTGCAGATGGCCGCTATGCCTTGATAGAATGCAAGTTGGGTAGTCGGGAGATAGAAGATGGTGCCAAGCATCTCCTGCAACTACGGGATCTGATTCGTGAGAAGAACAAGACAGAGCATCAGATGCCACTCAGAGAGCCAGACCTGCTGATTGTCATGACAGGAGGCGAAATGGCTTATACCAGAGAAGATGGAGTAAAGGTTATACCTTTGGCTACATTAAAAGACTAAGAAAAAGCTAATTTTTCGATAGAAAACTAAGAAAAAGTTTGTTTTCTATCGAAAATTTGACTCTTTATCCGAAAAGTTCATTCATGCGAATTCAATAATCAAGCGCCAATACTTTTTTCAAAATATTGGCGCTTTTTTTTGAAATTTTCCCTTCATAATTATAAAGGTATTCAAGTTTCGCAAGTTCAGAAGTTAATGAAGTTAAAGGAGTTATCGCTCCCTACGGTCGCTGAGGAGTTAAGACAATAGTCTTTTTGTCGTAGTTTTTAAACAGCAAGACATACGTCTTAACTCCTTAACTTCCTTAACTCCTTTAACTTCCTGATATGCGAAAGTTCAGTAAAGGTATAACCAAAAAGAAAGAATAAAATGTCAAATAAAATGTCTTTATGTATTATCAAATACACCTATACTCGATATGTAGGGTGAACACCTATTGTCCGCAAGCCTTCACCACGAAAAGAATAGAACTTTTCCCTCATAAAAGTTTGGTGGTATCATTTTTTTGTTGTAGCTTTGCAAATGAATTAATTCGATGACGCAATGGCAAGAAAATTATATCCTATAGGAATTCAGACATTTGAGGAAATCCGCAAGTTGGACAACCTCTATATCGACAAGACGGAATACATCTATCGTATGACACATACCGATGGAAAGTATTTCTTCTTGAGTCGCCCACGCCGTTTCGGCAAGTCGCTGCTGGTTTCCACCTTCCAAAGTTATTTCGAAGGAAAGAAGGAACTCTTTGAGGGGCTTGCCATCGAGAAGCTGGAGAAGGAGTGGAATACTTATCCGGTTCTGCACTTCGACTTGAGCAAGGGTAAGCATATGGAGAAGGCGCAGCTAGAAGAGCATCTGGGCTACCTTTTGGAAGATTATGAACAAAAGTATGGTATAGAAAATCACCGTAACGGAAACAATAATCGGTTCAATGACTTGATAGAAGTGGTTTTCCAAAAGACTGGCAAGCAGGTGGTGGTGCTCATTGATGAATATGATGCTCCGCTGCTGGATGTGGCGCATGAGAAGGAAAAACTCGATGAGCTCCGTAACACAATGCGCAACTTCTATAGTCCTCTGAAGGGAAACGAGTCTATGCTTCGATTTGTCTTTATGACGGGCATCACGAAGTTTTCGCAGCTCAGCATCTTCAGCGAGCTGAACAACATCAAGAATGTGAGCATGGACGAGCCTTATGCCGGCATCTGTGGCATCACCAAGGAGGAACTGTTGATCCAGATGAGTGATGACATCGATGCTCTTGCCGAGCATCTGGAACTGAGCAGGGAGGAGACTATCCAGGAACTCAAAGACCATTATGATGGTTATCACTTCACTTGGCCATCGCCTGATGTCTTCAATCCTTACAGCTTGCTCAATTGCTTTGCTGATGGCAAGCTGAAGGCTTATTGGTTTGGATCCGGTACGCCTACTTATCTGATTGAAAAAATGAGGGAGTTTCATGTGTTGCCATCGCAGTTGGGGCGAGTGAGGGCTAAGGCTTCCTCCTTTGACGCTGCAACGGAAAGAATGACTTCGCTCACTCCTCTGCTGTATCAGAGTGGCTATCTCACCATCAAGGACTACGAAAAGAAGATAGATGTTTATACGCTCGACTTTCCTAACAAGGAAATTGAGGTGGGACTGTTCGACAGTTTGTTGCCGGGCTACCTTGGATCGGGAATAGATACGGGTAGGGTTGTGATAGCTGATATTTCCACCTATCTGGAAGACAAGGATATGGAAGGGGCGTTACAACTCTTGGCAGACTTCTTGGCGACGGTGCCTTATTGTGCCAATACGGATTACGAGGGACATTACCAGCAGATGTTTTATATCATCTTTGCCTTGCTTACTGACTACAATATTATTGTGGAGCAGCACACGGCTAAAGGGAGAATCGACATCACGATGGAGACTGCCGACACCATCTATGTGATGGAACTGAAATTCAATAAGAGTGCGCAAGAGGCATTAGACCAAATCAATGCCAAGCATTATGCCCAAGTCTTTGCCTTGAAGAATAAGGAAATTGTAAAGGTGGGCTTGAACTTCTCTGTCAAAGACGAGGTGAATACTCTGGAATGGGTGATTGCCTGACACTGGGGGGAGATAGCCGATGGATTACGATTGACTTTCACAAATTCTTAAACCGACCTTCCCCCTATCTCATGGGGGCAGTATCAGTTTTGAAAACGGACATTAAAAAGTGCGATAGCACCGCCCTAACTACCTATTTTTATATAGTTAGGGCGGTGCTATTGCTAAAATTCGAGACCATTTACCGCATAGAGCGGTACATTCGTAACCCAATCTTCTTGCTGATAATCATTCATGGAGATGCGATAGGCCTTCTTTGACCGGTTGTCTGCAACAAACTGGCGCAGGCTCTTTGCCTTGACATTCGTCTCGGCTTTCACCTCCAGCGGAACAATCTCATCCTCCTCATCCTGGAGCAGAAAATCAATCTCCTGAGTACTGTTGGTCTTGGCATAATAATACGGTTCATACCTGAGAACGAGCTGCTGCAAAACATACTGTTCCGTCAACGCCCCTTTAAACTCGGTAAAAATACTGTTGCCAGCCACTATTGTCGCTGCCTTGAGATTAGACATCGCACCTAGAAGCCCGACATCCAGGACGAAAATCTTGAAGGCTGCCCGGTCTTCATAACTGGCAAGTGGCAGTCGGGGAGCTTTCACATTATATACCTTATATATCAGTCCGGCATCCAACAGCCACTGCAAGGCCAACTCATACTCCCGGGCTCTTGCCCCCTCGCGCACCACTCCATAGATAAACTTCCGGTTCTCTTTACTCAACTGGGCTGGCAAGGATTTCCACAAATCAGTAATACGGGGAATAACCTCTGATGGAGCATGCTTCGACATATCTCTCTGATAACAGCTCAGAATATCCTTCTGTATGGTTCTCACCTCTTTCCAGTCACGATTCTGGCTAAAGCTCAATACGGCTTCAGGCATGCCTCCCACGTAGTAATAATACTTCAAGAGTTCCTGAAACTTGGGAGCAAACATCGTTATCATATTCCAATCCTTCGTCAGTAGCAGCTGCGCCAGATTCTTCTCCCCCATAGCCATCACGAACTCGATAAAGTTCATTGGATAGAGAGAGAGAAATTCCACCTTACCCACAGGAAAAGACTCCCCCTGATGCAGTTCGATACCCAGAAGAGAACCAGCCGCTATGACATGATAACCCGGTGCATTCTCTGCAAAATATTTCAGGGAAGTAACAGCATGAGGAGCAGCCTGAATCTCATCCAGGAATATCAGCGTTTCGCCCTCTGTACAGGTTACATTCGTTGCAGCCCCAATAGCTGTAAGAATTCTAGGAATACTGAAGTCCTGTTCAAAGAGATTCTGCAGGATCTTCATCTCTTCAAAGTTCACATACGCCAGCTGCTTGTAATTCTGGCGGGCAAACTCCTTCACCAGCCAAGTCTTTCCCACCTGTCTGGCACCCTCAATAATAAGAGGTTTCCGATATTGTTTATTCTTCCATTTCAGAAGTTCATTGATAGCTAATCTTTCCATAATCCGTATCTTAAAATCACATTTTATGAGGGAATATTCTACCTATCTATCACATTTTATGAGGGAATAATTACTCTTCCGTCCACATTTTATGAGGGAATAACGCTGCAAATATACACATTTTATGAGGGAATCCTGCAACTTTCCCACAAATTTTATAAAGGAGCGCCCACTTTTTAACTGATTTTAAAGGATGATATCCCTATCACATCCTGAGCAGTTTGTCCCACAAATAAAGAAAGAGTTAACCCCCTACCTGAATGGTCCTGGATCGCGCAAAACCATCAAAGAAGCATTCCAATACTTTCTAGGCAAGAACGACAAGATTGCTACTTGTATCGGATATCTTCTTTGCCAAAGTGGCAGAGACCCGAAAGAATGGTATGAAATCATCAAACAACTTCCAGCTCCGAAAAAGTTTTATTATCAAGACGAAGATTGTCAGGATGACGAAGAAACCATCTATCGAGGATGCTTACATGATGTCATTCTTTTTTCCGATGGCAGAGTAGCCATTCTCAACATACCGGAAGCTGATATTGACAATTATGATAACTTGGCCTCGCTAACTTCAAGAATGCCAGAATTTGTCAATGATTTCTATAATAATAACAAGCAAGCATTCCTTTACGACCCTTCAGGAAAATGTATGTTTGGTTACTTCAAAGAAAAAGGAACAGAAATCTATGCCAATATGAGACCAGACTGTTCAGTTTTTGAGCGTCCTGCAAGAGACAACAGATTATATCAGTATAAAGACCACTTACAATACGAATTGGTTGCTGGTATAAACCTCGACTTCAACACAGGTGTTTTCAAGCCTACATATTATGGATATGATACCCCAGATGAAGCCATTAAAGCCAAGGGACAAAAGAAAGCGGAAGCTATCAAGAAATATAATGATACACTAACAAAAATATTACAAGCACAAAAGACTGCATTAATCAAGAAATATGGAGAAAAAGCTTACAATTATATCAAACAAGGTAAGATATATGTAGGAATGCCAGCAGGTATCCTTACGGAATACAAAGAAATTCAAACCGATGGAACTGCTGTTCAGTTGTTCTCTTTCAAGGGAACATTCCGTAACAATGCAGGAGTTTACAGTTTGTATGAGCCAAGTGGAATTTTCCAACTATTTAGAGAACTTGGAGTGAAACTTGATTACAATAAGATTTATGTGAGAAACAGAAAAGTTACAGGATGGAGATAATACATTTTTCTATGAAAGCAAAAAGTATCATAACTATAGCATTGATGGCAGTCCTAGGACTGTCATCATGCGACTCTAACAAGAGTACGGTCGAAGATCTGACCAACCAGTTTATCGCAGCCGTCAAAGACGGTGACAAAGCGACAGCATATGACATTTATCCAGCAGCAAAGTTGTATGGTGACTTATCATTGCCTGATAGCATCGAGAAAGGTGATCTCGACATTCAGAAGAATGAGAAGGACAGCAGCTATATAGTCAGCATCAAGAACACAAGAATGTCAAAGATAATTTTCAAGCCAACAGACAACAAGACTTTTAAGATTATCAATACATTCTCTGTCCTCAAACTCGACTCTGTAAGTAACGAACTTGCTCTGAAAACTGGAGTACCAATCAAGAAGATGCCCGACTTGGAACTTGGCAAACTGATGCTTGAAAGTAGCGACTTTATAAGCTATCTTATCAATAAGTACTCCAACAACATGTCGCTCTCACTTATTAAAGAAACAGGAAGCTATGGTTGGAGACGTGATGCCACTGGACTTCATTGCCAAATCGATCAACCTATCCGAAATACAGGATCAGAAATGGTAAAGGGTTCAGATTACTCAGTTGAAATCACTATCATGCAATCTTCAACTGGTGTTATAAAAGCAAAGAAAGTACATCAAGGAGTAGATTTGGCCTCTGGAGAAAGTACTATTTTTTCAGATGACATACCTGAGCTATACAACTATGCATATAATAAAGATATAAGTTGTAATACTAATATTATCGTCAAAGATCAGGATACAGTCAAAGAGAGTTTACTCAAAAAGATTGACTATAATGGTCAGGAATACGAGGAGTTTCTGAAAGCCAAGAAGGAAGGAAAGTTCAATGCAGCAGATATCACTGACGATGATGGTTCTCCACAAGATGAGCCAGATCCAAATTACAAAGAACCATCTGAAGACATTCCTACAGAGATTCCTAGCGATGTTGTAGTCGATACAGTACCAAGAAATAGATAAAAAGGTAACTTTAAAATTCAAAAACAACCCTCATCTGATACACTTTCAGATGGGGGTGTTTTTTAAAAGTACAATCACTCAACAACCCGCCATCCGAAATCACAGATTACCTCCCTAATGAGCCGCCTACAGCCGAATGTCCCTTCTGCCATACCGACTCCGTAATAGGTGATGCCTTCAGCTTCCCTATCACCAAGGATTTCTTGAAGAAAATGAAGAAGAGATGGTTCTAGGCAAAATAAGGAAAATCACCCTAATCCCTAAATTTATACCTATTTTGGGGATTACAATCCAAAAAACATAGTGAATTTTGGGATTAGGCGATTTTTCAACGTTTTCATCTATCTTCCTCCCCTATCTCATGGGGGCAGTTTCTTCTCGAGTATCTGAGCAGTTCTGAATTAGTTGAAGAAGGTTATGCCACTTGGCTGTTCCAAAGTAGTGCGCTAGAAGGACCTAGTAAAAAACATGGTATCATCAGCATTAAGCCTCTCGGTAATTCCTGGTACAAATATTCATGTTATGACATGGGAACAAAGGCTGAAAACAAAGTAAAGGTCATCATAGATGGAACAACCATCAAATTCGACAAGGTGGAACAACTTACCAAATTCTAATGGATGACATCATTTAAATAATCAAGCGAGGGTGTGTCATAAGTTTATGATTCACCCTATTCTTGTTGTTGGAAAAGATAGGATATGTTGTTGGAAAAGATAGGATATGTTGTTGAGATAGTTAGTATCTTCGGTCGCACAACAGCTGTTGTGCGCTTGCATAACAGCTGATATGCGCATGCACAACACCTGTTGTGCATGCGGTGGTCAACTGTTATGCACCAACTATTATTCAGACTTATGACACACCCTCGTTTTTTTGAAATTTTCCCTTCATATTACTATATTATAAAAGGTATAACCAAAAAGAAAGAATAAAATGGCAAATAAAATGTCTTTATGTATTATCAAATACACCTATACTCGATATGTAGGGGTGGATATCGAAAAATATACTCGGGGACTATTCGAGTATGTGAAGGAAGAGTTTGGGGAGTTTCGACCACAAATGTCAGAACCTGGAACTATACCTGATATGCCAGACTATCTGGACATCGTGCTCTGCAAAAAGGACGGAAGTATCTTCTACGAGATGGA
>NZ_JBQKHJ010000023.1:0-57158 GCF_052118345.1 Prevotella sp. LCP21S3_D2 | reverse complement strand
ATAGCTCAATACATGGGGGCTACTCGCCCCCAAACCCCTCGGTGTTTTCAGGTATAGATTATTAAGCCTGAAACCCCCTCAGATTTTTGCACTTCTATTGAGAACTTGCCTTATTTTTTTGTATTTTTGCAGAAAAATAAAAGACCTATCAATGAAAAGAAACATAAAGACATTCTACACCTTATTATATTTAGTAGGATTCATCTGTTTTTGGCTGATGCCTCTACAGGCATCCGGCAGCATCAAACTGGACGGGGAACGACTCTCGGCTAAGGACGGCCTGTCGTGCAATACCGTGAACGACATCATCCAGGACAGAGACGGATTCATCTGGCTCGGAACACCGAACGGAGTGAGCAGATATGACGGCTATCAGTTTATCAACTTCACCAATCTCAGCAAGAACTCCGGACAAAAGACCCACCACTCCATCTCACAGCTCATCAACGACGAGAAACATGGACTCATCTGGGGCTACAATCCATCCAACATCCTCTGCTGCTTCGACCTGGAAACAGCTCATTTCTCCGATTATTTCGATAAGGAAAATGCTGCGCTCTTGAGAAACCGATTCAAGAGCCAGAATGGCATGTGGCTCTTTTCAGGAGATTTCGGAGCCAGATACCTGACCTATAGCAACGGGAAGTTTCACGCCACAGACTATACTACAAAGAACGGCAAGCTGATAGGCGACCATCAGCTACAGATGCAGGAAGATTTCAAACACAATATCTGGATAGCATCCGATAAAGGACTCAACCGCATCACCCCAGACGGCAAGAGCCATCTGATGCTCCAGAACCAGCACATCATCACCCTGACCACAGACGGCAATCATATCGCCGTGCTGACCGACAAGGGCGATGCCTTCCTTTATGACAACTCGGGCAAGCCCGTCAGGAAATCCCATCTTCCATCCATGGTGGGATATGTGGGGAAATCGCGCGCCTCCTTCTTCTGTCAGGGAGAATGGTATATCTTTACCCAGGAAGAAACTTTCGCCATGAACCTGAAGACCGGCATCTTCCACAAGCCAGCCATCCAGATACCGAATGCCATGTCGAAAACCTTTCTCAAATCCTATGAGTTTCTTTACGACAAGAAGGGAAACGCCTACCTGTTCAGCAAGAAGGGAAACCTCTTCAGGAAATTCCATCTGCTGGACGACAAGGCTTACATCAACGGTAGAGACAAGAACTTCGTGGCTGCCGAAGACGCCCACGGAAATGTATACATCGTATCTTATGGCAACGGACTCTTCATCTACAACCCGAAGGAAGACGAACTCCAGCACTTCTCTGCAGCAGACAAGGACCCGCTCTTCCATTCCGACTTCCTGCTGAACGTATTCATCGACCGCAGCGGATGCATCTGGATCTGTACCGGAGATGGCGTATATTGCTGCCGTGAACTGAAGGATCTCTACACAGAGCATGTCAAGATTGAACCAAATACCAACCGGGAATGGAGCAACTACGTGCGACACATCAGCAACATAGGCAATGACAAACTCGCCGTCAGCACCCGTGCCAACAGGACTTATATCTATGATGCCAGGACCCAACAGCGAACGTTGGAAAGGCAGACCGATGCCTGCGTCTACGATTATGCCATCGACCCGCAGGGCAGGAAATGGATAGCTACCAAGGGCGACGGCATCTACATTGACAATGTGAAATATTCCAAACATGAGAAGGAACATTATGCTCCGGGCGCATCCTTCTACAAGACCATCTTCGACAGGCAGGGAAGAGCCTGGATAGCCACCTGGGGAGAAGGTCTGCTCATCACCCCACAGACTACAGGGCTGCAGCCACGGAAGTTCGAACAGTTTCTGAATGCTGACGGCAAAGAAGCACAGATCCACGACCTGATCCTGGACCGCAAGGGCAGACTCTGGGTATGCAGCAACAACGGTATCACCATGGTGAATACCGCTGAGAGGAAGATTACAGCCCAGAAGTTCCTCCGCTTCAGCGACGAAAACGGAAAGCTGCCCGTAAGCGAAATCAATTGCGGCATCGAGGCACACGACGGCAAACTGTGGTTTGCAGCAACCGGAGGCGTTCTGAAATGCAGCTACGACGAGAAGACCGGGAAACTGGAGTACGAGCTGTTTGATACGAGCAAGGGACTCACCGACAACAATACCCGCTCGCTGGAGGAAGACAACTACGGCAATATCTGGATTGGTACAGAGGAAGGAATCTCCCGTCTCAACGCCAAGACCAACGATATCCGCTCGTTCCAGATAGGACGCACCATCTTCAGCAACAACTTTACGGAGAACTGCGCCACCAGGCTGAAGGATGGCAGGCTGGTATTCGGAGTATCCGACGGCATGATCTTCATCCAGCCATCCCGCACCATCAGCATGCCACCAGCTAAGATGAAGGCAGTCATCACCGACCTCACCATCAACGGCATCTCGATATACGAAGCAGAAAACGAGCAATTCCTGACCAAGGCGCTGAACTATACACGGGAAATCAGCCTGCCACACGACAAGAATTCGCTCAACATCCACTTCTCCAACTTCGATTATCCGCACATCCAGAATGCGATATACCAGTACTATCTGGAAGGAATAGACAAGACCTGGCGCCCGATGACCAGCATCAACCATGCCGAGTTCAGCGACCTGAACCCTGGCAGCTACACCCTGCATATCCGTACCCGTATAGGCAGCAACCAGTGGAGCGAGGAAACCCTGCTGCACATCACCATCCGCCAGCCTTGGTACAATACGGTATGGGCGTGGTGCATCTATCTGCTCATCATCTGCGGAGCCGGAGTGCTCTACTACCGTTCATGGAGAAGAAACTTCGAACTGAACCAGCAGATTGCTTTGGAGAAACAGATGTCTGACTTCCGAATCAACTTCTTCACCCATATCTCTCATGAGTTCCGCACCCCGCTCGCCATCATCCAGAGTGCCGTGGAGAAGATGATGACCAAGGGAGAAGGCTATGCTTCCAAGAACACCATCTATACCCTCAACAGGGGTACCAGGCGACTGCAGCGACTCATCAACCAGCTGATGGAGTTCCGCAAGATCAATACGGGCAATATGAAGCTGAATGTGGAAAAGGGCGAAATCATCGGTTTCGTGCGAAGCATCTACAATGATCTCTATACCGTAGCCAAGCAGAAGGACGTCAGCATGAGTTTCACTCCGTGGACCAGCAGGCATGAGATGCTCTTCGACCAGGAAAAGGTGGAAAACATCGTCTATAACCTGCTGAGCAACGCCGTGAAATATACCCCGGACAGGGGCATCATCAGCGTAAGACTCTATCTGGAGAACGACATCGTATTCTGCTCGGTAGAAGACAACGGTCCGGGCATCAAGCCGGAAAGAGAGGCTGACCTCTTCAAGCCATTCATGCACGGCTATGCTTCCAAGGGCGGTATGGGCATCGGTCTCTTTACGGCGCATCAGATGGCAGAAATCCACAAGGGTTCGCTCACCTATCAGCGTTCCCGGAATCTAGGAGGCAGCCGCTTCTGCCTTGCCCTGCCAGACGATGCCGGCAAGTATCAGCCGGAGGATATCATCGAGAAGAAGGCGCTGGACGCCCACAGCATCGACAAGGACGAGATAGACATAATCGTGAAGGAGATGACTCCGAAAGCCATCAACAACGTTACCGTGATGGTGATAGAAGACGATCCGGACATGCTGGAGCAGATCAAGTCGGAGCTGTCGGTCTATTTCCATGTAGAAACATTCATGAACGGAAAGACGGGTTACGAGAACATCCGGAAGATTAAGCCAGCCCTGCTCATCAGCGACATCCAGCTGCCGGAAATGAGCGGCTACGAGATTGTAAGCAACATGAAGGCGGATCCGGAGACGCAGAACATCCCGGTCATCATGCTGACCGCCTTTGATGATACCAGCCATATACTGAAGGCATACAAGAACTTCGTAGATGACTATATGGTGAAGCCTTGCAACTTCAAGCTCCTCATCGCCCGAGCCCTGCAGTTTGTGGCTATGGACCTGAAGGCGAAGCAGCAGGCTGAGGAGAAGGCAAAGCAGCAGGCTGAAGAGAAGGCGAAGCTTCAGGAAGAGACCCTGCAGGAGAATGCTCCGCAAGAGAACCCAGAGCAGACGTCAGGCGGAGAAGCCATCCTGATCAAGCCTGTGAAGGAGCTCAAGAAGAATGAGCCAACCCTCCTGATGTCAACCCTGGACAAGAAGTTCAAGGACAAGCTGGAGGCAATCGTGGCACAGCATATCGGCGACAACAACTTCAATGTAGACCGCCTTGCCGAGCTGCTCTGCCTGGGCAGAACCACGGTATATAACCGCACGAAGAGCATCATGGGTGTTTCGCCAAACATCTATATCCAGAACGAGCGCCTGCGCATTGCCGCCAAGCTCCTGCTGGAAGGCGAATACACGGTAAGCGAGATCAGCGAAAAGGTTGGTTTCTCCGATTCCACCTATTTCTATAAATGCTTCAAGAACAAGTATGGAATAGCGCCTAGCAAGTATGGCAAGTAAAGATTGCCTGCCAAATAGATTACAAAAAAACTCGTTGGCTTCTTTACCAACGAGTTTTTTAATTCTAAAAAATCTTTTTAACACTAAAAATTTGGCAATCTCAATTATTTGGTATATTTTTGCATAAAAACAAAACGTATGGCAATAGATAAAGTTAAATATTGGAAAGAACTTGCTGACTATGACATCGAAACCGCTGAGGTTATGTACAACGGTGGAAGATGGCTATATGTTGGCTTTATGTGCCATTTGGTTATAGAAAAAACAATAAAGTCGTATTGGAGTGCAATAAAACCAGACGAGGTTCCATACATCCATAACCTCTTGAAGTTGGCACAAAGCTGCGGGTTAGTATCAAAAATGACGCCAGAACAGCTAAAGTTTCTTGCGGAATTAATGCCAATGAATATTGAGGCAAGATACCCTTCCTACAAAGATGAGTTAGCGAAGAAATTGATTCCAGAATATTGCAGAACATTAATTAATAAAACAAAAGAATTAAAACAATGGATAGAGAACATGCTTTGATGATAGTAAAATGCTACAAGGAAGCAATACTTCCATTGCTTGCTAATGCGAAAGTATATCTGTATGGTTCTTGTAGCAGAAATGAAGCAAGAAAAGATAGTGATATCGATGTAGCAGTAGTTATACCTAAACTTAATGGCGACTGGTTAGATACCACATCTTCATTATGGCTTGCCACCCTTAATATAGATACATCTATAGAACCGGTTTTGATTGAAGAATGCAACCCATCACCCTTATATGAAGATATAATGCGTAATGGAATAGCAGTATAAAATACAGAAATCCCCCCATCCTACATTCTCAAGCGGGATTCGGAATGTAAAAACGAAAAAACAATAGACAAAGGCTCTCTTGCTTCCATGCAAGGGAGCCTTTTTCTTTGTAAAAGCCTCAAAATTTTGCCTGCTGCCTTGTCTGTCTCAATCTTTTTTATATTTTTGCAAAGAGCAAGTAAAGATTGCCTGCCAAATAGATTACAAAAAAAGCTCGTTGGCTTCTTTACCAACGAGTTTTTTTATTCTTATAATCATCCTATTACCAGCCAGGATTCTGTTCCCACTTCTGTCCATACTTCTCGTGCTTCAGCATCACGTCGTTAGGGATCGGGAAGAGATACATCTTGTCATCCCACTGGCGCTGTACGGTTTCACGGGTATAGGTGAAGGAACCATCATCGTTCCTGGTAATCTTCATCTCCTGAATGTTCTTGAAGAACTTGTCTGCCTCCTTCCATCGGCGTACATCCCAGAAGCGATGACCCTCGAAGGCAAGCTCTACCATGCGCTCGTTCTGATACTTGCTCCACCACTCCTCATTGCTCAACGAAGTAGGGAAATCAGGCATTCCGGCACGCTGGCGAATCTTATCCACAGCCTCGTCTGCCGACATAGGGAGATCGGCACTCGTAGCAGTGGCGCTGCCCAGATACTTGAATGCAGCCTCAGCATAGTTGAGATAGAACTCACCCAGACGATAGGTAACCCAGGTATGATAGTCGCCCTGCTTCTTGGTCTTTGAAGTAAGGTCGATATCACCATGCAACAACTTCTTCAGATAGTAACCCGTAGGAGTAGCACCCACCAATGGCTCGGCATTCACGCCGCCATAATAGGTCTGGAGAGCAGCCTTCTTATAGTTGGCTGCAGTAGGCCACAGATCACCGTTCTTGGCGATGGTCAACTCGAAGCGAGGGTCACGGCCAGCGTAAGGATTCTGCTCATCATAGCCGCTGCCAGCCTCGTTGATACCCTTACCCGTATCCTTCATCTCGTAGGCATCCACCAGGTTCTGGGATGGGCAGTTTCTACCGGAAGCTGAATAACTAGCCTTTGCCATATCGATACCAAACGGATAGTTGTAGCTCTCTACCACATTATCTGATGGATCGGTAGATGAAATCTTGGTACCATAGATACGGCGACCGAAGATAATCTCACACTTCTTGTCGGCATCCTTGTAATTATTGGTTGACCAGAGGTCAGCATACTTGGCTGCGAGCTTCATGCCCCTTGCCTCGCAGGCATCCAGCAATTCCTTGGTATAGAGAGCAGCCTTGTGGTAACGCTCCTTATCGCCAGAAGGATTGAAGAGCGGACTTGCCCAATAGAGCGCTGCACGAGCCTTGAGGGCAAGAACGGTCAGGTTGTTGGCACGTCCATCCTCAGCTGTACTCAGAGCCATGCTTCCCAGGTCGGAGTAATCCTTGATGATGCTGTCCTTCACGGCGTCACATTCATCGAAGATGTACTGGAACACCTCGTCAGATGACTTGCGAGGCTGATTGTTGACATCAGCTGCCGCCATCTCAGGATCGATGACAGGCACACCCCCATACTGGCGAACGAGATTGAAATAGAAGTAAGCACGCCAGAAGCGGGCCTCCCACTTGTAGTTCTCGTAACGGTACATCTGCTGCTGATAGTCGGCATTGAGCTCGAAATCCTCGAACTTCAAGTCCTGAAAATCCTTCAACACTACATTGCAGGTCTTGATGCCCTTATACATATTGCTCCAGAGCGAGCCCTGGGCGTTGGATGGGCTCCAGCTGCCGTTATAGAAGGTCTCGATGCTGGTACCGCTCACGGAGTAAACACTCTCGTCGGTGGCAGAGGCAAGCATGCCTCCGCCAAAGTTCTGACCATAATCATAGTCTGCATAATTGTAGATATCGGTCATGAAACCACCCACCTTCTCAAAGGTCTGAATCACATAATCCTTATCCTTGACTACCGTCTCGCTGTAATCCATCTTATCGCTGCAAGATGCCAGCGCCATGAGTCCGAACAGACCATATACTAATTTATTTGTTTTCATTATTGTTCTACTTTAAGATAATTAGAATGTTACTGACAAACCAGCCACGATGCTGCGATTCAGAGGATTGGTTGCACCGAATACCTCAGGATCTGACTCATCGAGATGGTCGAAGCTAAACAAATCTACACCACGTACATACAACTTGGCTGCATTCAGGAGCTTGGTCTTGGCGAGCATCGCCTTAGGGAAGTTGTAATAAACCTCGATGTTGCGAAGCTTGAAGAATGAGCGGTCAAACATCCAGAGGGTGTTTGTATTGTAGTTGTTGGCATTGCTGGTTGAGCTCAGCGCCGGGAACTTGGCTGTGCCGGCTGTCTCTGGAGTCCAGCGGTTGTCGTAGTAGTACTGAGAGATGGTGGTGTTGCCCACCAGCGGCTTGTACATACTCTTGGTAGAAAGCACGCCGCTATAACGGCCTGTGCCCTGGAACATCGCATCTACGCCCAGTCCCTTCCACTCTACTCCCAAATGGATATTGTAGTAGATTTCAGGAGCCACGGTAGAATATCCGATGGCAGTCTTGTCGTTGGTATCAATCTGTCCGTCACCGTTCACATCCTCATACTTGATGTCGCCCGGACGAGGAGTGCTGCCCAGAAGCTGTGGCTTGGAAGCATCGATGTCTGCCTGGTCCTTGAAGAAGCCGATAGCCTTGTAGCCGAAGAGCTGGCTTACGCGATGGCCGGTGCTTACCAGGTTAGGATAGAGCTTAGGAGCCTCATCCTGCTCCTTGATCTGGCTGCGATAGTAATCGATGTTGGCACCGATGTTGAACTTCACGTCGCCAATCTGCTTGTTGTAGTCGAGACTTGCCTCCCAACCCCAGCTGTCCACGATACCATCGCCCTCGTATGGAGCATCCACACCCAACTCTGAAGAATACTTACCTGCGGTAGATACCCAGATGTTGGAACGGCGCTGGTAGAAACCATCGAAGCTGAAATCGAGACCACCGAGGAGGGTGGCATCTACACCGGCATTGAACTTGGCTGCCTTCTCATGGGTCAGACCGGAAGTGGCAATGGCATCAAGATAGGTACGGCCGAAGTCGCTCTGGAAACCGCTGTTGAACGGATAGGAACCACCGGTAGTCTGATACTGCTGCATATAGTACATCCATCCGCTCTCAGGCAGGATGTCGGTCTGGATAATGCCGTAGGATGCACGGAGCTTGAGGAAATCCACCCAGTTGAGATTCTTCATGAAGTTCTCCTTGGAGAGTACCCAGGCTGCTGATACCGTAGGCGACAATGCCCACTTGCTGCCAGGAGCCAGACGGTTGGAACCGGATTCTACCAGGGCAAGGTCGAGGAAGTAACGGTCGAGCAGACCATAGTGGGTGTACCAGCTGATGTTCTGGCGATAGAGCGTACTGTTGATGGAAAACTCATCGCTGAACTCGTAATCGTACTTCAACTGGCTGTAGATGCTGTGGGCTCCGAAGGTATTCTGATAGTCGGCACTGGCATCGGCATGGAAACGGCGGGTGAAGCTGTTGGTGGAGATAGAGGCACCGAGATCGCTCTCAGAACCACCCGTGAATGCCTTGCCCAACTGAGGTTCGCCATCCAGCCAGTCGGCTACCGTAGGACTTCCATATACGTATGTCTTGCTGTAATTCTCGTAGATGTTGGAGAAATGGTCGTAAGCGATGCGGCCCTGAACAGCCAGTCCCTTCAATACCGCAGGAAGTTCCTGGCGGATAGTGAGGTCGGTATAGATACCACGGTTGTGATTTCTGGAGTAACCGGCATCCTGCGAATGTGCCACAGGGTTAACGGTACCAGCCCAGGTAGAGTTACCACCCCACTTGCCATCCTCGCCCTTCACGGCGAAAGCAGCAGAAGGCAGGCTATAGACCATATCCCACAAACTGGCAGAATTGCCCGGAGCATTCGACTCGGCGAGCACACCCAGGAGGTTCACCTTCATGGTAGTATTCTTAGAGAGAATCATATCCATATTCATGCGCAGGTTACCCTTCACATATTTATTATTGGTAGAATATCCCTCGTGGGTATCCGGATTCTTCACGAAACCATTGTCATACTGCAGGTCGAGCAAGGCATAGTACTTGAACTTCTCGCCACCGCCCGTAAACGAAGCGTTGAGCATATTGGTAACGCTGTGGTTGCGGAAGGTTTCATCCACCCAGTTTACGTTAGGATAGAGATAAGGATATTTGCCTGTTCCGAAGGCATCCACCTCTTCCTGGGTATATCTAGGGTTCTCAAAGCCATCGTTGGCATAAGCCTCGTTCATCGCCTTGGCATAGGTCTGTGCATCCACGAACTTAGGCTTGTGAGCCATGAAATTGATGGCATGGTCCAGATTCACCTTGATTTCCTTGGAATTGAACTTACCGCGCTTGGTAGTGATGAGCACCACGCCGTTGGCACCCTTGTAGCCATAGAGTGCGGTGGCAGCAGCATCCTTCAATACGGATACGCTCTCTACTTCCTCGGCAGAGATATACTGGATATCACGCTCGATACCATCTACCACGAAAAGCGGGGTATTGCCATCCAGGCTCTGCATGCCGCGGATGTAGAAGGTAGGATTGATGCCGGCATAGTTGCCGGAATTCTGCAGCGAAATCAGGCCGGAACCCTGTCCCAGGATAGAGTTGCCGATATTCTTGGCGCTGCGCTTGTTGGTACTCTCGCTGGTGATGACAGACACTGCTGAAGTTGACTGCTCGCGGGAGAAGTTCACATTGGCACCCACATCGATGCTCTGAGCCGCATAGCGATGAGGAGCAATGGAATCTATTTTGACTTGTGCTGAAGCTGGCAGGCTCAGGAGAGCCATCGCCATCAGTACAGCATTCTTATTATTTTTCATCGAATTTACTTTTTTAATCTGTAACTTTAATCAAGTAACCTTTACTCTAGAGATAACCTCCGGCGGGATTACCAGCCTGGGTTCTGAACGAGATAACCCTTCAATACCTCGGTCTGTGGGAATGGGAACAGATACCACTTTACATCGAATCCATTCCACCATGCACGGGCTCCCGTGGTGATAGGCAGGCGCTTATACTCAAAATGAGATGGCTCATACCAGGCATCATTGTCCTTATTCAGCTTCTTGTTGGTTCTGTCGCCATTATACCACTTGTTGGTAGAGGTCTTCCACTCGCCCGTAGCATCATCCTTCACCTGGCGATAGATGACCAGACGATGGAGAGTACGGCTGAAGAGGTCGGCTCTCTTATAGCGTTTCATATCGAAGAAGCGGGTGTTCTCGAATCCCAGCTCGCAGGCACGCTCGCGCAGCAACTCTTCCAGAAGATTATCCTTGTTGGTGGTAAGATTCTCTGATGGGTTGCATTCCGCAAGTCCCTTCAAACCTACACGGGCACGGATCTTGTCGATATATTCCAAAGCCTTGACATTGTTGCCGTCAGCCTGAAGCAGAGCCTCGGCATAGATGAGATAGAGGTCGGAAAGACGCATCTCTACCCAGTGTGGCTTCTCGCGCTCGTAGGCTGAACCGGTGATTCCGTCGGCAATGTACTTATTGTGGAAATAGCCTGTAGCATAAACGCCCACACACTTGTCTGGACCTGTACCGGCATTGGTACCACCCACATACAACTCAACATTCTGACCGGTTGACTTGCCGTCGCCCACGTTCACCTTGTCGCGCTGTCCGTTCACACTTACTGTTTCGTAAAGACGAGGGTCGCGGGTATATTTCACGTTCTGCAGTTCCTGCTTGCCTACCTTTCTGTCACCCTTGATGAACATGTGGTCCAATTCGCCAGCCTTCTCGGTCTCCTCCCAGTTGAATGGCTTGCCATCAGCCCAAGGGAACATCTCTACGAACTCCTGGGTTGGGCAATAAGCCTGGCGGTCGAGGGTACGCATATACTGACGTGCCGCCCAGCAATACTTGGAGTTGTGGTTGTTGTCGGTAACACGGGTCTCGAAGATGACCTCCGGACTAGCCTGGCTGATATACGCAAAGCGATAGGCAAAGCGATAAGCCTCAGTAGTCTGGGCTGTAGGCTCTACAAGATGGTAAGGATTGCCGTTGTTGGCATTCTCATTGAAGAAGTCTTCACATGCCTTCTTGCACTGCTGCCACAACTCAGGCTTCCTGCCACCCATCCAAGCCAGACTGTCCTGACTCGCATTCTCCATGGAATACTTGCCGCTGTAATATGGCTGGTCGTCGTTGAACAATGGAGAAGCAGCAAACTGCAGTACACGGCACTTCATTGCCATGGCAGCCGCCTTGGTCCAGTGTGCCTTCATGGTAGTGACATCATCATCAGAATAAGCAAAAGGAAGGGCTCCGGAATTGATAGCCTCATCATAAAGCTTGAGAATGAAATTGAGTGTCTTCTCTACCGAAGCACGTGGCGCATCCAGCTTATCTCCGTTTACATCGTATGAGTGAGTAACCAGAGGCAGACCGCCGTACATGCGGAAGAGGTTGAAGTAGGAAGATGCTATCAGGCACTTTGCCTCAGCCACATACTGCTTCTTGGTAGCCTCATCCATATCAGGCACACGGTCGATATTCTCCATCAGGAGGTAGCAGGCATGCACCATCTCCCAGATATTCTCCTTGTCAAAACCATAGATGGAATTGCTGCTGGCTGCTGTCATGTAATCCTCATACACCAGATTATAGATAGCAACTGACGTCGTAGGATTGTGCCAGCAGTCTGACATCGCCTCAATCTGACCACTGAAGTAACTGTGGGAGTTGCCGTCACCCGCCTTGAAAGGCAGACCGTAGTACTGGTTCTTATAAATACTGGTCAAGAACTGCTGGGTATATTCTGCACTATTGAAGATGGTATCAATGGTAACATCGCCACCCGGAGTCTTTTCTATGAAGGAATCTCCAAACTTGATCTGCTCTGTACAACCCGTCACCGCAGAACCGATAACGGCAGTAAGAACGATTCCTCTGAATATATTGTTAAGTTTCATTGTATTTACCTTTTTATATATATTAATGTGTAATATATTAGAAGCCCACCTTCAAAGACAGCATGTAGGTACGCTGCAATGGATAGGATGGTGCCGTGGTAGCACGTGCCTCAGGATCACCCCAGATATAAGGAGTGAAGGTAAGGAGGTTGTAACCGCTGAATGCCAGCTGCAACTGATTCATACCCATGCGTTTCATGAACGGAGCATTGAAATCGTAGGAAATCTGCAGGGTCTTCAGGCGCAGATACTTCGCATCCTTCTCATAGAGGGTAGAAGTGGCGTAGTTGTTGTCCCAGGCATCCCATGATGCACGTGGATACTTCGCACTCTGGGATGGATTATCGGCTGTCCAGCTGTTCTCCACCACATACTTCAGGAGACCGCCCATCTCGTGAGAGGTCTTGTTGTAGAATGGCATGCGGAACACACCATCCAGCATACGGCTTACGTTCCAGGCGCCCGTCCACTGGGTATTGACAGACCATCCCTTGTAGCTGAATCCGAGGTTCAGACCAATCATATACTCAGGATCATCGGTATAGCCCAGGTCGCGGGTCATATCGTTCTGGTCTATCTTTCCATCGTGGTTCAAATCCACATACACAGCATCACCAGGCTGGATGTTCTCTACCAGCTGGGTAGGGAATTTCTCGCCGAAGGTCTGCTCATAGAGTGCCGGTGTCTGCTCGTCGTAATAACGCCAGAACTGATACATGCTGCGGGCACCCAGACGATGGTTCTTTGCCATCTGATAAGCCTCTGGCTGCAGAGCCTCACCATTGTTGATCAGCTCATTCTGGTTGTAAGAGAGGTTGACACCTGCCCAGTATCTGAAGTTCTTGCCTATCTTGTCCTGCCACTTCAGGGATGCTTCCCATCCCCAGCTGTTCACCTCACCATCGTTGGTGTAAGGCATCTTGAAACCGATGATGGTAGGTACATTGTTGTCAATCATCATGATGTCGGTACGGTGCTCGTAGTAGTAATCGAAGTTACCACGGAGCTTATCCTTCAGGAAGTTGATGTCGAAACCATAGTCCTGCTTGTAGGCGTGCTCCCAGGTGATGTCGGCATTGTGGCGCGCCATCTCGTAGGCTCCCTTCCATATGGTGGTGTTGTTGACACCGAAGATGTATCCGTATCCATCACGGGTAGAAACTCCATTATTGTTGATGGCAAAAGGATCGGCGGTGTACATAAAGCGGTTGCCGTTCAGATTGGCATTACCTACCAGACCGTAGCTGGCACGGAGCTTCAGGAAGCTTACTACCTTGGTAAGCGGCTTGAAGAATGGCTCATCGCTCACTACCCAACCCACAGACATAGCCGGGAAGGTACCGTAACGCTTGCCCGGAGCGAAGTTCTCGGAGCCATTGTAACCCACATTGAACTCTGCCATGTAGCGGTTGTTCCAGTCGTAGGTAACACGACCTACCAGACCTACCTGGCGGTGAGGTACATTGGTATAGGTGCTCGGATAATAGCTACTGTCCTGATTGTAGAGCAGGATGGCACCCACATTGTTCAAGCCGAACGAACGGTTGTAGTTAAGACCTGCCTCGAAATACCAGTAACGGCTGCGACCGGTCTTCTCTTCATATTTCAACTGTTCCTCGTTACCATATTTCTTATATTTATAGGTACCGTCGTCCTGGAGTACAGGGGTATAGGTAGCCTTCTTGGCGTATGCATTCTTATTGATAGCGTAGGCACCATTGTAGGAAGCCTTCATCTTGAAAGAGAGACCCTTGGTAATCATATCAAGCTTCTGCTTCAACTGGAGGTCAAACTGCAGCTTGTTGTTGGTAGTCTTCATGAAGCCGCCATTCACATCATTATTGCCGAAATAGGTAATGCCGCTGCCACCCACGAAAGGAAGCTGGTCGGTACCGCAATCCTCATACTGGGTCTCGGTAGCGATGAATCTGCCGTTGATGATACCCGGACTGGAGAATGGAGTGGCCTGATAAGCCTCATTGATCAGACCGGATGATCCCTGTCCGGAATATGGCTTGTTGGCATTATCTACCTTACCTGCCAGATTGAAAGAGATGGTGGTTGTCTTGGTGACATCCAGGTCGAGGTTGGCACGGTAGTTGAAACTGTTATACTGATAACCGAAGTCGTAATCCTGCCCAAACTCCTTGAACAGACCTCCCTGGGTATAGTAACCTACATTGATGAAGTAGCGTGCCGTCTTGGTACCGCCGCTGATGTTCAGGTTGTGCTTACTCTGCATGGTAGCATCCTTCATGATGTATTCAGCCCATAAGGTGCTAGGGAAACGGATAGGATCACTTCCATCCTTGAACTTCTGGATAACGGCATCAGAGAACTGAGGACTCAACAGTTCGCCATTCTTACCATGCGAATTCTGGCGCATCATATTATGGAAGGTAGCATACTCGTAGCTGTTTGCCTGCTCTACCATCTTGGTAGGAGTCAGGATACCCCATGAAGTAGAACCGCTGATCTTGGTCTTACCCTCCTGACCACGCTTGGTAGTAATCAGGATAACACCGTTGGCACCACGCACACCGAATACGGCTGTGGCAGAAGCATCCTTCAAAACGGTGATGCTCTCGATTTCCTCAGGATCCACATCGCTCATGCTTCGCTCTACACCATCCACCTGAACCAAAGGGTCGGCACCATTGAAAGAAGCCTTACCACGAACAAATACGCTCGCAGCATCAGAACCCGGCTCACCGGAATACTGTACGGTGGTAACACCCGAAAGCTGACCACCGAGCACATTGTTGACATTACCTACAGGGGTACGGACCAGGTCTTCACTCTTCACGCTGGAGAGGGCACCGGTAACGGTTACCTTCTTCTGCACACCATAGGCAACCACTTCTACAGCCTTGAGGGAAGTAGCCTCTTCCTTCAAGACCACCTGCATGCCGTTTTTGGCAACCACGGTCTGTGATACGAATCCAATGTAACTGATCTTTAACTTGGCTCCTGGCTTCACGTTGAGAGAGAAGTTACCATCAAAGTCTGTAACCGTACCCTGGGTAACTTTCTGTCCCTCGATGATAACACTAGCTCCAATAACGGCTTCACCATTGGCATCAACAACAGTACCCCTGAGGATACCTGTCTGTTGAGCTATAGCCGTAGTCGCTTTAGCAGAACCTGCGCCTCCGCAAAGAGGGGCAAGCATCAATGCCGTGCAAAACAAAGTTGCAGGCAATGCTGAACTTTTCATAAATAGCTTGTTATTCATTTTGTTTATTATGACGTTAAGATTTTACTTTCTATTCCGGTTTGACAATTTCGCTTTGTTAGTCGCAATCCTCTTGAAAAGGATTTCTGCTGCAAAGCTATTAAAAAACCTTGTTTTTCATAGAATAAAATCGTTCAACTATCATTATTATCATCCAAAACCATACATTTTTATACATTTCAGTATAATTTTAAATACTTTTTTACATATATAATAAGGTATAGTGGATTTTTTTGTGTATTTTTGCCGAAAAATTAGCGAAAAGGCGGATTTGGACATAAAAATGCCTCTAAGCGATTATACTGAAACAAAATAAGCAATATGCAAACCAGCAAATACCTTTTAGCAACAGAAAGAGACGCCGAATGGGGTCTCACCATCAGCACCGTGGGACGAGAGGAAATCGTACCAGGGGAAGAATATCCTACCAAGGGACATGCCGATGGATATTATTTCGATATTAAGAAGGGAAGAACCCTCGATGAATACCAGCTCCTCTATCAGCCGGAAGGAGAAGGTGTGTTCAGCTCTGCCCATCTTCCGGAAACCAAAATCAAGGCAGGAGACATTTTCCTGCTCTTTCCCGGTGAATGGCACAGCTATCATCCATCGAGCACAAAGGGATGGAAGAGCTACTGGATTGGATTCAAGGGAAAGAATATCAACGACCGTGTGAAGGCGGGATTCCTATCGCCGGAAAAGCCGATCTATCACGTGGGCTACAGCAACGAAATCATCGCCCTGTATGAGGAGGCGTACAAGACGGCACAGGAGGAGGCTGCATTCGTACAGCAGACACTGGCGGGCATCGTGAACCACCTCATCGGAAAGATGTATTCCTTGGAGAGAAACATCATCCTGGGCAAGGATTCCAAGCATGTGGATATCATCAACAGGGCTCGTCTGCGCATCCGTGAGAGCCTGGAGGATACGCTCACCATCCAGGATTTAGCACAGGAACTGGGCGTCAGCTATTCTTCGTTCCGCAAGCTCTTCAAGGAATATACCGGCTTCGCTCCTGCACTCTATCAGCAGACTTTGAAACTGCAGAGAGCCAAGGAACTGCTGTCTACCACCAATGAGAGCATCAAGGAAATAGCCTACCGCCTCAATTTCGAATCCCCTGATTATTTCTCGGCCAAATTCAAGAATCAGACCGGCATGAAGCCATCCGATTTCAGAAACACCACCCGATAAAAAAAATCCCACAAACAGATGAGGATGTGTCATAAGCTTCTTGCCTAGGGTATAGATAAGGCACGGATTACACGGATTTTATGGCGCTAATGTGGGCAAAGCGATTATAATTGCATAAAGAATCCGTGTAATCCGTGCCAAAAACTGCTCCACCCAAAAACTTAAATTTTTGATATTTCTTTTAGATTCTTGACCTGACGCCAAAAAACTAGGCTCTAATATCATTTTCTATTGTTCCTTCTTGCGTTTTCATCCTATCTTTGCAACCGTAAACAAATAACAATAACTTAAAATACACGCTATAAAAATGGAACAGAAGAAATACTTCTTTGCCGTAGACCTGGGTGCTACCAGTGGCAGAACCATCCTGGGAAGTCTGGCTGAGGGCAAGTTCGAACTGGAAGAACTCACCCGCTTCGACAACCGACTCATCGAGACCGGCAATCACTTCTATTGGGACATCTTCGCCCTCTTCTATGAGATTATCGCCGGATTGAAACTCGTGGCGCAGCGCGGCATCCATATCGAAAGCATCGGTATCGATACCTGGGGATGTGACTTCGTATATGTGGACAAAAACGGGGATATCCTCCGCAATCCTCTCGCCTACCGCGACCCTCATACCTTCGGCATGATGGAGAAATACTTCGACGAGAAAATCAGCAAGGAAAAGGTATACGAGAAGACCGGAATCCAATTCATGAACTTCAACTCGCTCTTCCAGATATACGCCATGAGAAAGGCTGAAAACGTGGCTTTGGAGAATGCAGACAAGATTCTCTTTATCCCTGATGCGCTGAGCTATATGCTCACCGGCAACGCTATCTGCGAATATACCGTGGCATCTACTTCCCAGATTCTCAACCCGATGACAGGCGACCTGGACAACGATCTCGTGGAGAGTCTCGGACTGAAGAGAGAGCAGTTTGGCAAGATGACCAACCCTGCTTCTATCATCGGTACGCTGACCAAAGAGGTGCAGAAGATGACGGGCTTGAATGCCGTTCCGGTCATCGCCGTAGCGGGTCACGATACGGCCAGCGCCGTAGCTGCCGTTCCTGCCAAGAACGAGGAGTTTGCCTATCTTAGCTCCGGTACCTGGAGTCTGATGGGTATCGAGACCAAGAATGCCATCATCAACAAGAAGAGCTACGAGCTCAACTTCACCAACGAGGGTGGCATCGAGGGCACTACCCGATTCCTGAAGAACATCTGCGGCATGTGGATCTACGAGCGCTGCCGCAAGGAATGGAAGGACGAAGCGGCTGCCAGCCAGAAGGATATGAAGAGCCTGGGACATGCAGAGCTGATTGCGGAAGCGATGAAGCAGCCTGCCTTCCAGAGCATCATCAACCCGGACGATGCCTGCTTTGCCAACCCATCGAGCATGGTAGAGGCTATCAGGCAGTATTGCAAAAAGACAGGACAGCACGTTCCTCAGAACTATGGCGAATTCTGCCGTTGCATCTTCGAGAGTCTTGCGCTCCGTTATCGCCAGATTTTTACCTGGCTGAAGGATTTTGCCGACTTCGACCTCAACGTGCTCCACATCATCGGTGGCGGTTCGCTCAACCAATATCTCAACCAGTTCACTGCCGACAGCTGCGGTGTCACCGTATTGGCGGGTCCTCAGGAAGGCACAGCCATCGGCAACATCATGCTCCAGGCGAAGGCATCAGGCTTGGTCAAGGACATCTGGGAAATGCGTCAGATCATCGCCAACTCGCTTGAGCTCAAGAAATTCGAGCCAAAGAACAAGGAAGCATGGGATGAGGCATACGAGAAGTTTTTAAAGATAAAAGGGTAAAAAGGTAAAAGGGTAAAAAGGAAAAAAGAACCTTCCCCCCTGGTCGCCTCCGTTCCCAGCGATTCCATCGCTGGGTCCCCCCAGTCATAAGCAAAAAAAACAACAAACAAAATACATAAAAACAATGAAAGCAGATTTGATTTTAAAGAATTACGAGATTGCAAAGGAGCGCTATGCCGCTCTGGGTGTAGATACTGACAAGGCTATTGAGACTTTGGAGAAGACTCCAATCTCTCTGCATTGCTGGCAGGCTGACGACGTGGTTGGCTTCGAGCGTGGCGAGGCAGCTTCTGGCGGTATCCAGAGTACAGGTAACTATCCAGGCAAGGCTCGCAACATCGACGAGCTCCGTCAGGACATCGAGAAGGTGAACTCTCTCCTCGCTGGTACTTTCCGTCTCAACCTCCACGAGATTTACGGTGAGTTCGGCGGCAAGCAGATCGACCGCAACGAAGTAACCGTTGACCAGTTTACAGGCTGGATGCAGTGGGCTAAGGAGCAGAACATGAAGCTCGACTTCAACTCAACTTCTTTCTCTCACCCATTGAGCGGAAACCTCACATTGTCAAATCCTGACCCAGCTATCCGCGAGTTCTGGATTGAGCACACCAAGCGTTGCCGCCGTATCGCAGACGCCATGGGTAAGTTCCAGAACGACCCATGTATCATGAACATCTGGGTACACGATGGTTCCAAGGATATCACCGTAGAGAAGGGCCGCTATCGCGAGATTCTGAAGAACTCTCTCGATGAGATCCTGGCAGAGGAATTGCCAAACATGAAGTCTTGCCTGGAGGCTAAGCTCTTCGGTATCGGCTTGGAGGCTTACACCGTAGGTTCTCACGACTTCTACGCTGGCTACTGCGCTAAGAACAACGTGATGTACACCCTCGATACAGGTCACTACGAGCCAACAGAAAACGTATCAGATGCAGTTTCTGCACTCCTGCTCTTCGTTCCTGAGCTGATGCTCCACGTATCCCGTCCAATGCACTGGGATTCAGACCACGTAACTCTCTTCGACGACAATACACGCAACCTCTTCTCTGAGCTGGTTCGTGCCAACGCACTCGACCGTGCTCACATCGGTCTCGACTACTTCGACGGTTCCATCAACCGTATCGGTGCTTACATCATCGGTGTCCGTGCCGCTCAGAAGTCATTGTTGCAGGCATTCCTTGAGCCATTGGATGCCCTCCGCAAGTACGAGGACGAGGGCAAGCTCTTCCAGCGCCTGGCTCTCCTCGAGGAAGAGAAGACATTGCCATTCGGTGCTGTATACGATTACTTCAACCTGAAGAACAATATCCCTGTTGGCGAGGAGTATATCGCTGACATCGAGAAGTATGAAGCAGAAGTTCTCACTAAGAGAAACTAAGATGTTGAACATTTGTATGTTCAGGAGTTAAAGAAGTTAAGGAGTTAAAGGAGTTAAGACAACAGTCTTTGCACGCAGTTTTTAAGCAACAAGACATACGTCTTAACTCCTTAACTTCCTTAACTCCTTTAACTTCTTTATATGCGAAAGTTCTGTACCCTAAAACCAAGCAAATATGGAAATATTAATAGGACTTTTAATCATAGCCATCGGCGCATTCTGCCAGTCCAGCTGTTACGTCCCTATCAACAAGATCAAAGATTGGAGTTGGGAATCATACTGGGTAGTTCAGGGTGTGTTTGCATGGCTTATTTTGCCTTTTTTAGGCGCTATGCTCGCTGTTCCTAGCGGACATTCTTTCTTTGAATTATTCGACGGTTATGGATTCAATGTAGCGATGACCATGCTCTTTGGTGTGCTCTGGGGCGTAGGCGGACTGACCTTCGGCCTTTCCATGCGCTATCTGGGAGTAGCTTTGGGTCAGAGCATCGCCCTGGGAACCTGTGCGGGTCTCGGAACCATCATGGGTCCGGTGCTGCTCAACATCTTCTTCCCCGAGCTGGATGCCCTCTCATCGCTCACCTTCAGCGTAATTCTCGGTGTGGTAGTCACCCTTATCGGTATCGCCATCATTGGTGTGGCTGGAAGCATGAAGGCTTCCTCTCTCTCTGAAGAAGAGAAGAAGGCGGCTGTGAAGGACTTCAACTTCCCTAAAGGTCTCGCTATCGCCCTGCTGGCTGGTTTTATGAGCGGATGCTTCAATGTAGGTCTTGCCTTCGGAGAGGATATCCACTTCGGCACCTTCACTCCGGATATGTTCAAGACCCTGCCTGCCACCTTCCTCGTAACCGTGGGTGGTTTCATCACCAACGCCATCTACTGTTTCTATCAGAACACCAAGAATCATACTTGGAGCGACTATAAGAACGAGGAGGTTTGGAGCAACAATATCCTATATTGCGCCCTGGCGGGAGCCTTGTGGTACAGTCAGTTCTTCGGCTTGTCCTTAGGAAAGGGTTTCCTCACCGAATCCCCTACCCTCATGACCCTGTCTTTCTGCATCCTGATGGCACTCAACGTGGTGTTCTCGAATGTATGGGGCATCATCCTGAAGGAATGGAAAGGCTGCTCTAAAAAGACCATCGGCGTATTAATCGTTGGCATCATAGTCTTGATTATCTCAAGCTTCCTGCCACAGCTAGTTTAACATTAAACTTAGAACTTGGAACTTTATGATATGCCTTATTATTGAAGATAAGTTTTATACAGATAAATTAATCATAAAGTTCAAAGTTCAAAGGAAAAAAAGTTCAAAGGAAAATGAAAAGATTTGCATTTAAGATGTATCTCAAGAAGGGATGCGAAAAGGAATATGCCAAGCGCCATGCTGCGATTTGGCCTGAGTTGAAACAGATGATCAAGGACCAGGGTGTGAGCGACTACAGCATCTTCTGGGACAAGGACACCAACCTGCTCTTTGCCGTTCAGAAATGCGATAACGATACCAACAGCCAGGACACCACCAACGTGGATCCTATCACCCAGAAATGGTGGGATATGATGGCAGACATCATGGAGGTGAATCCTGATAATTCGCCTGTCAGCATTCCGCTGGAAGAACTTTTCCACATGGATTGATATAAAGAATTTAGTTAACTTAGAAACAGAAAAAGCCCCCGAGCATCTCACGATGTTCGGGGGCTTTGTTTCACTAAACCCAAAAACTTTTACCTAATAACACTAAAACCTAATAAACCTATTACCTATAAAATGTATATTCAGTAAACCTATTTATATCAAAATATTACCAACAACACTATATCTACTATTCATAGAATATCAGATATTGAATCAATATCTGACATTCTTTATGTATCTGATGAACTAACCTATATTTTATCTTGGCAAATTAAAAGCCTTGGTCATCTCAGCCATCTCTTCCTGGCTCATGCCATCAGGCTCGAATCCCATGCATTTTGAATCGATATAGATCTTTGCGCTCTTTGAGAGCACGTCAATCTGGTCGAAGGCATCCATCACGTCCAGGCCCTTGGCAAAGACACCGTGCTTCTCCCACATCACTACATCGTAATCCTCCAGCTCCTTCAAAGTCTCCTCAGCCAGCTTCAAGCTGCCAGGCAACTGATAAGGAACAATGCCCAGACCGAGCGGACAGAAAGCCTTGGTCTCTGGAATCATGCTCCAGAGCAGGTTGCTCAAAACGTCCTTGCCCATGAACTTCTTATTGTGGCTCATGGCGATAAGCTCGATAGGGTGAGTATGAACGGTAGCCTTATAGTTGGAACCCTTCTCGATGAGACGGGCATGAACGCTCAGGTGACTAGGCAACTCTGAGGTTGGCATCACAGGATTATCGGCGATGATGACATAGCTGGCGCAATCGTCGAGGATACGGATGATAGAACCGTTCTCCATAGGCCAGCGAGCCAAGTCGCGCATACGCTTGCCTGTACCCTTGCAGAAGAAGTAACAACCCTTCAATGCAGGCAAAGCTGTACCAATCTGCTTCACTTCGCTGATAGCTGGCAAAGCCTTGATCTCGTCATCAACCAAGTCTGTTACGTTTACGGTGATATTACCACCATTACGCTCAGCCCAACCATTCTGCCAGAGGTATCCGGCAACCTCTGCAATCTTCTCGACCTCCTTTTTCAAGGCAGGACGACCTTCTAAAACACTATTCATATTATTCTTGTTATTAGCTTGTTTAAAATTTCTGCTGCAAAAATACTCATTTCGCTCCATACCCAACCTATTCTTTTGATATTTGAGCTATGACATTTGGCATAACATTTTCTGTTTTTCTGATTTCAGTAGACACTTTCAATTTTATAAAACGGAAATAGTAGAAACTCGAACAAAAGAACATGAAATCGTACAAAAATCCATAAGAAATATACATTCTTTTCGTAACTTTGCAACAAAATTAGAATAATAACGCAACAAAACAATCAAAACAAAATCAGAATGAGAAAAAGACTATTTCTGCTTCTACTCGCTTTCATCTCGCTATGCCAGATGTATGCAGTAGAAAGGACAAAGCTCAATTTTAATGGGGGATGGTTGCTCAAGGTGGGCGACTTCCAGGGAGCAGAACTGGCAAACTACAAGGATGCCGGTTGGAAACAGATTACGCTGCCTCGTGCCTTCAACGAGAAAGAAGCGTTCAAGGTTTCCATCGAACAACTCAGCGACACCATCATGTGGTATCGCAAGCACTTCCATATCCAGGAAGTGGGCGACCGCAAGTATTTCATCGAGTTCGAGGGCGTGCGCTTCGGTGCCGACATCTGGCTCAATGGTAAGAAAGTGGGATATACCGAGAATGGTGTGATGGCAAGCGGATTCGATCTGACACCTTATATTATAAAAGGTGAGAACGTCATCGCCGTACGTGTGGATAACTCCTGGAGCTATCGTGAACGAGCCACAGGCCAGCGCTATCAGTGGAACGACAAAAACTTCAATGCCAACTATGGCGGTATTCCGAAGAATGTGTTCCTCCACATCACCGACAAACTCTACCAGACTCTTCCGCTCTACAATAATCTCAAGACCACAGGTATCTATATCTATGGCAGTAACTATGATATTGCAGGTAAGAAGGTAACGGTGAACGCTGAATCGCAGGTAAGGAATGAGGATTCCAAGTCTCGCTCTTTCCGCTTCTTCGCCAAGATTCTGGATGCAGACGGCAAGGAAGTGGGTCATTTTGATGGCGAAAGATACACATTGAAGCCTGGCGAAACCAAGACCGTGAAGGTGAGCGGACTCCTGAACAACGCTCACTTCTGGAGTTGGGGATATGGCTATCTCTACACCGTGAAGACCCTATTGAAGGCAGACGACGGCAGCAAGATAGACGATGTCATCACCAAGACCGGTTTCCGCAAGACCCAGTTTGGCGAAGGCAAGTTCTATCTCAACGATCGTGCCATCATGATGCACGGCTATGCGCAGCGCACCTCCAACGAGTGGCCTGGCGTGGGCATGAGCATTCCTGCCTGGCTGAGCGACTACAGCAACAAGCTGATGGTGGAATCGGGCGGTAACCTGGTTCGCTGGATGCACGTATGCCCTTGGAAGCAGGACATCGAGAGCTGCGACCGAGTGGGCTTGATTCAGGCAATGCCAGCCGGTGATGCCGAAAGAGACGTGGAAGGCAGAAGATGGGAACAGCGCCTGGAACTGATGAAGGAAGCCATCATCTACAACCGCAACAACCCTAGCATCATCTTCTACGAAAGCGGTAATAAGGGTGTGAGCCGCAAACACATGTTGCAGATGAAAGCCATCCGCGACGAATTCGACCCTCACGGCGGCAGAGCCAGCGGCAGCCGAGAGATGCTCAACATCAACGAGGCTGAATACGGCGGCGAAATGCTTTACATCAACAAGAGCAAGAAGCATCCGATGTGGTCGATGGAGTATCATCGCGACGAGGGTTTGCGTAAATACTGGGATGAACAGAGCTATCCTTACCACAAGGAAGGCGACGGACCCTTGTATCGCGGCAAACCTGCCTTCGAATACAACCACAACATGGATACCTTTGCAGCAAGCATGGTAGAGCGATGGTTTGAATACTGGCAGGAGCGTCCGGGCACCGGCAAAAGAGTAAGCGATGGCGGAACCAAGATCATCTTCTCAGATACCAACACCCATCATCGTGGTGAGGCAAACTACCGTTCGAGCGGTGTAACCGATGCGATGCGCATTCCGAAGGATGCCTTCTTCGCTCATCAGGTGATGTGGAACGGCTGGGTATCTCCTGAAAAGGATGCCACCTATATCGTGGGACATTGGAACTACAAGCCAGGCACCATCAAGCAGACAGAATATGTGGTAAGTACCGGCGACGAGGTAGAACTCTTTGTCAACGGCAAGAGTCTGGGCATGGGCGAACGCAGCAACCAGTGGCTCTTCACCTGGAAGAATGTACCTTTCGAGGCTGGAAAGATTGAAGCTGTTGCTTATACATACAATAAGTCTGATAAGAAATCAAAAGATGCCAAGACCAAGAAAGAAACAAGCCGTTATGCCATCGAAACTGCGGGCAAGCCTCATCACATCAAGCTCACCAGCATCCAGAATCCGGAAGGTTTCAAGGCTGATGGTGCCGACATGGCGCTCATCCAGGTAGAGGTGGTAGATAAGCAGGGCAGACGTTGTCCACTCGACAACCGAACCTTCCACTTCAACTATCAGGGCGAAATGGAATGGATTGGCGGATTGGCTACTCCTAACGAGGAAACCCAAAAGGAACTTGCAGCCAAGAAGCAGAGCCTCGTGGTAGATAAGAACGAAACTGCAGAGCAGAAGGCAGCCCGCAAGGCAGCTGATATTCTCGATTCAACAGATAGCGACAATACCTTCGATAATTACATCGGAAAGATTGATTTGCCAGTAGAATGCGGTGTAAACAGAGTCTTGATCCGCAGTACCGTGAACCCAGGAAACATCACAATCTGTGCTGGTGCTGATGGCATCAAGGGCGTGGCAAGCATCGACTTGAAGACCGAGAAGGTCGATATCGAGCACTACCTGCCTCAGTTCAGCTTGAAGGGCGACCTTTCTCGTGGAGAAACTCCATCTACCCCATCCTATACCGATATCAAGGAGACCATCGACATCACCGGTGCCGTGGCTAGCGTAAGCCAGGAAGATGCCAAGAAAACTTTCGATGACGATGAGACCACCGAATGGAAGAGCGATGGCAAGCCTGAGAATGCCTGGATTACCTATCAGTTTGCCAAGAAAGAGAAAGTAGACGAAATCACCGTGAAACTTACGGGCTGGAGAGACAAGATGTATCCGCTCGCCATCTTTGCCGGCAAGAAGAAGGTTTGGGAGGGTTACACCTACGCCTGCCTCGGCTATGTTCATGTCAAGATAGACAAGCCGGTGAAGGCGAAGGATATCACCATCACGATGATGGGCGATGCCAAGAGCAAGACCCAGCTCAGCGACACCAAGGAGCTGGCGGGCGGCAAGGCAAGCACCCTCGATTTCATAGGAATCAAGAAAGGCAAACCGGTATTGAGAATCGTAGAAATTGATTTTCTGAAGAACAAGTAGCAGAGAAATATGTAGAATTGGTGGAATCTCGCATAAAAGCCAACAATGGAGCCAAGGCGTGGAAGATGCCCAGCATCGACTCACCCAGGAAGACAAGAGCTTCTATGTGGTAGATGTGCCGAACGCCAGTCTGCGCAGCGATGTTCTCCACTTCGATGCCAATGGTGCTCAGGAGTTAGGCAACAAGATGTTCCAGTTCATCGAGAAGAAGAAACTTCTCAAGTAAATATTGCAGCATTCTAGCGACACCGCATTTCACGGTGTCGCTAGATTTTTTCTATTAAAATTGTACTAATTCATAAATAAGATGACCTTGCGCTTTGCCAGATCATCTTTTTTTATGCACTTCCTTGACTTTTTGGCAAAACACCTAGCATATTTGTACTATTTTACATTTTTAAGAATCATAATACGGCTATTATTGGGTATTTTTCGCTATCTTTGCAAACGAAGAATAAACAATTAAGATCAACTTAATAAAACCCAATATGATGAACAATAAAAGAAATCATAAATTCATAGGATTATCCTTTGCTTTGGCATTGTTGTCTTCACTCAACAGCCAGGCTCAGTTGCTTCCTACCCCTACGCAGGAAGCCAAACCGGGCGTAAGATGGTGGTGGATGGGATCTGCCGTGGATCAGGAAAACCTGAAATGGAACCTTGACGAATACGCCAAGGCAGGTATCGGTGCCGTGGAAATAACACCGCTCTATGGCGTACAGGGCAACGACAAGAACGATATCCCTTATCTCTCGCCTAAATGGATGGATATGCTCAAATTTGTTGAGAAGGAAAACAAGCAGGTGGGCATCGAGACCGATATGTCTACCGGCACAGGATGGCCTTTCGGTGGTCCTTGGGTACCTATCAGCGAGGCGGCATGCAAGGCGGTGTTCGTGGATACCATCGTGGATGTAAAGCAGAAACTGATGGAGATAGAATTCAACGTGCCTCAGAAAGAACGTGATTTTGCCAAACTGAAGGTCATCAAGGCGTTCCCGGTAGAAGGAGCAAAGAACAAGAAACGCGTCATCGCTCTCTACGAAAGCCGTACCCGACAGAAGGTGAAGCGTGCCGCACCTGGAGGAGAAGGATACGTTATCGACCACTTCGACTCTACTGCCGTAACCAATTATCTACAGCACATCGACAGCGCCTTCGTGGCATCGAAGACTCCATATCCTCATACCTTCTTCAACGACAGCTACGAGGTATATGGTGCCAACTGGACGCCTACCCTCCTGACGGAATTCGAGAAATTTCACGGATATAAACTGCAGGATAAGTTCCCAGAGTTCCTGGATGGCGATGCCGTGGTGGTAAGCGATTACCGTGAAACCCTGGGCGACATGCTGCTCCATAACTTCACCGAACAGTGGACCAAATGGGCAAACAAACGTGGTGCCATCACCCGCAACCAGGCACACGGTTCACCAGCCAACCTCATCGACTGCTATGCTGCTGTTGACATCCCGGAGATTGAAGGCTTTGGACTGACCGACTTCGGCATCAAGGGACTGCGCAAGGATCCGGGAAAGACCCGTCCTAACTTCAGCGACCTGAGTATGCTGAAATATGCCCCATCAGCAGCACACATCACCGGAAAGAAATATACATCCAGCGAAACCTTCACCTGGCTCACCGAGCACTTCCGCACATCCCTGAGCCAGATGAAACCGGATATGGACCTGATGTTCTGCGCCGGCGTAAACCACATGTTCTTCCATGGCACCGCCTATTCACCTAAGAACGATCCATGGCCAGGCTGGAAGTTCTATGCTTCGGTGGATATGAGTCCTACCAACAGTATCTGGCGCGACGCTCCGGAACTGATGAAGTACATCACCAACTGCCAGACCTATCTGCAGTGGGGACAGCCAGACAATGACTTCCTGGTTTATCTGCCGGTAAGAGATATGTGGCGCAAGGATACCAAGAACTGGCTGATGCAATTCGACATCCACAGTATGGCGAAGAAGGCACCGGAGTTTATCAAGGTGATTCTCGACATCGACAAGGCTGGATTCGACTGCGATTACATCAGCGACAAGTATCTCCGCACGTGTACCTTTAAGAATGGTATGATTGAAACAGCTGCCGGAACCCGATACAAGGGCATCATCATTCCTGGCAACAACATCATGCCAAGCGACGTTATTGAGCACATATCTGAATTGAAATCACAGGGAGCCAAGATTATCAAGGGCGATAATATCAAGGCAATGGAACAGGCGGCAAAACCGGAACTGATGAGAAAGAACCTGGGCTTGAAGATGATTCGCCGTGCCAACAGCATTGGCCATCATTACTTCATCGCCAACCTCACCAGCAAGGACATCGCTTCCAGTGTGGCTCTGGCCGTGAACGAGAAGCATGGCATCTGGTACAACCCTATGACGGGCGAATATCATGAGGCAAGCATCGGCGACAAGGGCATCGAACTGAACCTGAAGAGTGGCGAGAGCCGCATCCTCATCACATCAAATAAGCCTGTAAGCGAATGGAAACTCGGTTCTAAGGTGAAGGTGAGCGAAAAGGAGAAGTTTGCGGCTGCGGATAGCAAGACCATCGACCTGACTGCCAATACCTGGAAGCTGTCGTTCACTGAGGATGCGCCTAAGGTAGGAGAAAACTTCAACCTGAAGGGCTTGAAGTCTTGGGAAGGCCTCAGCGACAAGGCGAAGGTGATGATGGGAACGGGTGTCTATGAAACTACCATCAAGCTATCGAAGGATGATGCCAACAAGCAGTGGGCTATCGACCTGGGTGATGTTCGTGAAAGTGCCCGTGTCTATATCAATAATAAATATGTAGGTTGCGCCTGGGCTGTACCATATATCCTCAACTGCAAGGATGCACTCAACAAGGGCAAGAACACCATCCGCATCGAGGTTACCAATCTGCCTGCCAACCGCATCGCAGAAATGGACCGCCAGGGCGTAAAGTGGCGCAAGATGAAGGAAATCAACGTGGTGGACATCAACTACAAGAAGACCACCTACGAGAAATGGACTCCTGTGCCAAGCGGCCTGAACAGCACCGTGAAACTCGTGGAAATCAAGTAAACATCACAAGTCAAGAATTATAGAATTTAAGAATTTTCATTCCATATCATCAGGAAAGAAGAAAAAATTCTCGTATTCTCTAAATTCTTGATAAAAAAAATAATAAACTAACATTAATAACAAGACAAATGAAGAAACTGATCTTATCATCGCTCTGCATGCTCATAGGCTTGACCTCAATGTCTGCCCAGAACGCATTGCAAAATGAAATTCTGGAAGTAGCTCATCGCACCAACAACTACTTCATGACGAAGTACAGCGACCCTACTCTCGACACATTCGTAAAGAAAGTCCGCACCAGCAACCTCTGGACCCGTGCCGTATATTACGAGGGATTGATGGCGCTTTACGAGATTGACCCTCAACAGCGCTATCTTGACTACACCGATAAATGGGCGGATTACCACAAATGGACAGCCCGTGGTAGCGTGAACGATACCGATGCCGACAACCAGTGCTGCCAGCAAACCTACATGGACCGCTACGTTCAGACAGGCGGTAAGAAGGACTTAAGCAAGGTAAAGGAGAACCTCGACCATCAGATGTCCACCAACCGGGTAAACTACTGGACCTGGATTGATGCAATCCAGATGGCGATGCCAGCCTATGCCAAGTATGCCAAGATTACCGGTGAGCGCAAATACCTAGATTATGCGATGAATTCCTATAAATGGAGCCGTGATACCCTGGCTAACGGACTCTTCAACAAGAAAGAGGGGCTCTGGTGGAGAGACAAGGACTACGTGCCACCTTACAAGGAGAAGGATGGCAGCAACTGCTATTGGAGCCGTGGCAACGGTTGGGTATATGCAGCCCTGGTACGCGTGATGGAGACTCTGCCAAAGACAGACAAGTACTATCAGTATCTGAAGAAAGACTTTATCTTGATGAGTAAGGCTATCCTGAAGTGCCAGCGCGAAGATGGCTATTGGAACGTGAGCCTCGTTTGTCCAGCCAACTATGGCGGTCCAGAAATGACGGGTACAGGCCTCTTCCTCTATGGTATGGCATGGGGCGTTCAGCAGGGCATTCTTCCTAGAGCCACCTACCAGAAGGCGATGGACAAGGCATGGAAGGCGCTTGCCGCATCTGTTCACGAGGATGGTTTCATCGGCTACAACCAGGGCACAGGAAAGGAGCCATCAGCCGGTCAGCCAGTCACCTTCACCTCAGTCCCAGACTTTGAGGATTACGGCACCGGTTGCCTCCTGCTAGGCGCCGCAGAGTATTACAAGCTTGTAAAGGGAAAAAAGTAAAAAGGCTTTTTAAAGGTAAAAGGGTAAAAAGGTAAAAGCCCAAAAGCTAAAAAGCTCCCCTTCCCCCTTTACGCCCCCGTTCCCAGCTATTCCATCGCTGGTCCCCCAAGTCTTAATCTTTAAAAAAGAACAAATCATGAAGAAATATATCTGGCTGATGGCTTGCCTGGTGGCGTTTTCGCCACTAAGCGCCAACGCCGCAAAGAAACAGAAGAAAGCAAAGAAGGCACAAACCGAGCTTTGGCCTGATGGCACAAAGATGGATGCCTGGTTCAGCAACGCCCAGAAGGTGAACGTGGATACCCTGGGCAAGAAATACGTCCTCACCGACTATGGCGTAAAGACGGATAGCACCCTGATTCAGACCAAGGCTATCCAGGCGGTCATCGATCGTGCTGCCCAAGATGGCGGTGGTGTTATCGTGGTGCCTGCCGGAACCTATCAGAGCGGTGCCCTCTTCTTCAAGCCAAAGACCCATCTCTATGTTTCAGAAGGCGGAAAACTGAAAGGTAGCAATCGCATCGCCAACTTCCCTGTGGTAGAAACCCGCATCGAAGGCGAGACCTGCAAATACTTCTCCGCCTTCATCAATGCCGATAAATGCAACGGCTTCACCATCGCCGGTACGGGTACCATCGATGGAAATGGTTATCACTACTGGGAGGAGTTCTGGATTCGCCGCACCTGGAACCGACAGTGCACCAACAAGGATGCACAGCGCCCTCGCCTCGTCTATATAAGCAACTCCAGCAACGTAACCTTGCAGGATGTGCATATCCAGAACAGTCCGTTCTGGACCAACCACATCTACCGTTGCGACCATGTCCGCTTCCTGGGCTGCACCATCTTCGCCCCTACCAGTGGCATGCGGGCACCAAGCAGCGACGCCATCGACATTGATGTCTGTCACGATGTACTGGTGGAAGGCTGCTACATGAGCGTAAACGATGATGCCATCGCCATCAAGGGCGGAAAGGGAACCTGGGCAGACCAGGCTCCGGAGAACGGTCCTGTATATAATGTACTCATCCAGAACTGCACCTATGGTAGAGTGCACGGATGCTTAACCCTTGGCAGCGAAAGCATAAAAGACCGCAACATCGTATTGCGCAACATCAAGGTAGGCAATGCGCAGCGCGTGCTTTGGTTGAAGATGCGTCCTGATACTCCTCAGCATTACGAGTATGTAACGGTGGATAATATCCAGGGCAAGACCGGCAGTTTCCTCGTCATCCGTCCATGGACCCAGTTCTTCAAGCCAGGCGATCGCAAGGACATGCCGTTGAGCCAGTGCAACAACATCACGATGAAGAATATCCAGATGGATTGTGACAACTTCTTCGATGTAGGAACAAGCGATAAATACCGTCTGGTAGATTTCACCTTCGAGAACATCAACTGCACCGACAAGAAGATGGCATTCGATGCCAATCTCATCGAGAACACCGTAGCAAAGAAAGTGAATATCACTCCTCGCGAAAAGAGCAACGGATTGAAGACCACCGGCGATGCCGACGGGTTGAAATAAAGCATCTATTTTATAGAAAACAACACAGAAACGGGCTTTATTCGTAAGAATAAGGCTCGTTTTGCTTTTTTATATCATTCCTTATTTCTTTTTACCTCTTAAAATTAGGCTGTTCCAATTATTTTGCTTAATTTTGCCTGCAAAATAATTTTGAATAAGAAAATGATTGATATAAAAGGTATAACAAAGAGCTTCGGCTCCCTGCAGGTACTCAAGGGCATCGACCTGCATATTGACAAGGGCGAAGTGGTTAGTATCGTCGGACCTAGTGGTGCCGGTAAGACCACTCTTCTCCAGATTATCGGTACCCTCGACAAGCCAGATAGTGGCAGCATAGAGGTGGACGGCATTGATGTGCGCAGCCTCAGCACCAAGAAACTGAGCGATTTCCGCAACCAGCATCTCGGTTTCGTCTTCCAGTTCCATCAGCTTCTACCGGAGTTCACCGCCCTGGAGAACATCATGATTCCTGCCTTCATCGCCGGAAAGGGCAGAAAGGAAGCCAAGGAACGTGCCGAGGAGTTATTGGAATTCATGGGCTTGAGCGACAGAGCCAACCACAAGCCTGCCGAGTTGTCTGGTGGTGAGAAACAGCGTGTAGCCGTGGCAAGAGCCTTGGTCAATAATCCTGCCGTCATCCTTGCCGATGAGCCATCAGGAAGCCTCGACACTAAGAACAAGGCAGAGCTTCACCAGCTCTTCTTCGACCTGAGAGACAAGTTCGGTCAGACTTTCGTCATCGTTACCCACGATGAGGGTCTTGCGTCCATCACCGACCGCACCATCCATCTCAAGGATGGAATGATAGAGAAGACGGTGGAGGCTGGAGCTGCTGATAGCCAGGAAGAAACTGCTGATAACAATAAAGAAGTTTCTGCAGAAGAACCAGACTCATCCATAGATTGCATCTAAACGCCCTGAAAGGGCAGAAGCTCCTAGCCCAAGGCAACACCCTGGGTAATTACGGACGCAAACCTGTCGCCCCTGTAAGGGCAAAAGCATTTTATATTCTCGAAAGTAATATTATATGGCAAAAAAGATAAAACTCGGCGATTTCAATCGCCTTCGCATCGTAAAGAAAGTAGATTTCGGTCTGTATCTCGATGGTGGTGACGAGGGAGAAATCCTCCTTCCATCCCGCTACGTTCCTGAAGACGCTGGCATCGGCGACGAGCTGGATGTCTTCCTATATCTCGACCAGGAAGAGCGTCTCATAGCAACCACCGAAACCCCTTTGGCAAAGGTGGGCGACTTCGCCTATCTCGAAGTAAAATGGGTCAACGAATACGGAGCCTTCCTGAGCTGGGGACTGATGAAGGACATCTTCTGTCCATTCCGCGAGCAGAAGAAGCGCATGGTGCTCGGCAACTCCTACATCGTGCATATCCACATCGACGAGGAGAGCTATCGCATCGTTGCCTCTGCCAAGATTGAGCGCTATCTCAACGAAGACCATCCTCACTACAAGCATGGTGATGAGGTGGATCTCCTCATCTGGCAGAAGACCGACCTCGGCTTCAAGGTTATCATCGACAACCAGTATCCGGGTCTCCTCTATCAGGACCAGATTTTCCAGTACATCCACACGGGTGACAAGATGAAGGGATACATCGGAAGAGTTCGCCCTGACGGAAAGATAGATGTCACCCTGCAGAAGACCGGCATCCAGCAGACAGCCGATTTCGTAGAAACCCTCTACCAGTATCTTCTGGACAACGACGGCGAGTGCAACCTTGGCGACAAGAGCGAGGCCGACGACATCTACGAGCGTTTCCACGTGAGCAAGAAGGTTTACAAGCGTGCCATTGGCGACCTCTACAAGAAGCGCCTCATCACCGTAAGCCCTATGAGCATCCGATTGGCGGAATAAGCAACAAGGCAAAAAAGTACTATTTTGTTATATTACGAACGAAATGCGGAAAAGCCACTTCTCCTAATTCTGGTGTGTATTCAAAACCTTCGTAACTGAAGGCTGCCAATTCTTCTGGAGTAGCAAGTTGGTTGCTTAGAATGTATCTCACCATAGCTCCACGGCAGGATTTAGCCCACACAGCCTGCATTTTCAGCCTACCATCCTTCTGGCGAACATAAAAGAGAGGCTGGATGACTTTCACTTCCCTGCAAATTCTCTTCCAATCAAACAGATGTTCATATTCTGCTGTAGAGAGATGGATAAGTATGCCATCGTCTGCTTTCACACTGTGGATAAGAACATCGGTAAGTTTATCTTTCCAAAATTGATTGACCGGCTTGTCGTTTGTAGCTTCAAGCGTCACGCAATGCTCCATACGATAAGGCACGATGCCATCCATCGGCCGAAGCAATCCATAGAGAAAGCAGGTAATCCAGAGATGTTTCTGGGCATACTGCAGGGATTCTTCTCCCAAAGTGTTGGCACGTAGATGCTTATACGCCTGTCCATTGTAGGAAAGTATGGCAGGCATCTTCTCTGCAGCCATAAAATTACGATAGCGTTTCCAGTTTTCCAAAGCTATCTTGTGGCTGCAATCAAGTTGCCTAGCCAATTCCTCTACGTCCAGCTTAGCCATTTCTGCAGCCAACATTTCAGCCACAGACTGGAAAAGTGGCTTTGAAACAGCTGCCCTATCTGCCTTATCAAACATGATTTTGGCATTTGCCAATAATATCTGCATAATACATTTATTTTAAAGGGTAACTCTTAATGATAGTTTTGCTGGCAAAGTTAATGAAAATATGACAAAACTCAAAGAAAAGTTCAATAAAAGTATAATATATTATAAATAAGAAAGCTATATTGTACCTTATCTTGCGAAATCTGAAAATATTTATTATTTTTGCACAATAAGTACAATATATATATGAAACTTAACAAAATCCGACATGCGGTGAAATCATCCTGGCATCGTCAGATGACGAATTGTGTCTTTGTGAAATGTATAAGAGAGTATTAACAAATGGAACAAAAAGAAAATAAACAAAAAACTCAAGCTTCTGAGGAGCAGGTATCCTGCCCACCTCAGCAGCCAGTGGAACCACATCCCTTCATTTCTGTCATACCGCTGGCAGTACTTATCACCCTCATCGTCATGGTTGTCAAACTCTTCCCTGATGATGCCCTGGCGGGTGCCTCTCAGGTGGCCCTCATGATAGCCACAGCAGTATGCGTTGCACTCGGCATGGGAATCTACAATATGAAATGGAATATCTTCGAGGAGATGATCAAAAAGACCGTGGGCGATGCCGGAGTATCTATTCTGATCCTGCTGCTCATCGGAATGATGTCAGCTACCTGGATGATCAGTGGCGTGGTTCCCACATTAATATATTATGGTGTACAGATCATGTCGCCGACCTTTTTCCTACCCTGCGCCTGCATCATCTCCAGCATCATTTCCGTGATGACAGGAACCTCATGGACCACCATTGCCACCATCGGTATTGCTCTGATGGGAATCGGTGATGCCTTGGGAATACCAGCCCCCTACACCGCTGGAGCCATCATCTCGGGAGCCTATTTCGGTGATAAGCTCTCACCTATGAGCGATACCACCGTCCTGGCTTCAAGCATAGCCGGTGCCGATCTTTTCTCGCATATCCGCTATATGCTCTACACCACCATACCAAGCATCCTGCTCTCGCTGGTGCTCTATCTCATCATCGGACTCTGCTATGATTCCAAACCTGTGGATATCAGCCAGTATCTTACCGGTCTGAGTCATGGTTTCAATATCTCCCTACTTACGATGCTCGTTCCGGCTTTTACAGGATGGCTCATCTACCGCAAGACCCCCTCTCTCATCACGCTTCTTCTTTCAGCTCTTTCTGCATGCATCTGTGCCCTCATCCTCCAGCCGGAAGTACTGGTAAAGATTGCTGGCGAAGACAACATCACTGCCAAGAGCCTCTTTGAGGGAATCATGACTACCTGCTATACCCACACTCAGGTAGATTGCGGCATGGAGAACATCAATGAACTTGTGGCAACCCGCGGCATGGCAGGCATGCTCAACACCATCTGGCTCATTCTCTGTGCCATGTGTTTCGGTTCATGTATGGTAGCCAGCGGCATGCTTCACGCTATCACCCACGTGCTTCTGAAAAGCATCCACAGCACCATATCACTTGTCTGCAGTACCGTGACATCGGGTGTATTGCTCAATCTCGTTATGGGCGACCAGTTTCTGAGCATCATCATGAATGCATCTATCTACAAGGATGAATATGCAGAACGAGGCTACCGTCCGGAACTCTTGAGCCGAAGTACAGAGGATAGTGCTACCGTAACGAGCGTACTGGTTCCATGGACAGCCTGCGGTATGACGCAGAGTACGGTTCTCGGCATCCCGACACTGGTGTATCTCCCATTCTGCTTCTTCAACATCATCAGTCCATTGATGAGTTGTCTGGTAGCTATTCTGGGCTTCGTACCCAAGCCCCAATCCAAGGAGGACAAAGCACCTGCAGTGGAAGAGTCTGATATCCATTAAATCTATAGGGAATTAATTAATATAGGAGATAGAGTGAAAGCCACAAAATTTTGCCTGCTTGTCTTGTCTGTCTCAATCTTTTTTTATATTTTTGCAAAGAATAAGCAAAATAGCAGCAATGAAAATAGACAATAAGGCTCTATGAGAAGTTATAAACCATATATCATCAAACTATGCATCGTTTTCCTCTGCTTTGGCGGCCGGATACTTACCAGCTCTGCCCAGAAGGTAGAGACAAACGATTATTTCTATGTACTCAATACCCAACAGGGGCTTTCTGATAACCATGTCCTACAGATGATGCAGTTGACAGATGGCAGATTGGCGGTGAGAACTCCCAAGGGAATCAATCTCTATGATGGAAGGCACTTCTCCTTGATTCCCCTTCCTGCAGAAAAGGCAGAAAACATCACGAAATACAAGGGGCAGACGCATCTTTATGCCGATAGCCAGGACAGGTTATGGGTAAAGGAATACCAGAAGATATTCTGTATTCTGCTTGCAGAGGGCAGAATTCTGGAACATCCCCTTGACGCTCTGTCTGGAAATGGAAAAGAGAATAAGATGAAAATGATGCGAAACGGCCCGACCCGGAATGACATTCAGGATCTGTTTGTAGATAGCAGGAAAAATGTATGGGTTGTTATGGGTGATTCGCTGCTCAATACGCAGGATGGCAATCTAATCCATTTGAAGAAGGAATGGGGGTGTCTGCAGGATCTGGATACCGATGGCAGACAGGTTTATGCTTTCATGGATTCAGGAATCGTGGCGGTTTTTCAGAATGATAAGCTGACCTATACCGCTTCTGCCTATTCAACAGCCGAAGCTCAGCATTATCAGAACACCTCACTCACCGTTCAGACACCGAGCGGACAGTTTTACCAGATAAGAACCGGACGTGATGAAAAGAACAAGACGGATGCTTCCATCTTCCTGCATTTTAATCCGGAAACCCGGAAATATTCCAGGATATACGCATGCGATTACCTCTTGCATACATTGAACATGTCATCAGACAATCAGGCTCTGATCAGCTGTCAGCATGGTTATCTGATGTTCGACTTCAAGTTGGGCACTACTCCACGCGAGGTAAAGGAATTGGCTTTGCCTGACGGAAAATCGCTCACCACAGGCATCAATACGGTTTATCGGGATAAGGAAGGAGCCATCTGGCTGGGAACCTATCACGATGGTCTGATTTATGTTTCACCAATGTTGGGCCTCTTCTTCACAATAGACCAACCCTGGTGGAAGTCGGGATGGGCGATAGCTGGCTTGGTGGTTTTCCTCGTGATTTTGGTGGGCATCATCACTCTTTATCTTCGTAGAGGAAAGAAAACAAATGTAATAAATACCGATTCCACAAAAGATGACATTCCTTCCTTGCCAGAGGATAGCCTGCTACCAGAAACAGCCGAGGCTGTCAATCGGGAACCCGAGCTGATTCTTCAGGTGCGTGCTCTGATAGAACAGCATCTTGAAGATGGCGAATATGGCGTGGAACAACTGGCACAGGATCTCTGTATGGAGCGGACAGGACTTTATAAAAAGCTGACGGCTCTGACCGATACTACTCCTGTGGCATTTATCCGCAGCATCCGCCTTCGTCGTGCAGCTGCCTTGCTTCAGGAAGGTAAGCAGTGTGTGAATGAAATTGCCGAGCGAACGGGCTTCAGCTCGCCCAGCTATTTCACCAAGTGTTTTAAGAAGGAATTTGGCGTATTGCCTTCCGAATATAGATAAATGATGCCGGAATAGCCCTGGAATGGGGCTTTTCCGGCATTTTTCAACAAATGTACCACTCGATTCATCATTTGTTTTATCCCTTTTCCACCATTTAGCATTACCTTTGCAACCGAAATACAATCTTATGTATTTGGAACAGTACAAATCATAAACCCTCTAATAAAATAAACAAAAGTATGCTAAAGAATTTATCTCTCATTGCCCTTTTGGGCTTCGCTGTAGTTGGCGTTCCTAGTGAACTCAGCGCCAAGAGCGTAAAGGTGGCAGGCACCCAGAAAGGTACGGCTGCCAAGTCTGTCACCCGTCAGGTGGCTCAGCAGAATGTAACCATCGAATTCTATTCTCCATCCATCGTCCGCATCTTGAAATCTGATGCTGGACTAGGTGCTCCTGTTCAGAAGAAAAGCTATTCTGTTGTTTTGAAACCTCAACAGATGAAGGACGTTCAAATACAGGAAAATGGTGATGTTGTAAAAATAAACTCTGGTTTTATCTCCGTAGAACTGAATCAGCAGACTGGCGAAATCCGCTTTCTTTCGAAGGATGGAAAGTTGCTGCTTACCGACACGAAGACCCGTCTGGAAGCCCGCAAGGATGAAGCCAACAAGGGCAAGTACCGCATAGAGCAGGACTTCCGTCTTGCTGATGACGAGGCAATCTATGGCCTGGGACAGTTGCGCGATGTTTACATGAATCAGCGTGGTCGCCAGAACATCGAACTCTGGAATCATAACACTTACATCGCCATCCCTTATTTCACCAGCGAGAAGGGCTATGGTCTTTACTGGGACAATGCGGGAAAAACCTATTTCAATGATGTAGTAGCATCCAAGGATAATGGCAACCAGCCATCATGCACTTCCTTTACCAGCGAAGTGGGAACCTGCGCCGACTACTATTTCATGTACAAGGATGGTACGCAGGATGGAGTCATCGCCAGCATCCGTGAACTGACCGGACAAGCTACGATGTTCCCGAAATGGGCGATGGGCTTCTGGCAATGCCGTGAACGCTATAAGACCAGCGATGAACTGGCAGGCGTATTGGATAAGTATCGCGAACTGAAGATTCCTACTGATGCCATCGTGCAGGACTGGCAGTATTGGGGATGCGACTCCAACTGGAATGCGATGAAATTCCAGAATCCATATTATATAAATAAGGTGGGCGACCCAGCCTATGCCAAGTATCTTCCTACCGATATGAAGCAGATGAAGGCGCAGGGAGAACCCCGCCTGAAGAGTCCGGAAGAGATGGTGAAGTATGTTCATAAGAACGATGCCCATCTGATGATTTCCATCTGGGCAAGTTTCGGTCCTTGGACAGATCAGTATCGTGAACTGAAGAAGATGAATGCCCTCCTTCCTTTTGAAACGTGGCCAAGAAACAGTGGCGTGATGCCATACGATGTCTTCAATCCGAAGGCTCGCAACCTCTATTGGAAGTATCTTACTCATCTCTACCAGATGGGATTTGATGCCTGGTGGACCGATTCTACGGAGCCAGACCATTTTGAGAAGCCGGGCGATGAGAACTATCAGACCTTCGATGGTTCATGGTTGGGAGTGAAGAACGCCTTCCCATTGTTGCACAACAAGAGCATCTACGAGCACCAGAGAGCGATGAAGGGCAACACAAAGCGTTCGCTCCAGATGACCCGAAGCGGCAGTCTCGGTATTCAGCATTATGGCACCATCTGCTGGAGTGGTGATGTGGTGGCTTCCTGGGACGAGATGAAGAATCAGATTCCATCGGGCTTGAACTTCTCGCTCTGCGGTATCCCATTCTGGAACACCGACCTGGGTGGTTTCTTCTACTGGGAGTTTGAACAGAATCCAAAGAACCCTGCCCTTCAGGAACTGCAGACCCGCTGGATGCAGTGGGGAACCTTCATGCCATTGATGCGCAACCACTGTTCTTCGCCGATGGTAAGCGAACTGTATGAATTCGGAAAGCCGGGCGACTGGGCTTATGATGCTATGATTAAGGCCATCAAGCTGCGCTATCGCCTTTTGCCTTATATCTACAGTACGGCTGGCGACTGTGTACAGAATAGCGGAAGCATGATGCGTGCCCTGGTAATGGATTATGCCCACGACAAGAAGGCTTCCCGCCTGAACGATGAGTATCTCTTTGGCCGCAACATTCTGGTGAAGCCGGTAACCGATCCTTTATACACCTGGAAGGATAAGGAGAAGAAGGGTCATACCATCTATCCTGATGTAAGGAAGGCAGCTGCGCCTGTGAATGTTTACTTGCCAAAGGGTAATAAATGGTATGATTTCTGGAGCAATGCCCAGTATGAGGGTGGTCAGGATATCCAGCGCCTTTGTCCTATCGACATCATGCCTGTATTCATCAAGGCAGGTACCATCCTGCCATTCGGTCCTGAAGTGCAGTATAGTTCAGAGAAGCCTTGGGATGAGCTGGAAATCCGTGTCTATCCTGGTGCAGACGGTTCGTTTACGCTCTATGAGGACGAGGGTGACAACTACAACTATGAGAAGGGTAAATTCTCTGAAATCAAGTTTGTTTGGAATGAAGCAGACAGAACCCTGAACATCGCTCCACGTAAGGGCAGCTATAAGGGAATGCTCCAGCATCGCAGATTCCACATCGTACTGGTGGATGCCAATAGTGGTGCGGGCGATCAGCCTATGCAGGCAAGCAAGAGTGTGGAATATGACGGAAAGGCTGTAAAGGTACAGATGTAATTTACATAATTGAAAGTATTTGATACTTGTGATAAAATAGTATTCTGCTTTTTTGTTTATTTCTGCAGCGCAAATAACAATTTAATATACTAATAGCTTAATAGTTACACAGTCCACTTTTACGGGACAGTAGTGACATTATTTATTTATTTTTTACATTAGTGTACAATAAAAATTGGACACGTTAATTAATTAATCAAACAGTCCCTTAAAAAGGGGATAATCGAGTTCTTTGACATCGTTGAAAATAGTCTTATCAAATAGATCTCTTAGGTGGGTTTTGTCCGTCAATGAAATGCTTAGAATCTGCAAAACTTCATATGTCGAGCGTTTCAATTGCATATCATGGTGCACAATAGCCACGAGACAATAAGTGATAATGGCAACACTAATCTGTATGCGTACAGCATTCTTCGTTGTGCCCCAGAATCTCTTTATCTTAAGATGCTGCTTTAGCCATTTGAAAAATAGCTCAACCAACCATCTTTTTTTATATAGATTCGCGACATCCAACGCAGAAAGATGCTTTGCATTCGTCAGAAAAGTAAACTCACGATCATCTTCTTCATCGTAGTATCGAATGAATCTGAATGATTCAGGATACTTCTTTTCGGAAAGATATCCTGTTAGTTTTACTTCTGCATCAGTTAGTACATTCTTTGGCATTCTTCGCTTCCATTTTACCATTTTGTACTTCAAGTTCGTTTTGGCTCTGACTACATAGTAGGAACCTGTAAGATGAATCTTATAAAGTTCCTTGAAAGTATCATAAGCCCTATCGAAAATGTAGTAACTGTTTGGTTCATACGTAATTGAAGACATTGCTGTAGAATCATGCTTTGATGCTGTGGTCACAGTATAGAAAGCTGGAACTTGTGCTTCTACGTCATATAAGACATGTGCTTTGACTCCTCCTTTCTTACTTCTGAACTTTGCCCATGGAAAAGTTGCAAGACACAATGGAATAGTTGTCGAATCAAAAGCATACTTCTTTCCTGGTATATTCAAAATGTTGGTTTCTCGTTTTTTGCAAGTTTCCTTCATCATATAGAATGCAAAGTCTTCGAAAATCCTGTAATCACGAGTCTGATTGGCATAAGCAAGAGTTGCTTTTACGATAGTATTACGTCCAAGTCCCAGATGATATTGCTTAGCTCGATGAGCTTCCAATGCAACTATCAAGTCACGTAAACTCTCACGATTGCTCAGTTGCCCAAACATCATTGCAAGAAGCTGGTTCCAGCAAGTGAAGTGTTTCACGTATCGGTTGCCATCATACTTGCGTACGTAGTTGTTGAACTGAGTTCTATTCAGAAATGCAGTAAGTTGAGCGAAAACATATTTGTCTTGAAACATAGTAGCCAATTCTTTTTGGCTGCAAAGTTACAAAATCAAGTCCGTTTCATTGCAAAATACTGCATAAAAGACTATAATTCAACTGTTTCAAAGATCGAATTGCCCTTTTTTATTGGACAGTAGTGTATTTTTTATTAAAACAATGAAGAAACTTTTTTTATGGCTGTAATTGCCATTTTTTCTTCGCCAGGCTTGCTGGCACAGAAAATTGAATTCTATACCCCTGGTATAGTGAGGGTTACAAAAGATAATGGAGCGGATGCTTCTAAGAATGTATCTCTTGTAGTCACTGCTGCTCCTGAAAATGTTGCAGTAGTAAAAAAATCAGAGGATGGTAAAACTGTATATACTACAGACCAGCTCACAGTCACAGTGGATAACGGTAAGGTGTCTTTTTCCGACTCAAAAGGTAATCTCTTGATGACCGAAGGCGAATATGCTTTCACACCTCGCCATACTGGTCCTGACTGTAATTCTTATAAGGTAAAGCAAACATTCTCGGTAGAACCTGACGAGGCTATATACGGTATCGGTATGCTTCAAAACGGCAAACTAAATCAGCGCGGCGAGCAACGTCGTATGGAACAGACTAATACCGAGGACTATGCTCACTTCTATCAGAGTATCAAAGGTTACGGCGTATACTGGGATAATTATTCTCCAACGTTCATATCGGTACCCGAAAAAGGCAAGGCCGATGAACTTGTTCTCGAATCGGAAGTCGGTGATATCATAGACTACTATTTCATCTACGGCGGCGACGCCGACGGTGTAATAGCCGGTATGCGTCATCTTTCTGGTAAAGTGCCTATGGCTCCCCTTTGGACCTATGGTTTTCATCAGAGCCGCGAACGCTATGCAACACAATCTGAATTACTTGAGGTTGTGGATAAATATCGCGACCTGAAAATCCCCTATGATGGTATTGTACAGGACTGGGAATACTGGGGCAATCCTTACCTTTGGAATGCAATGGAATTCCTTGCAGAAGGTTTTCCCGAACCTCAGAAGATGATCGATCATGTACATGATCAGAATGCTCATATAAGCGTATCTGTATGGCAGTCTTTTGGCATAGGTACAAAACCTTATCGCGAACTGGCTCGCAAAGGTCACCTGCTTGATTTTGAGACATTCCCTCCCAGTGGTCTCCCAGGCTGGCCTCCTCGCGATGATTATCCCAGCGGTTCAAGAGTCTATGACGCGTATAGCGCTGAAGCCCGTGACATATATTGGAAAAATCTCTCACGTCTCCACCGTATGGGCGTTGATTGCTGGTGGATGGACTCTACCGACCCCGATTTCTATAACGAAAACGACCGCGACCTTGATGTGCCAACGGCGCTCGGATCACTGCGATCGGTGCGCAATGCATATCCTCTTATGACTGTAGAGGGCGTGTACAACCATCAGCGCAATGTCGACAGCACCAAGCGCGCATTTATTTTTACGCGTTCCTATTTTGCAGGTCAGCAGCGCACAGGTGCCAATACATGGAGTGGTGACGTAGCTTCGACATGGGATGCAATGCGTAAGCAGATACCTGTGTGCCTGAACTTTACCCTGACAGCTAATCCAAATGTTCATTCAGACATAAGTGGTTTTCTTGCCAACGACTACAATACAAATGGTTGGGCTTCAGCAAAAGACAATCCTCAGTTCCGAGAACTATATGTAAGATGGATGCAGCTTGGCGCATTCATGACAATGATGCGAAGCCATGGTACAGGAGCTCCCCGTGAAATATATCTCTATGGAAAAAAGGGAGAACCTGTTTATGACGCCCTTGTAGATGCTGTAAAACTACGCTATCGTTTCCTACCGTATATATATAGCCACGCCTGGCAAGTGTCAAAAAATGATGATTCGTTCATGAGAGCTCTCTTCATGGACTTTAAAAACGATAAAAACACATGGGATATAAACGATGAATTTATGTTTGGCCGCAATGTGCTAGTTTGTCCTGTAGGCAGAGCGCTCTTTACTCCTGAAGAGATCGACAAATCCGGGAAATTTGCAGAAGTTGACTGGAATGCCACCAAGACCTATGATGTATATCTTCCCGAAGGAATACGCTGGTATGATTTCTGGACAGGAGATTTATTTGACGGCGGGCAGACTATTGCTGCCGATGCACCTATTTCAAGATGTCCGTTATATGTTAAGGAGGGTAGTATTCTCACATTAGGTCCTGACGTACAGTATGCCAATGAAAACAAATACGATAATATTGACATAGTCGTATATCCCGGAAAAGATGCTTCATTCCTGCTTTATGAGGACGAGGGTGACAATTATAATTACGAAAAGGGCAAATATTCTACTATTCCCTTGAAATGGAATGATAAAGCCAAGAGGCTTACAATAGGCAAACGCAGTGGATCTTTTGACGGCATGCCTCTCTCTCGCAAGTTTAATGTAAAGATTGTCGGTGATGATAAAGTCAGAGAGATACGCTACAAAGGAAATCAGATTTCAGTGAAATAAGCCTCTGACTTCATTTAATCTTTAAAAGGGGGATACGGGAATACTTATCCCCCTTTATGTTTACAGCTAAATTTATGAATATATTAAGATATATTTTCTCAATTTATGTGGTTATGCTTACACCGGCATTGGTAATCAATGCCAAATCAAACATTACTGCAATAAACTCTACGCAAAGAAAACAACTGATTGACGATGCGTGGCTATTCACCCTTGTACAAAACGATAAAGGAGAGCAGGTGCCAACCAGTTTCCAGATGGTTGATCTACCTCATGACTGGAGTATATTGAATGACTTTACCGAAGACGCTGCCATGGGTAATGACGGCGGGTACCTTCCTGCAGGTAAAGGTTTGTATAAGAAAACATTGGTAGCAACATACGATGATATAAGCAAAGGTAGACATCTGCTGTATCTTGAGGGAGCGTATATGGACGCCCATGTCTTTGTAAACGATTCATTAGTAGGCCATAGACCATATGGATATTCATCTGTGTTATATGACCTTTCCTCATATCTCAAACCGGGCGAGAATGAGCTGTCGATTTCTGTAGACAATTCACAACAAAGAAACGCACGATGGTACACAGGTTCGGGAATATATCGTCATGTGTGGCTGTTGAATCTGCCAAACACGCATGTGAAGCCATGGTCGGTTTATATCACCACGCCCAAGGTAGAGAAATATAGATCCACAGTCAAGGCTTCGTTTGATGTAAACGGTCAATCCGACGGATTCACAGCAAGGGTTTATATAAAGAATTCCGATGGCAAACTGCTATATGAAACCAATACTCCTATAAACAGTGAGTCGAACAACGTAGAGTTTAAAGATGTCCCCTTAAAACTTTGGGATATTGACTCTCCATATATTTACACGTTGGAAATTTGTCTTAAAGACAAAGATGGAAACATGATTGATACTGTTGACGAAACTTTCGGCGTGAGAAAGATTGAATACTCGGTATCTGAAGGGTTCAAATTAAATGATAGACCAGTATTGTTGACTGGTGCGTGTGTACATAGTGATAACTGACTTATCGGAGCAAGAAGCTATGACGCTGCAGAAGCCCACAAGGTTAAAATGCTTAAGGAGGCTGGATTCAATGCCGTTCGTACGAGCCATAACCATCCAGCACCGTCATTTCTTGACGAGTGTGACCGTCAGGGAATCCTCGTTATTGACGAAGCTTTTGATGGATGGCGTTGGGAGAAAAGACCGTTTGATTATTCCAAACACATTGATCAGTGGTGGGACGCCGACCTCAAGTCTCTCGTGCTCCGTGATAGAAATCACCCGTCCATAATATGCTGGAGTATCGGCAATGAAGTAATAGAGCGTAAGCAGATTGAAGTAGTGAAGACTGCTAAAAAACTTGCTGACCTTTGCCGGGAACTCGACCCGGCACGTCCTGTGACAAGTGCTCTGTGTACCTGGGACAATGAGTGGGACATTTTCGACCCTTTGGCAGCCGAACTTGACATAGTAGGTTATAATTATCTAATGCATAAGGCCGAAGATGATCATAATCGTGTGCCCGACAGAATCATGTGGCAGACGGAGTCTTATCCCCACGATGCTTTTGACAACTGGAGTAGAACTGCGAACCTTCCTTATGTGATAGGTGATTTCGTATGGACCGGAATTGACTATTTGGGCGAATCAGGAATAGGAAAGTATTATTATGCAGGTGAAAATAATACCGAATTTTTTGTAAGTGCTCAATGGCCCTGGCATTCTTCATATTGTGGAGATATCGACCTGATATGGCAGCGCAAGCCTATATCTCACTATCGAGAAATTCTTTATAGTGATAAGCCTTCATTATTCATGTATGTGAAAGAGCCAGAGGGGTATTATGGCTCTATAAATGAAAGTATGTGGGGAACTTATCCTTCATGGGAAAGCTGGACATGGCCCGGATATGAAGGCAAATCTATAGAAATAGAAGTTATTACCAAATTCCCTGCTGTAAGACTTTATGTGAATGGCTCAGAATATGATACCAAAAAAGTAACATATGACACAAGGTATAAAGCAGTATTCAGCGTGCCCTATGAGGCGGGTAATATAAAAGCTGTAGCCCTGGATAAAAATGGCGATGAGACTGATTATTTATCAATCATGGAAACAGCCGGGAATCCAGCGGCTGTCAAGCTTACCGCAAATAGAAATATCCTTACAGCGAACAATCAGGATCTTATATTTGTGTTGGCAGAGGTCGTTGATAAAAATGGGAATTTAGTCCCTATTGCCGACAATGAAATAACTTTTTCAGTGCTTGGTGAAGGAGAATTGATTGGATCTGGAAGTGCAGACCCCAAATCAACTCAGGGCTATCATCGCCCAAACCATAAAGCATGGAAAGGGAAAGTCGGTGCTGTAATTAAGTCTACCGGTAAGCCCGGTAATGTTATTATTAAGGCTGAAGCCAAAGGTCTTAAGGTTGCACAAATAAAACTCAAGTCACAACGTCAGAAATGAAAGCTATATCTGTGATAATGTCTTTAATCATTATCCCTGCAATGGGAGTTAAGGCAGAGATGCCTATATATCAGAATGATTCATATCCAATAGAGGAACGTGTGGAAGATGCTCTGTAAGCATCCCAAATTTGACGTATTTTAGGAGTGCAAAGAATGTTGTACCTTTGCACTCCTAAATATTTAATTGATAGGGTGTCCAGTTTGTTGTACCAATTTTAGCTCACTTTCCTAAGCGTTTTGGTTCGTTCTGTAACCCAGTTTTTGGACAAATGCTCGGTTGACCAAGTACTGATGTACTTCAGTTTAACATTTACAATGCGCTCTTTGAAATTAATTGTTTTTGTAACGGATTCGTTCGAGACTTTTGGATATAACGATATCGTCAGAACAAAAGACGTTACACCGTACAGCTTGTTCGGTGACTTTTTGCTCTTATAGATGCCAAAAGTAGATTCAATGATGTCGGATGATATATTGATGCTCTATGAGGATGAGGGCGACAACTATAATTACGAGAAGGGTAAATTCTCGGAAATCCAGTTTGTATGGAATGAAGCAGACAGAACCCTGAACATCGCTCCACGCAAGGGCAGCTATAAGGGAATGCTCCAGCATCGCAGATTCCATATCGTACTGGTGGATGCCGATAGTGGAGCGGGCGATCAGCCTATGCAGGCAAGCAAGAGTGTGGAATATGACGGAAAGGCTGTAAAGATACAGATGTAATTTACATAATTTAAAGTATTTGATACTTGTGATAAAATAGTATTCTGCTTTTTTGTTTACCTTTGCAGTGCAAATAACAATTTAATATACTAATAGCTTAATAGTAATTACAATGAACAAGAATGTTATATACGCAGCTTTGATGTTTGTGGTAACTATGTCCTCCGGCAATGCCTCAGCGCAGCAGTTGCCTTATCAGAATCCAGCCCTCTCGGCTCATGAAAGAGCGGTAGATTTATGTGGTCGTCTCACTTTGGAAGAGAAAGCTTCTCTGATGCTGGATGATTCACCGGCTATCCCACGATTGGGAATCAAGAGATTCCAGTGGTGGAGCGAGGCACTGCATGGTGTGGCGAACATGGGAGATGTAACCGTCTTTCCGGAACCTATCGGAATGGCAGCTTCGTTTAACGACAGAATGGTGTATAGAGTCTTTGATGCAACTTCTGATGAGATGCGTGCCAAATGGAATGAACTGCAGCAGAAGGGAGGAGATGTAACCCGTTTCCATGCCCTCTCGGTCTGGACTCCAAACGTGAATATCTTCCGTGATCCTCGCTGGGGACGTGGACAGGAAACCTATGGTGAGGATCCTTATCTTACCAGTAGGATGGGATGTGCCGTGGTGCGCGGATTGCAGGGACCTGAAGATACTAAATACCGCAAACTCTTGGCTTGTGCCAAGCACTATGCAATTCATAGCGGACCAGAATGGGCTCGCCATACAGACAATATTACCGATGTTACACCGCGCGACCTTTGGGAAACTTATATGCCTGCCTTCAAATCACTGGTGCAGGATGCCAAGGTGCGTGAGGTGATGTGTGCCTATCAGCGTTGGGATGATGAACCATGCTGCGGCAACACCCGCCTTTTGCAGCAGATTCTCAGGGATGAGTGGGGATTCAAGTACCTGGTAGTTTCCGACTGTGGTGCTGTTACTGATTTCTGGGAGAATCATAAGGTTTCAAGCAATGCCAGAAATGCAGCAGCTAAGGGTGTATTGGCTGGAACCGATGTAGAATGTGGATTTAATTATATATATAAATCGGTGCCTGAGGCTGTGAAGTATGGTGCCCTGACTGAAGAAGAAGTTGATAAGCATGTGATTCGTCTGCTCGAAGGTCGTTTCGACTTGGGTGAGATGGATGACAACAAGATAGTATCATGGTCGAAGATTCCTGTATCTGTACTTTGCAGCAAGGCGCATCGCCAGCTCTCGCTCGATATGGCTCTGCAGACCATGACGCTGCTCCAAAACAAGAATGAGGTATTACCTCTTGATAAAAAGGTAAAGAAGATTGCTTTCATCGGACCAAATGTGGATAACGAACCGATGATGTGGGGAAACTATAATGGTACTCCACGACAGACAATTACCATCCTGGATGGTATCAAGAGTCGTTTGAAGAAAAACCAGGTCGTCACCTTTAAAGGGTGCGACCTGGTGAACGACCAGACTTTGGATTCTTACTTCGACCAGTGTAGCATGGATGGCAAGATGGGCTTTAAGGGCACTTTCTGGAACAATCGTGAAATGGAAGGTAAGCCTGTTACCATCACCCAGGAAAAGAATCCTGTGCAGGTAACTACCTATGGTCAGCATGCCTTTGCTCCAAACGTGAAGCTCACAGGATTTTCTGCCAAGTATGAAACCGTATTCCGTCCTAAGCAGAACGCCAAGGTATTACTCGATGTGGCTGCCTGCGGTCATTATGAGGTTTATCTGAATGGTGAGAAAAAATCAGAAAAGAGCGATTGGCGTACTGCAGAATCCCGCATCGAGTTTGAGGGCGTGAAAGGTAAGGAGTATCAGATAGAAATACGCTATGCGGAAATGCCAAATTATAATGCCAATATGAAGTTCAATATCGGGCATGAGAATCCTATCGACTATCAGGCTTCGCTCAAGCAGTTGAAGGATTGCGAGACTGTAGTCTTCGTAGGTGGCATCTCTCCACAGTTGGAAGGTGAGGAAATGCCTATCGAGATTCCTGGCTTCAAGGGTGGTGACCGCACCAACATAGAATTGCCAAAGGTTCAGCGCAATTTCCTGAAGGCTTTAAAGGAGGCGGGCAAAAAGGTTGTCTTTGTCAACTGTTCGGGTTCGGCTATCGCCTTGACTCCAGAGACAGAGAGTTGCGATGCTATTCTCCAAGCCTGGTATCCTGGTCAGGAAGGTGGTGAGGCAGTGGCTCGTGTACTCTTCGGAGAGTACAATCCTGCCGGCAAGTTGCCTATTACGTTCTATAAAAATTCAGAGCAGTTTCCTGATTTCAAGGACTACAGTATGAAGGGCAGAACCTATCGTTATATGAACGATGCGCTCTTCCCATTCGGTTATGGCTTGAGCTATACTTCTTTCCGTATTGGCGATGCTACACTTTCCAACTCTATCCTGAAGAAGGGTGAGAAGATTACGCTGAAGGTACCGGTAAGTAATGTTGGCAAGAAAGATGGAACCGAGGTGGTGCAGGTGTATGTGAAAGACCCTTCTGACACCGATGGCCCATTGAAGAGCTTGAAGGCTTTCGAGAGAGTGGAGGTGAAGGCAGGAAAGACTGCTGAGGCTGTCATCACGCTGGATAGCAGAAACTTCGAACTCTTCGATGCTGCAACCAATACCGTCCGTGCCAAGGCAGGTAACTATGAGGTTTATTACGGCAGCAGTTCAGCTGATAAGGATTTGAAGAAACTGGATGTTTCTATAGAATATTAAGTAACTTGAGAAAATCATCAAGGAGCTGAGTAAATATGAAAAGAGGGTGTGTCATAAGTCCATGACACACCCTTCTCGGTCGCCGTGGACATGCTAAATATCGCAAAGAATCAAAAGAATATTGCCCAAAAATGAGTCCGATGTTTGGGCACTCGTTGCCCGCTTTATGGGCAGTGGTTGCCCAGCACAGGGGCTGCAGATGCCCACTTGGTGGGCTACGGATGCCCGTGTAACGGGCACAGAAAGACCAACCGAAGGGCATAAAGGGACCATCTGATGAACTGACTTTTCCTGATTTTAGTAGATGCTTTTTTACTTTATAAACTAGAAAGGTAGACACTATCAATTTCATAAAACTGAAATAATAGACGCATTAGCTAAAAGTTCAGTCAATGATACTTCCATGATACATCAATGAGACTTCTCGGCGCTAAAACCGAGAAGTATCATTGTTATTAATTCTTTATATATCAGGTATTTAAGCCGTGCTTTTTGGGTAAAAATGAGACTATGAGACTTTTTTCGCTAAAAAACTTTTTCACGTAAGCGATTGGTGCCTATAAAAGATGAAAAACTCCCAAAATGTTTGGAGATTTAACCAAAACACCTCATCTCATTTTATGACGCACCCTCTTCTTACTTGTTACATCCTATAAACTCTTTGATAAACGTTGATAAAGTGATAAAATTCCCTTCAAGGTATTGGGTACACAGTTCTATACAGAATAAATCCCGAAATCGCTTGGCGGTTTCGGGATTTTTGCTTATCTTTGCCAACGTAAATAGTAAATTGTTGATAATATGGCAACGAAGTTATATCCAATAGGCATGCAGACTTTCTCTGAGATTCGAGAGGAGGACTTTCTCTATGTAGATAAGACGGAGTACATCTATCGTATGACTCATACGAGTGGAAAGTATTTCTTCTTGAGTCGTCCACGTCGTTTCGGAAAGTCACTCCTCGTCTCTACTATGCAGAGCTATTTCGAGGGAAAGAAGGAATTGTTCAAGGGATTGGCAGTTGAAAAATTAGAAAAGGAGTGGACGGAATACCCTGTCCTCCATTTTGACATGAGCGGTGGCAAGCACATGGAACCAGAGCAGCTGGAATTGTATTTGGGCTATATCCTGGAAGATCAAGAGAAGAAATGGGGTATAAACGAGCCACGTATCGGGGCAAATAACCGACTCATCGACCTCATCAATACTGCTTATGAGAAGAGCGGAAAACAAGTGGTTGTGCTCATCGATGAATATGATGCGCCTATGCTGGATGTGGCTCACGAGAAAGAGCAACTGGATGTGTTGCGCAATATCATGCGTAACTTCTTTAGTCCTCTGAAATATAGTGAGGCAAAACTGCGTTTTCTTTTCCTTACAGGTATCACCAAGTTCTCGCAAGTTAGCATCTTCAGTGAACTGAACAATATCACAAATGTGTCGATGGACGATGAATATGCAGGAATCTGCGGCATCACCAAAGAAGAACTTCTGGAAAATATGTCGGATGACATCGATATGCTTGCTGACGCACTTGGATATTCTAGAGAAATGATGATTGCAAAGCTCAAGGAGAATTATGATGGCTATCATTTCTCTAAAAAATCGCCAGACGTTTTCAATCCATACAGTCTGCTCAACTGTTTCTCGAAAAAGGAATTGGGGGCATTCTGGTTCAGTTCTGGTACGCCAACTTATCTTATTAATATGTTGAGGCAGTTTGGCGTGTTGCCAACGGAGATAGCCCCGACAGAAGCAGTCAGCTCATCCTTTAATGCACCAACGGAGAATATGAAGACCATCACGCCGTTGCTCTACCAGAGTGGATATGTTACCATTAAGGAGTACGATCCGGAAACGAGGATTTATACTCTAGATATTCCAAACAAGGAAATCAAGGTAGGGTTGTTTGATAATCTTCTGCCAAACTACGTGGATGGTGTCTCTGCCGAACGGGGCAATGTGGCAATAGCCAAAATGGCATTGCTTATTGGCAAGCGCAACATGGATGGTGCTTTGCATCTGTTGCAAGACTTCCTGGGTACGGTGCCATACTGCAACGTGACCAATTATGAGGGGCATTATCAGCAGATGCTCTTCATCATCTTTACTCTCTTAACCAATTACCTGGTGGATGTGGAGGTGCATACGCCACGTGGCAGGGTAGATATTGTACTCCTTACCAAGACCGACCTCTATGTGGTTGAATTGAAGCTGAATAAGAGTGCTCAGGCGGCAATGCAGCAAATCAATCTGAAGAACTATCGCCAGCGATTCGCTCTTTGTGGCTTGCCAATTACCAAGGTTGGCATCAATTTCGATTCTACCCAAGGTACTATTGAGGATTGGGTGATAGAGGCATGAGCATCTGAGAGATAGGTAAAAAAATAAAAGAGGGTGTGTCAACATAATAAATCCCGAAATCGCTTGGCGGTTTCGGGATTTTTGCTTATCTTTGCCAACGTTAAAGGTAAATAGTTGATAATATGGCAACGAAGTTATATCCAATAGGCATGCAGACCTTCTCTGAGATTCGAGAGGAGGACTTTCTCTATGTAGATAAGACGGAGTTCATTTATCGTATGACTCATACGAGTGGAAAGTATTTCTTCTTGAATCGTCCACGTCGTTTTGGAAAATCACTCCTCGTCTCTACTATGCAGAGCTATTTCGAGGGAAAGAAGGAACTCTTTAAGGGGCTTGCCATCGAAAAGTTAGAAAAAGATTGGACGAAATACCCTGTACTTCATTTTAGTTTGGCAGGTGGAAAGCACATGGAGAAAGACCAATTGGTGCGCTATCTCTTGTATATATTGAATGCAAATGAAGAAAAATTTGGCATCGTCAATGAGTCTCCTGACCCGAATATCCGTATGTTTAATTTGATAAAAACAGTATATGAACAGACTGGGCAGAAGGTCGTTGTGCTCATCGATGAATACGATGCTCCTTTGCTTGATGTGGTACATGAGGATACCAGCTTGGGCGTCTTAAGGGAGGTGATGCGCAATTTCTATAGTCCCCTAAAGGATAGCGACCGAATGCTGCGTTTCGTCTTCTTGACAGGCATCACCAAGTTCTCGCAACTTAGTATATTCAGTGAACTCAATAATATCACAAATGTGAGTATGGATACAGAATATGCTGGCATTTGCGGCATTACCAAGGAGGAACTTGTGACAGAAATGCATGAAGATATTCAGCAGATGGCAGATGTGTTGGGCTTGTCGTATGATAAAACTTTGGAAAAGTTGAAGGAAAATTATGATGGCTATCATTTCGCTTGGCCTTCTTCTGACATATTCAATCCATACAGTTTGCTCACTTGCTTTTCAAAGCGAAAGGTTGATTCCTATTGGTTTGGCTCAGGCTCTCCTACTTATCTCCTTAATATGATGCGGAAATATGACTTTACACCGATTGACCTGGGTGAACAGATGGATGCATCAAAGGATGATTTCGATGCAGCCACTGAGACGATGACTACTATCATGCCTTTGCTTTATCAGAGTGGTTATATCACAATCAAGAATTATGATCCTGAAACGGAACTCTATACCTTGGCTCTGCCTAACAAAGAAGTGAGGATAGGTTTGTATCGCAGTATGTTGCCGCATTATTTGGCGGCAAAGTCTGCAATGTGCAATACGACCGTGGCCAAGATGTCGGCTCTTATCAATAAGGGTAACATGGATGGTGCTCTTCTGCTATTGAAAACGTTCTGGGAGACGGTACCTTATTGCGATAATACCGATTATGAGGGGCATTATCAGCAGACAATGTATATCATCTTTGCCCTGCTTGCGAATTTCCGTATATTGGTGGAACAGCATACTTTCCGGGGAAGAACAGACATTACGATGGAAACAAAGGATACCATCTATGTGATAGAACTGAAATTTAATAAGTCGGCACAAGAGGCTCTTGACCAAATTAACAACAAGCATTATGCTGATGCTTTTGCCCTAAGAGGCAAAACCGTGGAAAAGATTGGTATGAACTTTATGATTGATGAAGATAAGACTCTCGTATTGGATTGGTGGAAGTTTGGGGAGTAGCAACAGAAAAAATGACCTTGCAAAAAATGCGGAGTCATCTTTTCTATAATAAAGGATTATCTATCAATAGAGCATGCCAAACATCCATAACGGAATGATGTTGCCATAGCCCGTTTCTATATCATCCTTTACCACATATCCATTCTCTATGTTCTGTAGCTGATTTTGCTTTTTCTTCTTTCCGCCAACCTCGAATGTATATTTCCCGTCAATCAGAAAATCTGATATAGGGGATACTGTGACAGGCATGAGAGAGCGTGTCTGATTGAAGAAGAAAGTTTCTCTAACTGTTCCTATCTCCACACTCTTTCCAGCAAGGGTATAAATGAGTGTTGGATTATCCAGATAGATCTTATCCACTTTGCCTAAACCTTGAATGCCACCTGTTGAAGTACGGAGTTGCCCTATAAGTCCTGCTTTCTCCAAGTAGGCGCAAAGGTCGGCTATATTGTTTCTTGAAACTTCAAGTTGACCTCCTATCTGGCTCATGTTAGGCTTGAATGGCGCACTTTGAGCGATGATGGCAAGTAGTCTTTTGAGCTTTCTTGCTGTTGAAACCGTAAGGTCTGCATATTGCGGAATATCGGTTTCTATCGTTGCATTGACTACTTGCTGAATATACATTCTGATGTCGCCATCAGAAAAAGGATAATATCCTCGTTGCAGATAGTCAGCGAAATGTTCTAGAGGCAAGAAACCATTTGGTATATCGACTTCCTGTTGCATGAGCTGGTCTAACGTACATACAGGAAAATGGATTCCATGAAAGAGTTCCAGATATTCGCGATACGAGAGTCCTTGAATCTTGTACATAAGTGCACGACGGCTCAGGTCAAATGCCCCCTTTGCTATGTCGAGAACTGATGACCCTGTAAACATTATATGGAGTTCAGAATGATAATCATATATCAATTTCAGCTCCCTTGCCCAATCCTTGTATTTATGGATTTCATCAATGAAAAGATACTTTCCTCCCATCTTTGCAAATGAATCTGCCAGTTCGGTGAGTCTGTGACTGGCAAAATAAAAATCTTCTGCCTGTACATAGAGAGTGTCTTTTCTTGGTAGTTGTTCTTTGATGTGTTGAAGCACCAAAGTTGTTTTACCGACACCTCTTGGTCCCATTAATCCAATCATACGAGCATCCCAATTGATGCGATTATACATATAGCGATGAAACGTAGTATGCGTTTCTCTCAGCAATTTGTCGAATGTTGCTTGTAATTGTTCCATATTATGGCTGTTATATTGTTCTTTATGGGTGCAAATATACGAATTAAATACGAAATTGCACTCTACTCAGTGCAATTTTTAACGTAAATTGCACTCTACTTAGTGCAATTTATGAATATATATAAGGTTGTAGCGATAAAATACTTAGAGAAGCAAATTTGATTTTCCTCTTACGCGGCTACTTTAGAGCTTTAGTTAAAAATCCTAACTCATAGCTTTCTCCTCTAAAACTCACCGTTTCTTGGGTCTGAAGTCTGCGTTTTCTATTTGGGAACTCATTGACAGGATGGAAATCCTTGTATTTCTTGTTTTTTTTCTTGTTGGGTATCGCAAGTTTCACATCGTGTTGGAGGGTACTGATAGCAGTGCAGGCAATCAGCCTATGCTGGCAAGCAAGAGTGTGGAATATGACGGAAAAGCAGTAAGGCTGTAAAGGTACAGATGTAAGTGTTACATCATTTAAACTATTTGAAACATGTGAAAAAGTAGAATTCTGCTTTTTTGCTTACCTTTGCAGCAACAAATAACAATTTAATATACTATAATTAATTTAAATCATAAAATGACCAGATACAGAATGATTTTATCCCTGCTTTTGGCTGGCATGGGAACTGCAGCAACAGCACAGAACATCAACTTGCCAATCATCCAGACCAAGTACACGGCCGATCCTGCACCTTATGTGCACAACGATACGGTATATCTCTATACCACCCACGATGAGGATGGGGCTGAGGGGTTCCTGATGAAAGACTGGCTGCTCTATACCTCAACGGATATGGTAAACTGGCAAGACCGTGGTGCCGTAGCCTCATTGAAAGACTTCAAGTGGTTCAAGGGCGAGAATGGTGCCTGGGCAGAGCAGGTCATCGAGCGCAATGGCAAATGGTATATGTATTGTCCTATCCACGGTCATGGCATCGGAGTGCTGGTAGCAGATAGTCCATACGGACCGTTTAAGGATCCTATCGGAAAGCCTTTGGCATGGGAGGGCGACTGGTTCGACATCGACCCTACCGTATGGATAGATGATGATAATCAGGCTTACATGTATTGGGGCAACCCGGAGTTGAAGGCAGTGAAACTGAACGAGGACATGATTTCTTATTCTGATTCCATCATGCACTTTTCGAAGATTCAGGATTATCAGGAAGGTCCTTGGTTCTGGAAACGCAATGGCAATTATTATCTGGCTTATGCTTCTACCTGCTGTCCTGAGGGCATCGGTTATGCGATGAGCAAGAATCCGCTCGGACCGTGGGAATATAAGGGACATATCATG